>PWRF01000151.1 GCA_003556325.1 Bacteroidales bacterium | reverse complement strand
TCAGGGTGTGTCCGTTTACATCCGATTCAAAGACCATGTCTTTTTTCCAGCTTGTGCTTACTTTGTGTTTCATGGGTTTATATTTTTTCAACTAATAGTTATTGAGATGTTTAAGTTCTTGTCAAAAGTTTAGGGGTTGTGTTGCAACTGTTAAAATGTCAAAATGTCGAAATGTCGAAATATCGAAATATCGAAAGATCTGGCTTTCAGCTCTCTTGCCAATAGCCAATTGCCTACTTAGGCTGAACGCCCCCATGACAATAATCATCCCACTGTATGTCATAAATCCTGTTCCCGAATGGTCGGGATTTACAACATGGGCGAATGGGCGCGGATTGACGTGATTCTGAACCCCGAACCTTTTTGGAATTCCATACCGGAGATTAAATGGATTCCTCATTTTGTTCGGAATGACGTTGATCCACAACCCAAAGTTACACTGCAAATCGCATAAAAACAACCCTCATCACCAGCTGACCAGGTAAAAGGGGTCTTTCTCAAGCTTGCCGGTGATGAAATCGTAAAATTCTTTGTAGCTGAAATAGCTTACCGAGGCTCCTTTATGGCGTTGCGTTATCAATATGGACGCCCTGATCAGGTCTTTTTTTATCTTATTACGGCTGAACATAACGGTTTTATTGTTTACAGCATACCGTTTCCTGTACTTGTAGTAAAGATAATTTTCTTTCCGGGGTCCATTTTCCGTTACAATATTGAAAAGGTCGCGGTGCACTTCCACGTATGGCGGGCAGCAGTTTAGCTCAATGAAATGAAGCAAACTGCTGGTGATGTTGTCGATATCTATGTTAAGACCGTAATAACCCTGGTCTATCATCTGCCTGAAAACACCATCGGGGGAGAATGAAAACCTGTTTTTGTCCAGGCCTGTATCGCCTGCTCCGCAGACGGAGTAGAGCGGATCAGCGTTTCTGAATGTGCGGTCATGGAACAGCTTTCTGGCAAACGCCCCGTAAACCGGCCTGTCCTCTCTAATGTCGAAGGTTTTGGATTTTATGACAGAGGGTGTGAATGCATTCGTGACCACAGCAGAAAAACGATCGCACAACAAGGTTTTTAACCAGCCGTACCCATCCGGTGCCGGACTGAATAACCGGGTGGCCGAAAGCGCCACATGCACAAACACTTTGCTTGCCGGGACTTCTGCGATAAAAGCTTCCATGCGCTGTTGTGCATCCGGGTCATACCTGAAAGAAGGTTTCCACCTTTTCTTTATCTCTTTTCTCAGGAGGTAATATGCGGAACAGGTGTAAATATTGGCTAGCATAAAAAAATGTCAAAATGTTGAAATGTCAAAAGGATAAAAAGACAAAAAGATAAAAAGACAAAAAGACAAAAAGACAAAAGGACAAAAAGACAAAAAGACAAAAGGACAAAAAGACAAAAAGACAAAAGGACAAAAGGACAAAATGTCGAAATGTCGAAATGTCGAAAGGACTGGAGGTGATTTTGCTTCTTGTTAATAGTAGAAACGCAATGCTTTTTATTATTCATTTGGTTATCCGTAATTTTCCTGGTCCTCTGTGTATTAATTCCAGAAGTTTCGCACACATGGTAATGTTTTTATTATCAACAACATAACAAATCAAAGGCACCAAGGGTCACCAAGCATTAAAGCTAAAACACATTAAATCATGAAGTTATCGATTCATAAAAACATGCGAAATTTCTGTTAATTCAACCTGAAAGGCAGGAAAATCCTGGTAACCAGATTGATTTAAAAAAGAGATCCCGACTGTAGAACAGACGGGATCAGTTATTTGTTCGGTCTTTGCGGAGAGAGAGGGATTCGAACCCCCGGAGGCTGTTACACCTCAACGGTTTTCAAGACCGCCGCAATCGACCACTCTGCCATCTCTCCGGTGCAAAATTAAGAAAAAATTCCGGTAGAAAAACAAAAAATCCTGTTCCTCCGGCAGCACGCCCAAAATGCTTATTTTTGAAAAAGGTTAAATGCATCGACTCTGCGGCACCCTGACCCAACAGGCTTATTGTTCATAGCCAGATGTGCCTGACAGACCCGGGCCTTTCGACATTTTGTCTTTTTGTCTTTTTGTCCTTTCGTCTTTTTTGAACATGACCGACATGCACAAACCCCAAACCGCGGTAGTGATCCTGAACTGGAACGGCAAGCATTTGCTGGAGCGTTTTCTCCCCGGCATCATTGCGAATACGCCGGACGAAGTGGAGTTGATCGTGGCGGATAATGCATCGGACGACGGGTCAGTGGCGTTTCTGAAGGAGCATTACCCCGGGGTCCGGTTGATACTTCTTGAAAAAAATTACGGATATGCCGGAGGGTATAACCGTGCATTGGCACAGGTGGACACCGAGTATTACGTATTACTTAACTCCGACATGCAGGTTACCGAAGGATGGCTTCAGCCCTGTATCGGCATGATGGAGGAGGATCACGGAATTGTGGCGGTTCAACCCAAAATAAGATCGCTGGAAAACCCTGCATATTTTGAACATGCGGGTGCAGCAGGTGGGTTTCTCGACAAATACGGTTTCCCCTTTTGCCGCGGCAGGATTTTTCTGACAGTGGAAAAGGATGAAGGACAATATGATGATGCCGTGGATATATTCTGGGCCAGCGGTGCAGCTATGTTTGTCCGTGCCTATGCGTTCCATAAAGCCGGCGGCTTTGATGAGCGGTTTTTTGCACACATGGAGGAAATAGACCTGTGCTGGCGTTTTCAAAACCTTGGGTTTCGTGTATGCTATTGTCCCGATTCCGTTCTCTATCACCTCGGAGGAGGATCCCTGCCCGCCTCCAGCCCGAAAAAGACCTATCTCAACTTCAGAAACAGCCTGTGGATGCTTGCAAAAAACCTGCCCGGACGAATGTTTCGCAAGATTATCCTGCTCAGGTATGCCCTTGATGAAATGGCCGCATTCCGTTTCCTTATCAAAGGACAAGGAAAAAACCTTCTGGCCATTGCGCGGGCATGGTACGCATTACTATCCCATAGGAAAAGACTTAAAAAGCACCGGCAGAATGTGCCGCGCGAGATGCCGGAGATGCTTTATAGGAGAAGCATTGTGATTCAACACTATTTGTTACGTAAGAAGTACTTTTCCGACCTCCGTTTAAGTGCTTCAACGGCCAGAAAGTAACTGCCCGCACCAAAACCGGAAATGCTTCCGGCACAGTTGGCTGAAATGTGGGATATCTTCCTGAAAGCTTCGCGGCGGTCGATGTTGCTCATATGCACCTCTATCACGGGTGTCCCCACCGCTGCAACAGCATCCCCAATGGCAACCGATGTGTGCGTGTACCCCCCTGCATTCAGGATCACCCCGTCATACTTTCCATCTGCTTCCTGAATGCCCTGGATGATCTCTCCCTCCAGGTTGCTTTGCAGGTAATCCATAGTGATGCCAGGATGTAAGGCACGTAAGTCTGCCAGGATCTCTTCAAATGTTTCGCTTCCGTAAAGCTCCGGTTCGCGCTTGCCGGTCAGGTTGAGGTTTGGTCCGTTAATGATCAGGATGTGCATGGCTTTTTTCTGCAAAATACAATAAAAAGACAAAAAGACAAAAGGACGAAAAGACAAAAAGACAAAGAGACAAAAAGACAAAGAAACAAAAAGACAAAGAAACAAAAAGACAAAAGGACGAAATGTCTAAAAGTCGAAAGGTCGAAAGGTCGAAAAGTCCGGGTTTGCGGTGTGTTATGGTAAGTTGAAAATTCGGGGAAAAGGATCAAAAGTTTTCGGTTTTTTTAGTAATTTTGTAGTGCATTTCAAAAATAGGGGTGCCCTAAACGAACGGGCTGAGATCAAACCCATTGAACCTGATCCGGGTAGTGCCGGCGAAGGGAAGGGACGTAAACAAATGACGGCTTTTTGCTCCTATTTGCCGTTGGTTGTTTAACAGTTTAATTCTTAATTCTATGTTCAAATCATTTATCCTGATGGCTTTTTGCCTGATGACTTCCGTTATAGCATCAGGCCAGTTTGCAATCAGCGGTCGTGTTGTTGACCGCACAGACGGTAATACCCTGCCGGGGGCTCATGTGGTTATAGAGGGGACATACAAGGGTGTTTTTACAGATCGCGACGGGCAATTCCGCATTGAGAACCTGGAAGCAGGGGATCATGTGCTGCAAGTTACCTTTATTGGATATGATCCGGTTTATAAAGAGGTCGGCCTCACAACGGACCGTGACCTCGAAATTACGTTGCAGCGCCGGGCCACACTTACTGAAGAGGTTGTGGTATCAGCAGTAAGAGCAGAAGGGCGGGCTCCGGTGACCTATACCAACATCAGCCGGGAAGAACTGGCACCACGCAACCTGGGCCAGGATCTGCCCATGCTGCTTACGAATACACCCTCTCTGGTTGCAAGTTCAGATGCAGGTGCCGGTGTGGGTTATACCTGGATGAATATCAGGGGAAGCGACCAGAGCCGGATCAATGTGACCATCAACGGCATTCCGGTCAATGATGCAGAATCTCACGGCGTTTGGTGGGTCAACATGCCAGATATCGTTTCTTCAGTCGATGATCTGCAGGTGCAACGGGGCGTGGGTTTGAGCACTCATGGGGCAGGTGCCTTTGGCGCCACCATCAACCTGCAGTCGACCACGCTCAGGGATGAAACCTATGCAGAGATCAATAGCTCAGCAGGGTCGTTCAATACCCTTAAAAACACCGTAAGCTTTGGCACAGGACTTATTAACGAAAACTGGGCGTTTGACGGGCGATTGTCAAAAGTTGAATCAGATGGCTATATCGACCGTGCCAGTGCTGACCTGAAGTCGTTTTATCTGTCCGGTGGGTATTATGGTGAAAATACAATGGTAAAAGGCGTGGTGTTTTCGGGCACAGAAACCACCTACCAGGCCTGGAATGGTGTCCCGTCAGACTCACTGGCGCACAACCGGACTTTCAACCCGTCGGGTATGTACACAGACGACGAAGGGAACATTCGGTTTTATGAAAACGAAACCGACAATTATCAGCAGGACCACTATCAGATCCATCTCACACGCGACATCAGGTCCGGCCTTGTGGCGACCGGTGCATTGCACTATACCCGCGGGCGTGGTTATTACGAACAATTCCGCGAGGATGAAGCATTCAGTCGCTATGACCTGCCTGCCGTTGTGGTAGGTGGCGAGGAGATCACCAGCAGTGACCTTGTTCGGAGAAGATGGCTCGACAACCACTTTTACGGGCTTACCTATTCGTTGAATTACAATAACTACAGTGGCCTTGAAATGATCTTCGGAGGCGGATACAACGAATACGACGGCGATCATTTCGGAGAGATTATCTGGGCCCGGCATGCTCAGCACGCCGACATCCGTCACCGCTATTATGATAACAACGGTTTTAAAAAAGACTTTAACAGCTTCCTGAAAACCAGCTATGAACTCACTCCGGGGTTAACGGCTTTTACCGATTTGCAGTACAGGTATGTGTCGTACAGTTTTCTCGGGCAGGCATGGGTGCACGAACAAGTGGTGCCACTGCAGCAAAAAGAGATCTTTCACTTCTTTAACCCAAAACTGGGCCTGCACTACCAATGGAGCCCCCAGCACACCACATACCTTTTTGGCGGTATCGGGAACCGCGAACCTGTAAGGCGCGACTTTACCGAATCGTCTCCGGAAAGCCGCCCAACTCATGAAACATTGCGTAACCTGGAACTCGGATACAAATACCAGCGAACCAATGCCAGCTTTGGACTGAACTTCTATCTGATGGATTACGTTGACCAACTGATCCTGACCGGCGAAATTAACGATGTGGGTGGATTTACCAGGACAAACATTGAAGAAAGCTACCGCATGGGAGTCGAACTGGAAGGCCGGTACCGCTTCAATGAATTGCTTGCCTGGTCGGGCAACCTCACCTTAAGCCGCAATAAGATCCCCGAGTTCGAAGAACACTCAGATATGTATGATGCCGACTGGAACTGGGTGGGTACGGATGTGCGAACTTATGAAAATACTGATATCGCCTTTTCCCCCTCAGTAATAGCTGCCAGCAACTTTACAGTAACGCCAGTACAGAATCTGCACCTGTTCCTGGAAAGCAAATACGTTGGTGATCAATACATTGACAACACTATGAACACCGATCGCATGCTCGATGCATATTTTGTGAATGACCTGCGGCTTAAATACGTGATAAACCCTCAACAATTCAGGGCGCTGGAGTTTTTGCTCCAGGTGAATAATGTTTTTGATGTGAATTATGAAACCAATGCCTGGGTCTATAAGGGCGTTGTCGGCGACCAGGGATTGATAGCCATTGACGACGGCTACTTCCCCCAGGCAGGCCGGCATTTTATGGCAGGTTTGAATCTGCGGTTTTAATAATAGCATGACCGGAATGACTCACTGACCCAGTGAGCCCCAGGATATCAAGTGAGAATACAAAGGATCGGGATGCAAAACACAGAAGACTCCGTGTTTGTTTGCATCCCGATCCTTTGTATTTGCCCCGCGGGTTTCAAATTCTGAATCGCTTTGCTCAGAACTCTGCTGCCGCTCAGCTTCAAATTTCAAAAATGTTTAACCATTTCCAGATCATTCGTCTTTGCGTCCTTCAGTTTAACTTGAAAACCCACGTCCTTTGGGCGTGGTGATGTTCTGGCGGGGCTTTGCCTGCAGGCCCGTGTGGCAGAAAAAAATTCGCGGTACTAAGCAAAAATCGGGGTAAAAGCCACCTCCTTTGGGGATGGATAGTCCATTTTTTGCGAGTTTTTTACATATTATTTTTAATGAATACCGGTTAAAAATAAACAGGTGTAGTTGTAAATTCAGATCGCGCCATTCCATTTTAGAGAAAAATATTTTATCAATTAAATCGAAAATAATCATAGGATGCTTGCCTGATGTGTAAATTATTTTTACCTTAGACGGCTGAAGTTCTCGTTTATGACAATAGTCAATTGACAATGTAAAAAAATCACTGGTTTTTTGCTCAGTGGATCATCTGTATTCCGGGATTGAGGCGGAAGCTATATCGGAGAGGATGAAAGCAGATCGATCAAAGCATTTTATTAACTCATACACTATATGCCATGCATAAAATACTGATCATTGATGACGATCCTGTTGTTGTCAGACTAACAGAGGGTATTCTCAGGAAAAAGGGTTTTGAGGTTTTTACTGCCCAGGAAGGTAGCGCAGGTATAGAGTTGCTCAAAACAAAAAGACCGGATATTGTGATCACGGATTACCGGATGCCTGGAATAACCGGTATAGATGTGCTGAACAAGATAAGGGAGCTGGATGACAATATACCGGTTATCATTTTAACTGCCTATGGCGATGCGTCTCTCACCATCCGCTCTATGAAGACAGGGGCTTTTGATTTTATTGAAAAGCCCATTAACCCCAAAGAGCTGGTTGAAACTGTGAATAATGGCTTGCAGTCTATAAAAGCAGAAAAAGAAAACTCTCTTGCCGGCCCTGATGCAGCCATGCGGAAACGTGATGAAAATCTTATGGTGGGCAAATCCACTGCAATGCGGGAGATATTTAAAAACGTTGGCCGCTTTGCGCAGACTAACATAGGTGTCATCATTTCGGGTGAAACCGGCACAGGCAAGGAACGCCTGGCCAAATTGATCCATCATTCCGGCAGCAAGCCGGAGGCACCCCTGCTTCACCTGGGGTGCAAAAATCTTCAGGAAAAACACCTGGAGGATACCCTTCAGGTAATGAAAAAATATGCCGGAAATGCGGGCTCCGGGGAGGTCCAGGACCCAGGGTATGGAAGTATCATACTGGACGAAGTGGGGATGTTGTCATCAGAAATGCAGGTAAGGCTGCTTGATTTCCTGGATGATGACCTTATGAAAAACCCTGGGAAAAAACCCAGAATGCTTTCTTTAACTAAACAGGATATCAGCGATTTAATCAATAAGGGAAAGTTTCTTAAAGAGCTGTATTATAAACTAAAGGTTTTTGCTCTCCATATTCCGCCTTTGAGAGAACGCAGAGAAGACATCCCTTTACTGGCAGACCATCTGCTTGAGGAACTCAATCTGCTTGTAAACAAAAACGTTCGCCAGGTGGACCCCCGTGCACTGAGGATTCTACAATCATATGATTGGCCCGGTAATGTTCAGGAACTCAAAAATGTTTTAATGCAGGCTGTTTTGCTTGCGCATGGCGACTTGCTCGAAGCCAAAAATATTCGCATAGAAGGTATAACTCCCGGTAATGAGGTAGCAGAAGCCCCGGAAGAAATGCCTGTAAGCCTGGCGGAGCTGGAAAAAGAACATATCGCCAAAGTCCTTGCATATACGAAGTGGAACAAACAAAAAACAGCTTCAATACTTGGAATTACCCGGCCAACCCTGAATGCAAAAATCGAAAAATATGGATTGAAGCTTTAATAAATCGCGGAACAAAATTATCTGACGGCCTCTTTGTAACTGTATCTGCATAGTCCGGTTATTGTGCATATAGCAGCAAGAATTCGGCTGGCTGTTAAGGTAAGATTTTATGTGGCGTAAAAAAATATTACAAATTGAGGCGTAGTGTAAAGAAATAATTAAAAAAACAAATAAAAACCTTAAAAAACTTGCCATCATTAAAAAAATTTGTCATATTTGTGTTGAGATTGCAATTGTGACAATAGAATTTTGCAAAGATGGCATTGGCAGTAGTAATATTTTTTGCATCTATCTTCGCACTTGGTTCTGTTCAGGATTTACAGGCCCAGGCCAGCACAAGCGTCAGCTATACAATAGTTGTTACTGACGCCATGATTGCGGGTAGGGGGAACGATGACTGCATGAGGCTGGAAAGACATGCATTGGATAGCCGGGGGCAGACACCGCAATCATTTGTTTCAGTGCACCTGGAAGGAATGGCTGGAGACAATTCTCAAATGCCTGTATTTGAAACAGAAATGTCGCCCGGTAACGCACCAGCAATTGCCGGTATGCTTGAAGAAAGTTTTGGCCCTGTTTATGCAAAAGAAAGCGATGCCGATCTCGAAACCAGGCGGATTGAAAACGACGACAGAGAATTCGTGGTTGTGATGGAATTTAATTAGCACCTGTTTCATTAATCTGAATATTGAAAACCACAAGCCGCTACTTGTGGTTTTTTTTACCGTTTGCCTAGCCTGATCTGCCGGTATGCATAATCATCTTACAGGTCCTCTTTCTTGTGAATGGCATAACCCCTCCACTTGTTTATAACCTCTTTCATGTCGTCGGCCAGGGGCGTATCAAAAAACATATATTTTCCGGTGGCAGGGTGGGTAAAACCAAGGGTCTTTGCGTGCAGCGCGTGCCGGGGAAGGATCTGGAAGCAATTTTTTACAAATTGCTTGTATTTGGTGAAGGTTGTTCCTTTCAGGATCTTGTCGCCTCCATAGGTGGCATCGTTGAACAAGGGGTGTTTTATGTGCCTGAAGTGGGCCCGAATCTGGTGTGTCCTGCCTGTTTCCAGTTTGCATTCTACCAGGGTGACATAGCCAAAACGTTCCAGTACCCTGTAATGTGTTACAGCAGGTTTCCCGTACGACCCATCCGGAAAAACATCCATTACCTTCCTGTTTTTCAGGCTGCGCCCTATATGGCCGGTAATTGTACCGGTTTCTTCATCAAAATCCCCCCAGACCAGGGCATGGTAAATCCGTTCAATGGTCCGGTCGAAAAAGGCCTTTGCGAGCTTCGACTGAACAAACTCCGTCTTGGCAATGAGAAGCAGCCCTGAGGTGTCTTTGTCGATACGGTGAACCAGGCCGGGCTTGACAGGCTCATCCTTCTGAACGGGGAGGTTTTCAAAATGGTATACAAGTGCGTTCACCAGGGTGCCGGTATAATTACCGTACCCGGGATGCACCACCATGCCCGGCTCCTTGTTTACAACTACAATATGTTCGTCTTCAAAAACAATATTGATGGGAATGTTTTCAGGGATGAGTTCGATCTCGCGCGGCGGATGTGCCATCACGATGCTGATCTCGTCGAGTGGTTTAACCTTGTAATTGGGCTTTACAGGCTCGCCGTTAACCAGAATGTTGCCTGCCCTTGCTGTGTTCTGTATTTTGTTGCGGCTGATGCCTTCAATTTTGGCCTGAACATATTTATCGATGCGAAGCATGCCCTGCCCCTTATCCACAACAAAGCGGTGATGTTCAAACATCTCCTGGCTCTCTCCGTTGTGGTCACCATCGCTCGAATTCCCGGGTGTTAGGTGTTCTGACATCAGCTTGCGGAATTAGTTGCTATACATATCACCGGGCTATGACTACCCTTTCGGTTGTGCTATGCCCCGAATGGGTGTCAGTGATCCTTACCAGGTATACACCGTTATGTAATGAAGAAATGTTTACAGAAGAGCTGAATTTTTGCCGGAGTACCAGCCTGCCATGGGTGTCAAAAAGCTCTATGATCATACAATCTTGATCAACAGCAGCTTCTGTTTTGAGGTGCAGGCTGCTGCCCGAAACCGGGTTGGGATAAATGGTTGCTGAAAGACCTCCGGCAACATCAGGAGAAGGTATCGAGGTAACGTGGTCTCTTTTTACAACCGGCCGTATCATAAGGGCTCCTGTTGCGCCGGATGATAGCCACCCTTGCCCCGCATCATAAAAAAGCCGGTGGTTCACGTTCTGGCTTTTGTCGAAACCAACAACAATGGCGTTGCTCAGCAATACCGTGCCTGCCTGCCTGAATCCGACATAAAAGCTTCCTTCGACGACAATGGGGCTGGTCAGCTCATAGGTTTCAAATCCTCCCGAGGTGCTTTCCTCTGTGATAAACTGTTCTTCCGACTGGTAAATGATGTTCTCCGGTTCAAGGCTGTCCCAGATAAATACTTCATACCGCTGTTGAAGATCCTGGTTGTTGATGGTCTCCAGCAAAAATAGTTTTACTGCCTCGATCGTGTCGGTATGAGCGGCGTTAAACTGCAGAGCCCTCCCGGGATCACTGCCTTTGACAAGGTGAATAAGTTCCGGGCTGCCGTCGTCATAGGCGAAAAAGTTTGAAAAGTGCTGATCAAAAGCAAGGGTGTCGTTCCTGGGGCGGTCGTCGCCCTGCGTCCCGGGCTGGAGCTTGTGAACAATGCGGAAATGCCTCTCATGGGCCGGGCTTGTAGGTAGAGGATTGGTAAGTACAATCGGATTGGAATGGGGGGGATAGTCCTGGTAACCGGCATCAAAAAATGGCTGTACCACATCCGATCCCCCGGAATAGGTCCTGATGGTGTTCTGGTTTTCGTCCTGGATAACGTACAAATAGTTGTAGTTATACGGTACATCGCTGAGGTTGGCAATCCTGACCCGGAAGTTGCTCCGGAGCACCTGCTGGGGGTTCGCAATATACTGCGACCAGGGCATGGCAGTCAGGTCCTGCAACAGGGATTGGGCCGGCGACACAAATGCAATGTCGTTGTAAGTGGAGTCCAGCAAACTGCGGCCATGATCAAAATATACATAGTCGATGTTCCAGATGTTCCCGGTTTGGGTGTTGTTAGGGATGGTCTGCCCGGGACTGAAAGATGCATAGTTCCTGTAACGGAACTGGAATTCATCGTGAAAGTAAATCTCGTCTTCAACGGGGATGGCTACCCTCTTAAAATAGGGGAATGTATCCTGCGAAAAGGACATGAGGGATTCTCCTTCGGCCTTCCATACGCTTTGCCACAGGTGTTCGTCATTCCCGTTCCCTTCATCATCATCATTATCATCCTTGGTGTTTTTTGCAACTTCCTGTTCGGGAGGCAATCTGAACTGGAGCACGAGCGAGTCGTTATCGGCGGGAGGAGCGCCTGTTCCCTGTGGCTGATAATAAAAAGTGAGTATGAGCGAGTCGGAAGGGCTGTATTCGCTCAGATCCAGGATATGCGATGTAAGATGATCGGCGGCAAAAGGGATGTTGTCTATTGTGGCATGGTCATATATTTCGCCGTTTTCGTCGAGGATGTCGAATGTGGCAACACCGTAAGTTTTTGGGTGCACCGCAAAGCCTGTGTTAATAAAAACATAAGAATCGATCCACTTTTCCGGATCAGGGTAGGGCCCGTCGTTGGTAAAATCATCCCAGAAGGGAAGACCAATAGCTTCTGACCGGGTTTGCACCAATTGCTGGTGTTTTTCCAGCAATTCGGGAGATTTGTGCACATTGTGCATGACGGGAAGGAGGTACTCCTGTGCGTGCACTGGGAGCGCTCCAATCAAAAAGAGGATAAATATACTTTTTAAAATGGCCATGTAATGACAGATTATTGTTCTTCTGAATCGGAAGCGTCTTCTTCAGTGAATTCTGATTTTTCGTACCATACATCCATGCTTTCTCCCTTTGGGATGATCATCCCTTCCTGGTATTCGGGTTTTTGCCGGTAAACTCTTGCATTGTCTTTCTCTGCACCTTCCTCAAAAACCTCCATTCCCAACTCCAGTTCCAGCTTTTCCAGGGTATCGCTGACCTCTTCGGGCGTCATTCCCAGGAGCTTCGGCATGGGTACGGAAAGCAGTTGCTCGAGGTACTCTTCAAAATCAAATTCGTCGGTGGACCTGAAAAACAGGTCAACGCTACTTCCGGCTTCAAGGTATTGTGCCTGATCAAGCGGATCCGGGTCCTGGAGGTACACTTTGAGGTTTTCTTCGTTTTCATCCATCACCACCTCATCTCCAACGTTCAGCCCCACCCTGTTTAACGTGCGGATGGCTTCCTCCCGCTGCATTCCAATGACCAGCGGAACGACAGTAATATTTTCGCCAAGGCCCTCTCCGAGTACCAGGTCTATGGAAGTCCCTTTTTCAACCGGGGTTCCGGCTTCAATGAGCCCGCCCTCAAACTTTTGTTTTAACACCGCATCCCTGGCAATATCCGGCTGATAGGAGAGCGTTCCCACGCTCAGGCCATGGGTTTCAAGGATGGTAATGGCCTGCCTCCGGCTCAGATCGGTAAGATCCGGCATTTCTACCATTTCCGGCATGAGGGCGACCTTTGTGAGATAAACGGTGCGGTTGCGCTTTACCTCGGTCCCGGGACCGGGATTATGCCAGGCAATGCTTCCCGGCTCTTTGGCCTGGTCATAAATGGAATCATTGATCACATAACGCAACCGGTGGGAAGTTAATTTCTCTGTTGCATCATCCGCATAGTAGCCTTTCAGGTCGGGCACGGTAATGGTCCGGCCGTGAAGTGTATACAGATCGAGAAACTTCAATGCACCCCAGATCATGGCTACGCCCAGGGCTGCAGCAATAAGTAATTGTCGCAGGAAAGACCGACTGCTAAGATACTGCCATATGGTCATTTTTCTGTGCTTTGATGAAGCCTGAGGGTCCTGCAGAAGCTACAAGATCTGCAAATTGCGGTGATCATCCTCAAAAGCCATTTGTTCCGAAACATACCGACAAAAATAACATAAAATCGCGATTCATCCGGCATTCTGTAATATTGCAGATTAAGCCTCTGATACGTATTTACCCTGTTGGTAAAATGGTTTGAACACCTGTAAAAAAGTATCTGAGGATTGCTGATAAACAATGATTAACAAATCCTTGCATTGTTCAATGATAGTTATAATCAGGATTGCAGGTTTCCGGCGAAACTATTTTCATACATACATAACGTGCTTATGGCCTTTTTATGTTTTACAGCGAAATTTGAATCATACAGAATCAGGCAGGCAACGACAAGGATTTTAACGTATATTTGTTTTTTTATTCATTAGCCCTCAGTGGGCTTTTGCTTTGCGATACCTGACTTTTAGCCATTTGGGCATTTCGACATTAATTATACTGATGATACAATTCATAAAACCGAACCCATGGGAAGAAAAAACATTGCGCTGATAGCAGGGGGGGATTCAGGGGAATACGTTATATCCATTGCCAGTTCGCGGATGATCCGTGAAAACATCGATCCGGCAAAGTACCGGGTGTACCTTATCGTGATACAGGGCAAGAAATGGGTTTGGCAAAAGGACGACGGGACAGAGGTCAGTGTCGACAGGAATGATTTTTCTGTACTTGACGGAAGGCATAGAATTATTTTTGATGCTGCGTTTATTACTATACATGGAACCCCCGGCGAGAATGGCAAACTTCAGGGCTATTTTGACCTTCTGCAAATACCTTATACCACTGCGGGTGTGCTGGCATCTGCCCTGACTTTCAACAAGCATTATTGCAACCTTGTGGTTGCCCGGCTGGGTTTCCCCGTTCCAAGATCAGTAAAGTTAAGCCGTGGACTGGATTATTCGGCAGGAGAGGTACTGAAAAGCGTGAACCTGCCGGTTTTTGTCAAACCCAACGAAGGAGGCTCAAGTTTGGGCATGACACGGGTGCATAAGCCCGGAGAGTTGCCTGCAGCCGTCAGACTGGCTTTTGACCACGACAGGGATGTGCTTGTGGAAGAGCTGCTGGTTGGGGCGGAACTTACATGCGGTGTCTTCCAATACAAGGGAGAAGTGAAAGCCTTGCCTGTTACCGAGATCGTAAGCAAAACAAAAGCTGAGTTTTTTGACTATGAGGCCAAGTACACGCCCGGAGCTGCCGATGAGATCACACCGGCGCGCATCACTGAAGAGCTTACCTCAAAAGTAAAAGAAAGCGCAGTGTTTCTGTACAAGGCGCTTGGCTTAAAGGGATTGACGCGTTTTGACTTTATTTACAGCAGGGACATCCTGTTTTTCATCGAAGTGAACGTTACCCCTGGGATGACCGAAACGAGCATCGTGCCCCAGCAGGCTGCCATAGAGGGCATTTCCAACAGGGAACTTTTTTCCATGCTGCTGGAAGAGGCTTTATCGGGGCAATGATTGTTGTTTCAGAAAACCGGCCAGCTTATCGATGGCAATTTTCCTGTGGCTGATCTTGTTTTTTTCGCTGGCAGGCATTTCTGCAAAGGATTTGCTATATCCCTCGGGTATGAACACAGGGTCATACCCAAAACCTTCGACCCCCCGCGGGCTCTCTGCTATGATCCCGTTCACAACACCTTCAAAAAAATAGTGTTTTCGCTGCATCGCGAGAGCGATTACCGTCCGGAACCTGGCATTCCTGTTTGTGTGATGCTTTAATTCATTAAGGAGTTTGGCAATGTTATCTAGGCTTTTTTTCCCGGACCCTGCGTATCGGGCAGAATAAACACCGGGCAGGCCTCCCAGGGCATCAACCTCGAGGCCTGTATCATCGGCGAAACAGTCGAAGCCGAAGTGTATTTCCACATATCTTGCCTTGGCCAGTGCATTTTCCTCAAGGGTTGCAAAAGGTTCCGGGATCTCCTCCGTGCAGTTGATGTCTGTAAGGCCTTTTACAAAGAAATCAGGGCCGAGGATAGCCCTGATTTCTTCGATCTTGTTCTGGTTATGACTGGCAAATACGAT
>PWRF01000239.1 GCA_003556325.1 Bacteroidales bacterium | reverse complement strand
GTCTTTTCCACGCCTGCTTCAGCTGCCCGCTCCGAAAGCTTTGGCTGCGGGCCCATCCAGATAATATCGTCAAGGCTCACATCATTCCCGAAAATGATATCTTCCCCGTTGTCAAGATCAATAATACCCGCCAGGCCCTGGTGATCCAATCCAAAGAAATACAGGAAGTTGCTGTCCTGCCGGAAGCGGTAGGTGTTGCTCCTGTAATTCATCGGCACGTCTACGTTGCCCATGATAAGCACAAGGCCTTTCCCCATGCTCTCCTTCAAACGCCGGCGGCGCGTTATGTACGTCTTTTTATCAAACATATCATGCGGTTTTAGTTCGTATCTATATAAAACCAAAAGTACAATTTTCGTATCAAACTGCATAACCATCGCTCTCACTCCGGCAGCCCCGGAACACAGATCGATAATTCGCGCAAATTTGTCGCACCGATCGCCTTCTTTAAAATCTTTTTAAATAACTGTTTACCTTGGAAAATTAAAACATACACCATACTTTTGTTAGTACTCCATGTTTCTCTCTTTATGCACCACATAACCCATTCACATGAAGAAGACTTTTCTTAACCTCCCATCTTTAAGTCAGAAATACATCATGGCCCTGGCAGGGATTTTCCTGATGTTGTTTTTGATTTTCCATTTGGCAACGAACTTGCTGATGCTGGCCGGCGATGGCGGAGAGGCATTTGGCAGGGCGGTAGAATTTTTGAAACTGAATCCGGCGATCAAGATCATGGAATATGTTCTATTTGCGGGCTTCCTGATCCACATCCTGCTGGGTGTTGCTTTGCAGTTACAGAACTACAGGGCGCGGCCGGTTAAGTATCACAAGCGGCTGAGAACGGAAACCAGCGCTTTCTCGCGTTTTATGTTTCATACAGGGGTGATCATCTTCATTTTCCTTGTAATACATCTTATTAATTTTTTCTTTGTGAAGCTGGGATGGGTAGCCATACCGGGTGAGCCCGGAGAGGTTGCCGACCAGCATGACTTTTTCGGGATGGCCAGGATTGTGTTTACCAATACCTGGTATGTCATTGGTTACATAGTAGCGCTGATTTTCCTTGGGTTTCATTTAAAGCATGCTTTCCAGTCGGCTTTTCAGTCGCTGGGTCTCAATCACACCAAATATACTCCTGCCATCAAGGTGATCGGTACCATTTATGCCATTGCCATCAGCGTGGGATTTGCTGTCATTCCCTTGTATTTTTATTTTATTCATTGATCTTTTTTCAATTCCAAAATAGATAAGCTATGCAAAAGCTTGATTCCAAAATTCCAGATGGCCCCATTGCCGAAAAGTGGAGCCGTTACAAAGCCGGGTTACGACTGGTGAATGCTGCCAACAAGAAGAAGATTGAGATCATTGTAGTGGGCACGGGGCTTGCCGGTTCGTCGGCAGCCAGCGCCCTGGGTGAGCTGGGCTATAAAGTGAAGGCTTTCTGCTTTCAGGACTCTCCGCGTCGTGCGCATTCGGTAGCAGCCCAGGGGGGCATCAATGCCGCAAAGAACTATAAAAACGACAACGATTCCATATACCGCCTTTTTCATGACATGATGAAGGGGGGCGACTACAGGGCCCGTGAGGCAAACGTTTACCGGGCGGCAGAGGTGAGCAACGATGTGATAGACCATTTCACTGCCCTGGGTGTTCCTTTCGCCAGGGACTATGGCGGCTCTCTCGACACACGCTCCTTTGGCGGAGTGCAGGTAAGCCGGACATTTTACGCCAAAGGGCAAACCGGCCAGCAATGCCTGCTGGGCACCTACTCATCGCTGAACCGCCAGATCGCCAAAGGCACTGTTAAGATGTTCCCGCGCCGCGATATGCTCGATATAGTGATCGTCGACGGCAAAGCCCGTGGGATCATCACACGTAACCTGCTTACCGGTGAGATCGAACGCCACTCGGCCCATGCCGTGGTGCTCGCCACCGGAGGATACGGAACGGTGTTCTACCTTTCTACCCTTGGCCTGGGCAGCAATGCCTCCGCAGCATGGAGCGCTTACAGAAAGGGTGCGCTCTTCGCTAACCCAAGCTTTATACAGATCCACCCCACCAGCATCCCCGTGCTGAACGACTACAAGTGCAAGCTTACCCTGATGTCGGAATCGCTGCGCAACGACGGCCGTGTATGGGTGCCCAAAGAGAAGGGAGACAAGAGGCATCCTACAGAGATCCCCGAAGACAAAAGGGATTACTACCTGGAAAGACGCTATCCGGCATTCGGCAACCTGGTGCCGCGTGATGTGGCTTCCAGGGCGGCAAAAGAACGGTGCGATGCAGGTTTCGGTGTGGGCGATACCGGCTTGTCGGTCTACCTCGACTTCCAGGACGCCATCGAAGCGCAGGGCGAAAAAGCCATCCGCGACAAGTACGGCAACCTGTTCGAAATGTACGAAAAGATCACCGGCATCAACCCGTACAAGCAACCCATGAGGATCTATCCGGCCGGGCACTATACCATGGGCGGCCTATGGGTAGACTATAACCTGATGACCACCATATCGGGCCTATTTGCTATAGGCGAAAGCAACTTCTCAGACCATGGAGCGAACAGGCTGGGGGCAAGCTCCCTGATGCAATGCTGCGGCGACGGATACTTCATCCTGCCCAATACCATCAGCGACTACCTTGCCGACGACATCCGCACGGGCAAGATCCCCGACGACACTCCTGAGTTTGAAGAGGCAGCAAAATCTGCCGCCGGCAAGGTACAACGCCTCATGGCAGTGAAAGGGAAACAGACTGCCTCAAGTTTCCATAAACGATTTGGCAAGATCATGTGGGACCACTGCGGCATGAGACGTGATGCCGATGGGCTGAAAAAAGGGGTCGAGCTGATCAACGAACTGGAAAAAGAATTCTGGGAAGACATCTGCATCCCCGGATCCGAAAACGATTACAACCAGGAGCTGGAAAAGGCACTTAAAGTGGCCGACTTCTTCGAGGTGGGCCGCCTGATGTGCGAAGATGCGCTGCAGCGCGAAGAGTCCTGCGGTGCACACTTCAGGGAAGAACACCAGACCGGAACGGGCGAAGCCAAACGTAACGATGCCGACTTTGCCTATGTGGGCGCATGGGAGTACCAGGGCGCAAAAGAAAAGCCCAAACTTTATAAAGAACCCTTGCAGTTTGAATTTGTGGAATTGAAGGAGAGGAGCTATAAATAAGCCTTATTTTAGTGATGGGAACGCCCGTGACAGGATTTTTGATAAAGAGGATATGATCATTGTCAATGGGTGCTGAAAGCAAGAAAGCTGTTGGCAAGAAAGCCAAAAGCTAACAGCCAATAGCAGTCCTGACAAAGACACTAACATCAGAAAACCAATAACCTGAAAAACAGTAAACAGATGAATTTTACACTAAAAATATGGCGGCAGCAGAACGCCCGGTCCAAAGGTTCATTCAAAACCTATCCCCTGAAAGATGTCTCGCCCGAAATGTCGTTCCTCGAGATGCTGGATTACCTGAACAAACAGATCATCGAGGATGGCGGTGAGCCGGTAACCTTTGAGCAGGATTGCCGCGAGGGCATTTGCGGCACCTGCGGCCTGTACATCAACGGCCGCCCCCATGGTCCCATGCGCAACACCACCACGTGCGAATTACATATGCGTGAGTTCAAAGACGGAGAAACCCTAGTGATCGAACCCTGGAGGGCCAGCGCATTCCCCGTGATCAAAGACCTGGCTGTAGACCGCAGCTCTTTCGAACGGATCATGCATGCCGGGGGGTTCATAAGCACAAACACGGGATGCGCACCCGAAGCTAACAGCAGCCCGATAAGCAAGCTTGTCACTGATAAAGCATTTGATGCCGCTGCCTGCATCGGATGCGGCGCATGCGTGGCCGCCTGCAAAAACTCTTCCGCCATGCTCTTCGCAGCAGCGAAAATTGCCCAGTATGCCATGATCCCTCAAGGCAAAGTGGAAAGCAAAGAACGTGTCGATAAAATGGTCCGGCAAATGGATGCCGAAGGCTTCGGATTCTGCTCCAACACATATGGATGTGAGTTCGACTGCCCCAAGGGAATATCGGTCGACTTCATTGCACTGATGAACCGGGAGTTCTTTGGATCAAAAGTGTGCAGCCAAAAACGCC
>PWRF01000050.1 GCA_003556325.1 Bacteroidales bacterium | reverse complement strand
TGCGCGCCGGACTCCAGGGCAGCTTTCACGCCGCTGCCGACATACGGGAAGCCGAGGTTGTCGATGATCTCATAGCCTGCCACGCCGAAGAAGTTGGATGCGAAGCCGGCACGTGCTTTTCGCATGACGGCGTTACCGTAGGTAAACAGAAACACACGCGGGGTGCCAAAGCCTTTGCGGGTATGGTTTTCTACCGCCATCCGCAAGGCCTCAAAGGCCTGTGCGCCACGATACTGGCGCAGGCCGGCAAGGTCGGTGAGCTGCGCAGTGGGCTCCACCTTGTCGAGCACACGTTCACCGGTATCCGGATAAAGGTTGGTGCCCACAAAGACCTGCTTGCGCGTCGCGATGTCCATGTCGCGTTTCTGGCAAACGTCTTCTACTGACGTCCTGATGAAGCCGGAAGAAACAGCACTTATAAAACCGCCCTTGTCCTCGGTCTGCAGGAACAAATCCCATGCAGCCCTTGCCAGCGAGTCAGTGAGGTTTTCAATATAATATGACCCTGCTGCCGGGTCGGCCACCTTGTTAAAGTAGGCCTCGTGTTTCAGGATGATCTGCTGATTCCGGGCCATCCTCAGGGAGAACATATCCGGTTTTCTGAAGCTGCTGTCGAAAGGGTTCACCGTCATGCTGTCCACGCCCCCGACAGATGCTGCCATGGCTTCTGTGGTTGTACGAAGCATGTTCACATAAGGGTCGTAAACGCTCTTGTTCCAGGTCGAAGTAACCGCATGGATATTCATGCGGCCGGCCCATTCGTGCCCGAAGCCGTACTCGCCGGCGATTTTGGCCCAAAGCATACGCAATGCACGTATTTTGGCGATCTCCATAAAATAGCCGGACCCTATGGCAATGGTAAACTGCATCCGCGCGGCAATATCTTCAACAGTCAGCCCCTTGTCAGTCAGGCGTGCCAGGTATTCGTTTCCCTGGGCAAGAGCAAAGGCAATTTCCTGCACCGCACTGCCCCCGGCATTGTGGATATACTGGCCGTTGACCGCCAGCACGTCAAACCCGGGCAGAGACTCCCTGCCTTTAACGATAAGATCTGCAGCCGTATTCAGGTCTTCTTGCTCCCCGGTAATAAATTTTTCATAAAGAAGATAATGGCCCAGCGGGTCGTAAGCGACGGAGCCTTTGGCCGCCGGTGTCCCGGCCACTGCAGCTACGTTGTCAAGAAGCCCGGCCCCGGGCTTCCCTCCAAGGAAATGTACGGCATTCCTTTCAAGAGAGATGCCTTTCAGCAGGACACGCAGCTTTTCGGGGGAGTCTGCTTGCGACACCTGCAGCCCCACTGCTTCAGCTCCTTTTTCAAGGGCATGCCTGGCCAGCTCGTTCGCCTTTTCCGGGTCTGCCTCTTCAAAATCCTGCCTTATGACCCAGTCGTTTCCTGTGGCCACGTTGCCCCGGACATAGGGTGCCTCTCCGGGAAATATGCCGGTATGCGAAAGCGCCTCAAGGTGTTCTGCCCTGTAATACGGTGGCACCCTGATCCCCTCGGGAGTCCGCCAAACCAGCTTCTTTTCATAATCTGCCCCCTTCAGGTCCGCATGGATCTTCTGTTCCCATTCTTCTGTCGGTACCGGGGGAAACTCATCAAAAAGCCTATTTTTCTTTTCCTGAGCCATATATTGCTTGAATTTTCAGGGTTAATTTGCTGAGTGAGGTTTAAAAACGCCCCAAAAATACAATAAAAATAGGAACATTTAGTATTTTCGCACCATCAAACAACTCCCACGACAACATAACCTGAATCGAAATGGAATACAACTTCAGCGAAGTAGAGAAGCGGTGGCAGAAGTATTGGAAGGAGCACAAGACGTACCGCGTTTATATCGACAAGGAGAAGCCGAAATACTATGTCCTCGACATGTTTCCGTACCCTTCGGGGGCGGGCTTGCATGTGGGGCATCCGCTGGGCTACATTGCGTCTGATATATACTCGCGCTACAAGCGCCAGAAAGGCTTTAATGTGCTTCACCCGATGGGCTATGATGCGTTCGGGCTTCCTGCGGAGCAATATGCCATTCAGACCGGCCAGCATCCTGCAGTGACCACTGAAAAGAACATCCGGCGCTACCGGGAGCAGCTCGACAGGATAGGCTTCAGCTTCGACTGGGACAGGGAGGTGCGCACCTGTGACCCCTCGTATTACAAATGGACACAGTGGACCTTCATCCAGCTTTTCAATCATTATTACAACAACAAGACACAAAAGGCGGAGCCTGTCGGGAAGCTGGAGAAGCAGTTTGCACACAGCGGCAATGTTGACACAGATGCTGCCTGCGGGGAGGTGGAAAAATTTACTGCCGTGGAGTGGCTGAAGATGGATGAGAAGCAGAGGCGCGACGTGCTGATGCAATACCGCCTGGCCTACCAGGCCGACACCTTTGTGAACTGGTGTCCAAAGCTGGGCACGGTGCTTGCCAACGACGAGGTAAAGGAGGGGGTGTCGGTTCGCGGCGGCCACCCCGTGGAGCGGAAGAGGATGAAGCAATGGTTTTTACGCATCACCGCCTACTCGGAACGTCTGTTGCAGGGGCTGGAAGACCTTCGGTGGAGCGACTCGCTGAAAGAGATGCAGCGCAACTGGATCGGCAGGTCCGAGGGGGCAACCATCTTCTTCCAGGTAAAAGGCCACGACGAAAAAATTGAAGTGTTCACCACCCGCCCCGACACGGTTTACGGGGCCACTTTTATGGTGCTGGCCCCTGAACACGAACTGGTCAGAAAGATTACCACCCCGGAATACCGGGAGGAGGTGAATGCTTACATAAAAGCTGCTGCCAGCAAGTCGGATGTTGAGCGGATGTCGGAGGTGAAAACGGTTTCCGGCCAGTTTACCGGGGGCTACGCGGAACATCCATTTACCGGTGACAACATTCCCGTATACATCGCCGACTACGTTCTTGCCGGCTACGGAACCGGGGCCATCATGGCCGTGCCGGGCCACGACAGCCGCGACCATGCCTTTGCCAGGCATTTTGGACTGCCCATTGTCGAAGTGGTATCGGGAGGCGAGGTGGCAGAGGAGTCGCACGACGAGATGGAGGGGACAATGGTCAACAGCGGCTTTATGAACGGCATGGATGTGAAGACAGCCATCCGTACTGTTGTTCAGCGCCTGGAAGACAAAGGCATAGGCGAACACAAGGTCAATTACCGCCTGCGGGATGCCATTTTCAGTCGCCAGCGCTACTGGGGCGAGCCCTTCCCCGTGTATTTCAAGGACGGCACCCCTTACGTGCTTCCGGAGTCGTCGCTGCCCCTGGAGCTCCCGCCGGTAGACAAATACCTTCCTACCGAAAGCGGAGAGCCTCCCCTTGCCCGGGCCAGAAACTGGGAAACCCCGGAAGGCTATCCCCTCGAATGCAACACCATGCCCGGATTTGCCGGATCCAGCGCCTACTATATCCGCTACATGGACCCGCATAACGACCAGGCCCTGGTGTCGGAAGAGGCCGTAAGCTACTGGGAAAACGTTGACCTCTACGTAGGCGGCGCGGAACACGCCACCGGACACCTCGTCTATGCCCGCTTCTGGAATAAGTTTCTTTACGATACAGGCGTGGTGGTAAAAGATGAGCCCTTTAAGAAGCTTATCAACCAGGGCATGATACAGGGCCGGTCAAACTTCGTCTACAGGGAAAAAGGACGCAACCGTTTCATCTCCCTCAACCTGAAAGACCGGTACGAAACCATCCCTATCCATGTGGACGTAAACATCGTGGACAACGACATCCTCGACATCGAAGCCTTCAGGCAATGGAACCCCGAATACAAAGACGCGGAGTTTGTGCTGGAAGATGGGCAATACATCTGCGGATGGGAGGTGGAAAAAATGTCCAAGTCCTTCCACAACGTAGTTAACCCCGATGACCTTATCGAGAAATACGGTGCCGACACCCTGCGTTTGTATGAGATGTTCCTGGGGCCCCTGGAGCAGGCGAAGCCCTGGGACACCAAGGGCATCGAAGGAGTGTTCCGGTTTATTCGCAAGCTGTGGAGACTTTACCACGAAAACTACACCTTTAAGGTGTCGGATGAGCCCGCCGGCGACAAGGAGAAAAAGGCCCTGCACAAGTGCATCAAAAAGGTAAGCGAAGACATTGA
>PWRF01000034.1 GCA_003556325.1 Bacteroidales bacterium | reverse complement strand
CGTAACGATTGTTGCCGTTTATAGGCTGTGTGACATGGGATTTACGAGCCATATTCACCACGCTCGGCATGCTTACATTTCCGCTCAACCTGCTGTCTAATCCAAATCAGCCCCTTCGTTGGAAATGTCCTACAAATGTACAAAAAATATCGCAAAATTCATACCATTGTTAATGTGCTAATGTGCTAATGTGCTAATGTGCCAATGTGCTAATGAAGGGTTTCGGATATAAGATGAAATTTCCCTTTGTTTGCGGCTGATGGGTGGTATTGGCGCGTGCCGTGATCGGGGATGCTTTAATGAGGTTCCTCCGCTTCGCTTTCGGAAAGACGTAGCCCCGCATGTAAATAAAACGAAACGATAATGAAATTACGCTTTGAACATTGCCAAACGGACCCTTCCATTAGCACATTGGCACATTAACAAATTAGCACATTACAAAAAATGTGTATCTTTGCACCAGTTAAAATATTGTTGTTTCACAGTATAGTAGTGTTGCCTGTTAGGTGAGGCTACTGGATGAACACAGGCTGCTGCCCAAAAATGTCTACAGACGCCAATGGGTAGAACAGGCTTTGTCGGATTAAGGCATCGCATAAGGTAGCTTCCCTGTTTCCGGGGATAAGTCATCCAGAGCTAAAACTCAACAAGGGGCATAACAACAACAGGAATTGCCTCAGGGATTGTCCTGTATCGTTGCAAAACCCCCTTCCATCACTTCTCCGGAAGGGTTTTTTTGTAGTTGTTTCCCTTGTGAGTATCTTTTCATCTACCGGTGATCCTGCTGGCATCAGAAAGGAGGGACCCATGATTACTGCAGATACCAGCCAGAAAAACATGGTGATTGAAGGCCTGGTGAAGGCCAGGGAATGGGAAGCCCTGGTTACCATTCTCAAAAAAATGCCGGTCGTCGAAGTTGTTGAAGTCCTTGAAGCGCTTGAAAAACCCGACCTCCTTGAAGTACTTTCCCTGTTTACTTATGAAGAACAGGGATACATCGTTTCCGATTTTGAGCTTGACAAGCAGCGCGAACTTTACGACCTGCTTGGCCCCAAAGCCTTCTCGCGCATATTCATCCATATGGCATCAGACCTGCGTGCCGACCTCTACCAGGACCTCGACCGCGAAGACCAGCTCAAGCTGCTTCCCTATCTCGACAAGAAAACCCGCGAAAACGTAATACGTCTGAGTTCGTACGATCCGGAAACCGCCGGCGGTATCATGAGCACCGACTTTGCCACCATCATCGGCGACATGACCGCCGCCGAAGCCATAGAAAAGGTACGCAGGGACGCCCCGTCGAAAAAGATGATCTACTATCTCTATGTAGTGGATGAAGACATGAAGCTCAAAGGGTTCACAACCCTGAAAGAGCTGATCATGGCAGACCCCGGCGAATCGATATGGAATATTGTGTACAGGGATTTTGCCGTGGCAGAGGTTGACGAGGACAGGGAGTCGGTGGCAATCAAAATCGAAAAATATGACCTCGTAGCCCTGCCCGTAATCAACAAATACGGACAGCTGGCCGGTATTGTCAGCCACGACGACGCCATCGAAGTGATTCAGGCCGAGCAGACCGAGGACATGGAGAAATTCATGGGTATCGTGCCCGATGTCGACAGCCTGAATTACCAGGAAACGGGAGTGCTGACACACTTTAAGAAAAGGATCACCTGGGTGGCAAGTCTTTCCGTAATCGGCGTTATTTCCGGCATCATCATTCATAGTTTCGAGGAAGCCCTGTCGGCCCTGATCCTGCTGGCACTCTACATGCCCATGGTGGCCGATACCGGCGGCAACGTGGGCTCGCAGGCGGCCACCGTGGTGATCCGTGCCCTGGCACTGGGCCAGATAACCCTCAAAAACTGGCTCATGATCCTTTTCAAGGAAGCCCGCATTGCCATACTGGTTTCTGTCGTGCTGGGAGTCATCGCTTACGGGAAAATCCTCTTCCTCTCGTGGGATACAGATACACCGGCTGAGTACAGCCTGTTTTTCATTGCCTTTGGGATATCACTGGCATTAAGCCTCCAGGTTATTTCAGCCACCTTGCTTGGGGCGGCACTGCCACTGGTGGTAAAACGCCTGGGCGGTGACCCGGCGGTAGCCGCAAGCCCGGCCATCACCACGCTTGTCGACATTACCGGGCTGCTGATCTATTTTGGAATCGCTATTATGCTGTTCTTCTGACCTTTATCATGAATAATGCAGTCCTCCAAAAGCCGCGGTTTATTCCGCAGCGGGCATACATTATTTATATGGAAAGCCAAAGAGGTGGCAGGTGTCGTGGCCAGACTTGGCCGGCCACCATCCCCCTCCACAGGCATTCTTTACGGATATCACTCGGGCTGTCCCTGCCACCTATCAGAACCGGCCCTTATTTTTCTTTTTCATAGGTGACGATCCTGTAGTAGTCCGCCGGGTAGATCCCTACCGAGATCAGGACCTGCCGCAAGGTAAAATTGACATTCAGTTTGCTCACCTCACCTTTGGCATCCAGGTCGAAGGTGATGAACTTTTCCCGCATGGAGGGGTTGCGCCAGTGGGCACGAAAGGTGTCAAAGTGCCAGTGCTCCAGGTCAGCGATCATCTCATCGTCGTCCCAGAGTTGCATGACCAGCTGCCCGTCTTCGCCTTCATATATCTCCGCATTATCATATACCTCATGCCGGTACAGGCCTGTGTAACCGTTAAGCGGCAGTGAGGCCGGGGCGTCGGGCTTTCGCGCATCCTCGATGGCTTGCCGGCGTTTGAGTGCCTTTTCTTTTTCGGTAAGATACTGGTCAAAATAATGTTGATGCCAGTCCTTTTCCCGCTCAATGCCCAGGTATGCGTCCAGGATGTAATTCGCAACGGCCGGCCTGAAATTGCAAAAGAGGTTGCTTGCCACCAGCACCCCCAGGTTTTGCTCCGGTACGAGAACCAGGAGGGTGGTCATCCCGTCGGTTGCGCCGCTGTGGCGCGACACCCGGTAGCCTTCATAGTTTTGAAGGCCCCAGCCCATTCCATAGCCTGTCAATGGACTTGTGAGCGGGTCATCCGAGCGGAACACCTGCACGGGTTGATGCGTTTCCAGGACACTTTCCTCGCTGACGATGCGTTGGTCCCCGAACTTACCCGGGTCGCCCAGCTGCATCTTCATCCACTTTGCCATCTCGTAAACGGAGGCGTTCACGGAGGCCGACGGGCCTACGTTGTCGAAATTCCGGCGGGGTATGATTTGCACTTCGCCGCGTATCTCCTGGTGAGGCCACGCAGCATTGCAGGTATCGGTCAATTGCGTGATGGAGGTGGAGGCATTCCGCATATCCAGCGGCTCAAAGATCCGTTCCCTGATGAATACATCCCACGGAACGCCCGAAACGGCTTCCAAAACCTGGCCTGCAACCATGTACATCACGTTGCTGTAAACATATCCCGATCGAAAGCTTTGCTCAAAAGGCATATGCCGCACATGGCTCATGATGGTTTCCGGGTCCCTGTCCGGCATGAAGCGCAGCCTGTTGCCTGTCAGCCTGCCTATTCCCACGCGGTGCGACAGCAGGTCGCGGACGGTAACGTGCTCACTGACCCAGGGGTCTGAGAGGGTGAACCACGGAAGGTGGTCGCGCACCCGGTCGTCCCACTGCAACTTGCCTTCATCCACCATCATGCCCAGCGCTGCAGCCGTCATAGCCTTGGTGAGGGATGCCATGCCGAAGATGGTGTGCTCGTCGACAGCTTCGCCGCCACCCAGTTTGCGGACGCCAAACCCACGGCTGTAATCTATTTTTCCGTCCTTTACAACGGCAACGGCCATACCCGGAATGCCCCAGTCGCGCATGCCGCGCTCCATGAACTCCGGAAGCCCCCGGAGAGCGTTAGCAGTTTCATCACCCGATGCGGACATATCCCGGGAGAGGGTGTTTTCACAGATAAAGAATGATAGCAGGAGGAATGAGAGTATGTGTTTCATAGGTTTAAAAAATGTCGAAATGTCAGCGACCCAACTGCCCGGCATAGGAAAAATTGGCGGGGATGCCCCCGGTGTGCCAGAAGAGGACGTTGGAGCCGGGTGTTATCTTCTTTTCCTTCAGGTGATGCAGCATGGCGTAAAAGGCTCTTCCCGTGTACACCGGGTCCAGCAGGATCCCTTCTCTTTCTGCCAGCGTGTGGATGGCTTCTTCTTCCTGGTGCGTGAGGACGCCATAGCCGGCATCATCATAGCCGCTTATGGCATATACATCGCTTTCTTCTACCGGTTTTCTGATTTTGAGCACCTTGTTGCCTTCCCGTATGATATTTATTACGGATTCCTGCAATGATACGCCCGCGGTGCCTTCTTTGTCTATCTGTACCGGCATCAGCCGGGTTTTCAGATCGTGCATCGCCATTCCCAGCAACAGGCCTGCCTGCATGCCCCCAGAGCTGGATGCAAAGAAAATATGGCTTGCAGATTCTCCTTTATCGCGGAGCTGTTCCCTGAGTTCGCCGGCAGCCTCCACGTATCCCATGGCACCGGTCAGGTTTGACCCCCCGTAGGGTATGATATAGGGGCGGAGATTTTTTCTCTTTAACCGGGCTGCCATGTTTTCGAGTTCTTCGCCTTTGCGTTGATGCCCCATGAAGTGTATATTGGCGCCCAGCAGTTTAGACAGCAACAGGTTGCCGGTGAACTGGTCAGGCTTGTCGCCTCCCAGCAGCAGATGGCACGAAAGTCCGGCCCTGGCGCATGCTGCGGCTGTTTGCCTGCAGTGGTTCGATTGCTGGGCGCCGGCGGTGATGATGGTGTCCACGCCCTGTGCCATGGCATCGCCAAGCAGATACTCCAGCTTGCGGGTTTTGTTGCCCCCGGTAGCGAGGCCCGTATGGTCGTCGCGCTTGATGAATATCCGGTATTCATCCGCAAACAAATGCGGGAGGTTGTGAAGCTCCTGCAACGGTGTGGGGAAAAAGCCCAGTTCGTATTTGGTGAAAGGGTTCATGTTTGAATAAAGACAAAAAGACAAAAAGACAAAAAGACAAAAAGACAAAAAGACAAAAAGACAAAAAGACAAAAAGACAAAAAGACAAAAGGACAAAAGGACAAAAAGTCGAAAGGTCTAAAGGTCGAAAAGTCCCAGTTTGCTATTCTCCTATGGTATCTTAACCTCAACCTCAACCTTAATCTTAACCTCAACCTTAACCTCAACCTTTTTTCCCTGTTGCTGGTCAGATCGGCCAGATGACCGGCAGCAGCAGCATGGCGATGGCCATCACCACCAGCGTAAGGGGTATCCCTACCCGGAGGTAATCGCGGAAGCTGTACCCCCCGGGGCCCATTACCAGCAGGTTGGCTGCGTGGGATACGGGGCTCATGAACACAGAGGCGGCGGCGATGGCAACGGCCATCATCAGGGTTTGCGGCGATATGCTGAAACTGGCGGCCGCCTCCAGTGCCACGGGTGCCATGATCACCACCAGTGCCGCAGGGTGTATGGCTATGGTGAGCATCGACGTGAGCAGATACAGCCCCGCCACAACGCCCCAGGGTCCGAAATAACCGAAAGAATGAACTACGCCGCTTGCCATCAGGCTTGCAGCCCCGGTGTGCTGCATGGCGGTGCCCAGGGGCAGCATGCCGGCGATCAAAAATACGGCGCGCCACTCGATAGCCCGGTATGCTTCTTCCATCTTCAGGCATCCCGTCAGCACCATCAGGATGATGCCTGCCACTGCCGCTATGGCCAGGGGAATAATCCCCAGCAGGACGGGAAGCAATATGCCAAGCATCACCAGCCCGGCCGTTAGCGCTTTCTCTGTGCGTTGCGGGCGCCCTGCCATCTCTGTCAGCAGGATGAAGTCGGGCTCGCTGTTGATAAGCTCCAGCTTTTCCCTCTCCCCATATACCAGGAGGGCCTCTCCAAACTCCAGCGGCATGTTGTGCAGGTTGGTGCGATGTGCCACCCCCTCGCGCCAGATGGCGAGCACCGTAAGCCCGTACTTTTTCCGGAAATTTATTTCCCGCAAGGTCTTGCCCGCAAGAAGCGACCGTGGCGCCAGGATCACCTCGGCCATTTGAACTTTGTCTGACTCCAGGGTTTCCGCCTCCGGGACCTTCTCTTCAAGCAACTCCAGCTCTTTCAGCCCCTGCAGCAGGGGAACGTCCTGAATATTGCCTTTTACCAGCACTTTGTCGCCTGTCTCCACATGCGTTCCGGGAGCATAAGGTTCGAGCTTGCCGTCTTTATGAAACGTACCAATGGCAGTCAGGCCAAAAGCGCTTCCGATCTGGCTCTCGGCGATGGCCCTCTCAAACAGTCCGGCATCATCCCCTACCTCCATGACGAAAACAAGCTCATGCAGCCTGTAGGTATCTGTTAGTTTATCCAGGCCGGCCTTTTCAATGCCTTCGATCGCCCCTTCCTTCTGCAGGATGGCCAGCCTCTCATCCGGGCCCTGCACCAGGAGGATATCTCCCGGCTCCAGGATCAGCTGGTGCAGCATGGTGCGCTCTGTGTGCTCTTGCCTTTTTACCGCCAGCACATTTATGCCCAGCCGTCTGCGAAAATCCGTGTCCTGCAGTCTCTTGCCCGCCAGGTGCGACGATTCGGCCACCCGTGCTTCAGCGATCTGCAGGTCTTGCCTGAGCAGTTCGCGCGTGTCAAGGCCTTCATCGGAGGGGAGGATGATGTGCCAGTGCTTCATGGCTTTGAGCGCTTCGATGTTTCCCTGGACAAGAAGCTTGTCGTTGCTGTTGATGATGGTTGCAGGCCCGGGGCTCAGCATGGTGGTACCGTGCCTTATGATGGAGACCACGTTCAGGCCCAGGCCGGCACGCAGCCTGCTTTCCTCAAGGCTTTTTCCCGCCAGGTAGGATGTGGGTTTAACCAGGAGCATAAAACTGCGCGACTCGATATCATAGCTGGCCGAAGGAATGCCGGCCTGTTTTTTGGTTTCGCTGATGGCATCGCGGCGCGGTAACAAATGCCTTCCCACCAGGACCATAAAAAGGATGCCTCCCAGCAATGCCGAAAACCCGATGGGAGTGTAGTCAAACAGCCTGAATGCCCTTAGCTCGTTGTCTTCAAGGGCATAGCTGATAAGCAGGTTGGGAGGAGTACCTATGAGGGTGGTGAGGCCGCCGAGCATGGCTCCGAAAGCCAGCGGCATCAGGAGCCTTGAGGGTGACAGCTTTTTTGCCCTGGCCATGTCCATCACCACCGGAAGCATCAGGGCAACCACCCCGACATTGTTCATGAAGGCCGACATGAGGCCGGAAGAGAGCATGATGAGAGCGATAAGCCTGGCTTCGCCCGCCCCGGACACCCGCATGACCTGCCGGCCAATGATCCGCGCCACCCCGGTCTGATACAGGGCAGCACTCAATATAAACATCGCCCATACGGTTACGACCGCCGGGTTGCTGAAACCCGCCAGTGCCTCATGCGGCGTGATGACCCCCGAAAACGCCAGCGCCGAAAGCACCAGCAGGGCCACGATATCCATGCGCAGCCAGCCAGTGAAAAACAGCAGCAGCGCTACGCCCAGGATTATAAAAACTATCAGGGCCTCTATCGTCATAGCTGTAAAATTATAAAAATTGAACCACTATACCCTTCGAAGTTCAAAAATAACGCATATTGACCAACGTTTCATTTTGGTTTTTTAACAGGAAAATGTGTTTTATTTTTTCTAATTTCGCAGATTAAAATAAACCTTACCCATCATGCATTCGTATCGGGAAAAATTTATCGGTGAAGCACTTACATACGATGATGTGCTTCTGATCCCCGCCTATTCGGAGGTCCTGCCACGCGACGTGGATATCCGCTCGAGGTTTTCCAGGAACATTCAACTGCGCATCCCCGTGGTATCCGCTGCCATGGACACCGTTACCGAGTCGAGGATGGCCATCGCCATGGCGCAGGAAGGCGGTATAGGGGTGCTTCACAAGAACATGGGGATTGAAGAGCAGGCCCTCAAGGTACGCAAGGTCAAACGCTCGGAAAACGGGATGATCATCGACCCAATTACCCTGCATGAAGACGCCCTGATCAGCGATGCTTTGCAGATAATGAAAGAAAACAAGATCGGGGGCATCCCCGTTGTGAGCGATACCAATAGGCTGGTGGGGATTATTACAAACCGGGACCTGCGCTTTGAAAAGGATCCCGGCCGGGCCGTGGCAGACGTTATGACACGGGAGAACCTTATCACCACGCGTGAATTTATCGACTTTGAAGTTGCCGAGGAGATCCTGCAGGAGCACAAGATTGAAAAGCTGCCTGTGGTGGATGACGATTACCACCTGGTAGGCCTTATCACCTACAGGGACATCATCAAGATCAAAGAGCGGCCAAATGCCTGTAAGGACAAGCGGGGCCGGCTGCGTGTGGCTGCAGCGGTAGGGATTACTGAAGATACCATGAAGCGTGTGGAGGCCCTTGTGAGAGAAGATGTGGATGCGGTGGTTGTGGATACCGCACACGGACACAGCAAAGGCGTTATCGAAAGGGTCAGGCAGATCAAGACAGCCTTCCCTGACCTGGACCTGGTTGCCGGTAACGTAGCTACCGCAGATGCTGCAGCAGACCTCATGAAAGCAGGGGCAGACGGAATAAAGGTGGGCATTGGGCCGGGCAGCATATGTACCACCCGGATCGTGGCAGGCGTGGGTGTGCCTCAGCTTACTGCCATATACGATGTGGCCAGGATGCTTGAGGGAACCGGCGTGCCTGTTATCGCTGATGGGGGGATACGGTATACCGGCGACATAGTGAAGGCTGTCGCAGCAGGCGCATCATGTATCATGGCAGGGTCGATGTTTGCTGGCGTGGAAGAATCACCCGGTGAGACAGTCATCTACGAAGGAAGAAAATACAAGACCTATCGCGGAATGGGAAGCATAGAAGCCATGCAGCAAGGGTCCAAAGACAGATACTTCCAGGATGTTGAAGACGACATCAAAAAGCTTGTTCCCGAAGGTATTGTGGGCCGCGTGCCCTATAAGGGTACACTCTCCGAGGTGATCCATCAGATGGTTGGCGGGCTGCGCGCAGGAATGGGATATTGCGGCGCAGGCAACATCACAGAACTGCAGCATGCGAAATTTACACGTATAACAAACAACGGTGTAAGGGAAAGCCATGTCCATGACGTGACCATTACCAGCGAGGCACCCAATTACAGCCGGTAAAACGGTATTTTTCTCTTCTAACATCATACCAAAACAAAAAAAATACACCATGCAACTGTTTAAGTTTTCTCTGATTATGGCCTTACTTGGCTTTGCAATGACAGGTTTTGCCTTTAATGCAGAAGATAAAGTCATTATAAGGATAGAAGACCGGGAGATCAGCAAATCGGAATTCCTGGAAATTTACAGGAAAAACAACCTGGAGTCGGTAATAGCTGAAAAAAAGAGCCCTGAAGAATACCTGGAGATGTACATCAACTTCAGGCTGAAGGTGAAATATGCCAAAGACCAGGGCCTCGACACCCTGCAAAGCTTCGTTGATGAGCTGCAGGGCTACAGGGAGCAGCTGGCACAGAGGTACCTTGTGGATCATGGGGTCACCGAAAGACTTGTCGAAGAGGCATACGAGCGCTCGCAATACGACGTGCGGGTCTCCCACATCCTGCTGAACCTGGAAGAACACGCTCCTCCCAGGGATACGCTTGAAGTGTATGAGCAGATGATGGATCTACGCCAGCGCATCCTTGACGGCGAACCTTTTGGCGACCTGGCCGTCGAATACTCCGATGACCCCTCAGCCAGTGGCCGCGAGGCTACCGGGAACCAACCTGCTCAAAGGGGAAATGCAGGCGATCTTGGTTATTTCACGGTATTTAATATGGTATATCCCTTTGAGTCAGCTGCATACAACACAGAGCCCGGAGAGATCTCCCTGCCATTCAGGTCTGGCTTCGGATACCATATAGTCAAAGTGCACGACCGCTTGCCTGCCATGGGGCAGGCCCGCGTTGCCCACATTATGCTGATGACCCCGGATGGCACCACCGAAGAAGAATTGGTTGAGAAAGAGCAAAAGATCCATGAGCTGCATAGCAGGATAACAGATGATGGTGCGGATTTTGAAGAGCTGGCGGAAGAGTATTCGGAAGACCGCCAATCCGCTCCGCGTGGAGGAGAAATGGCACCCTTCACCTCAAACAGAATGGTGCCACAATTTATCGAAGCCATCAGCGGGATGGAAGAGGGTGAGATATCAGAACCGGTACGGTCTGATTTTGGGTGGCACATAATAAAACTGTTGGAGAGAAACCCACCACCGGATTTCGAGGATGCCTACGCCGACCTGAAAAACAGAATTCAACGGGATGCCAGGTCTCAGCTCGGACAGGAAGCCGTTATAGAAAGGCTGAAAGAAGAATATGATTTTTTCGAAAACTCTGAGGCATTGTATGCACTGTACGACGTAGTGGACGAAAGTATATTTTCCGGGCAGTGGGATCCGGAAGAGGCCCGGGGGATGGATGAGGTCTTGTTTGGCTTCGCAGGCAAGGAGTTCACCCAGGAGGACTTCGCCGGGTATATCGAAAAAAACCAGAGAAGGCAGAACCCGGTGAGCATTGCCGAAATCCTTAACAGGTATTACCAGCAAATGGTAATTGACAGGATCATTACCTACGAAGATCAACATCTCGAGGAGAAATACCCCGAGTTCAGGCAGGTGATGCAGGAATATCACGACGGGATCCTGCTTTTCGAAATAACTAACAAAAAAGTGTGGTCACGGGCAACACAAGACCGTGAAGCCCTGAAAGATTTTTTTGCCGATCACCAGGATCGCTACCCAACGGATAACCTGTCTGAAATTCGTGGAACGGTTATTGCAGATTATCAAACGTACCTGGAAGAAAAATGGCTGGCGGAATTGCGCGAAAAGTATGACGTCTGGGTAGATGAGGAGTTGCTGCAGACGTTGAGTGCCGACTAAGGTATGATTGCATTGTCACATTAGCACATTATCGTTGTGATCTTTCACAAATTCATGAGAAAAAAACAAACGGATCTCTTTAGGATAAAGGGGGTTGTTACCGGTATGATTGCTTTTTTCGCTGTCACAGCGTGCAACGTGATTGATTTCCGGCCTGAGGATCAGTTGCTTGCAGAAGTATACAACAACCGGTTATATCTTGAAGACATTGAAGGCATGATCCCCCGCGGTGTCTCCGCAGCTGACAGTGCAGCCATGGTAAAAAGATATGTTGACAGTTGGGTCGACAAACAGGTTTACGTCTATCATGCCAGAAATAATGCATCTGTAAACGAAAGAACCCTGCAGCAACGTATTGAAGACTACCGAAACGCACTGATCATTCATGCCTATGAAGACCAAATTGTGAAGACGGAACTTGATACTGTGGTCGATCCGGAAGAGATAGCCGCTTTTTATGAACAGCACAAGGAGCATTTCAGGGTACGCAACAACCTTGTCATGGTCAACTTTATTAAACTGCCCCTGAACGCCAGCGGAGTTAACCAGGTCAGGTCGCTGTACCGGTCTGGCGGTGAGGCTGAAATGGAAAGACTGAGGGACCTTGCCCTGGAAAATGCTGCCAGCTACCAGGTCGACAATGAGAGCTGGATCCCTTTTAATGATATCCTGAGAGAAATGCCCTTACGTGCAGACGATCCGGCCGCTTATCTTCGCAATAACCGTTTTGCTGAAATAACCGATGATTACTACCGTTACTTTCTGTATATTCACGACTATCGCCTGAGAGGAGACCAGTCGCCCATGGATTTTGAGTACGACAACATCCGGAAGCAGATCCTGAGCAGAAGGAAAAAAGAATTTTTGAGTCAACGCAGGCGCGAAATGTTGCAACATGCCATTGAAGGCAACCACATTGAATTGTTTTATTAAGGATTTATAACAACACTTTTTTGAAGATGTATCATTTTATCAGAATCATAGCCGCAACCGCTCTCGTCCTGGCTTTAAAGACAGGCAGCTGGGTGTATGCCCAGGACAAGGTCGTTATTGACCATATTGTCGCTGTTGTTGGAAATAATGCCATCCTGAAGTCTGAACTTATCGAGCAGAAAATCAATGTCGAGGCACAGGGCATCAACCTGGGCAGCGATCCCTATTGTATCTTGCTTGATGACCTGATGTACCAGAAGCTATTGTATAACCAGGCCATGATAGACAGTGTCGAGGTAAGCGATTCGGAGATTGAAATGGAAATTGAGCGCCGTTTGCGTTTTTTTATCCAGCAGATCGGCTCCAGGGAAAGGCTTGAAGAGTATTACGGACAAACTGTTGATGAGCTGCGCGAAGAGTTCTGGGACCCCATCAGGGAACAGATCATCAGTCAGCGCATGGAGGGCAGGATCACCCGTAATCTTACCATCACGCCCTCGGAGGTAATGGCTTTTTTTAACTCCCTTTCTGATGACGAGATCCCGATCGTGGAGAGCGAACTTTCGCTTGCCAAGATAATGATAGAGCCGCCTGTTGCGGCCGAGGAAGTTGATGCCGTGGTTGAAAGACTGGAAGGGTATCGCCAGCGCATCATGGAGGGTGAGAGTTTCCGTACCCTTGCGATCATGTATTCCGATGACGCCGGATCTGCGCGCAGGGGAGGAGAGCTCGGATTTGTCCGCCGGGGCGAGCTGCACCCCGAGTTTGAAGCAGTGGCGTTCAGCCTCGAACCCGGAGAGGTCTCTGATATTGTTGAGACCCGTTCCGGTTACCACATAATTAAACCCATCGAAAGAAGGGGAGAGGAAGTGAATGTGCGGCATCTGCTGCTCAGGCCCCGGATATCGCCACAGGTGGAGGAGCAGACCAAAAACAAGCTCGACAGCATCCGAACAGCTATTATGAGCGAAGAGATCTCCTTCAGAGAGGCCGCCCGTGAGTTTTCAGACCATCGCACCGCGCGGAGCGGAGGGATCATGGTGAACCCTTACACAGGGACCACTCGCTTTAAGACCGATGAACTCGATCCCAACCTGTTCTTTGTTGTCGACAGGCTTGAAGTGGGTGAGATATCAAGGCCTATGCAAACCATGACAGAAGATGGGGATCCCGCATTCCAGATCGTAACCGTAAGGGAGCGTATCGAACCGCACCCGGCAAACCTCCAGCAGGATTATGACTTTATCAAACAGATGGCCCTTGAAAAGAAAAAAGAAGAAAAAGTGAGGCGCTGGGTGCAAAGCAGGCTGAAAAGCACTTATATATCCGTACACGAGGATTACAGAGACTGCCATTTTGACTTCAACTGGCTCTATCATAGCCAGTAAGACCATACGTTGAGGCAGAACCTGTTTCTCACTGCCCTGCGTTCCATGAAATACGTTTTCTCAAACTAGCATTGAGTTTTCTAAATAGTTTACTAAAAAGATAGTATATGAAATTTTCTTCAGATGTGGAAGCCCTTGACGGATTGGCTGAAAAATACCGGAAGCTCACGGATGAGATCGGCAAGGTAATCATAGGGCAGGATGATGTGGTAAAAAATGTAATTATCTCTATTTTCAGCAAAGGCCATTGCCTGCTGGTTGGTGTGCCGGGTCTGGCCAAGACATTGCTGGTTAACACCATTTCCAAGACATTGGGGCTTAAATACAGCAGGATACAGTTTACACCCGACCTCATGCCCTCTGACATTATTGGTACGGAGATCCTCGATGAGACACGTAACTTCCGGTTTGTGAAAGGGCCGCTCTTTGCGAATATTATTCTTGCTGATGAGATCAACAGGACACCTCCCAAGACACAGTCGGCGCTTCTTGAAGCGATGCAGGAACGTTCAGTGACGGCTGCCGGGTCCACATACCGCCTGCACGAACCCTTTTTTGTGCTGGCGACCCAAAATCCCATTGAGCAGGAAGGCACCTATCCCTTGCCGGAAGCCCAGCTCGACCGCTTTATGTTTAATGTCTACCTCGATTATCCTTCCTTTGCGGAAGAAATGGAGGTTGTGCGAAGCACCACGGCCGACAAAACCGTTGAACTGGATGTGGTCATGCAGGCCGACGAGATCCTCTATTTCCAGGACCTGGTCAGGAAAGTACCCGTTACCGACCATGTAATGGAATATGCTGTGGAGCTGGCTGCCAAAACGCGCCCGAAAACTGAAAAAGCCCATGAGATGGCTGACGAATATATCCACTGGGGCGCCGGGCCGCGTGCGTCACAATACCTGATAATCGGCGCAAAATGCCATGCCGCACTTAATGGCAAGTATGCCCCCGATGTCGAAGATGTCAATGCGATCGCTTACTCCGTGCTTCGTCACCGCATCGTGCGAAACTTCAAAGCAGAAGCTGAGGATGTGAGTGTGGAGAAGATTGTCGGGGCACTCCTGGAGAAGTAAGGAGTAAGAAATAAGAACCATAAACGGCCAATGTCAGGCATCTGGCGAATGCATAATTGTTGAACAAAAATTGTTGAGATGATGATGCGAACAGGTAAGTTTCTTTTTATTGTTTTGTTTTTGCTGGCAACAGCAGTCTCCTGTGATTCCGACTCAGATACTGCTGATGACGGTCAGCTAAGACTTTATCTTACGGATGCACCGGTCGATGATGAAGACGTTGTCGGTGTATATATCACATTTTCCGAGATTCACTATCACAGCCAGGCAAATGCCTGGGAGGTGTTTGATGAATTTGATGAGCCGGTAACTGTGAACCTGCTGGATTACACGCGTGGTAACACGAAGTTCATGGGGGTCTTTGATATGCCGCCCGGAACGTATACCCAGATCCGGTTTTTGCTTGAAGCCCCGGAGCAAGGACAAGGTCCGCCGACAAACCCGGGAAGTTATATTGAGTTTGCAGATGGGACAACAGAGCCTTTGTTTGTGCCCAGCGGCGCCCAATCGGGTGTAAAGGCCCCGGGCAACTTTTCTGTGCCGGCGAACGGCATGGTGGAGGTAACTGCGGATTTTGATGTCAGGAAGTCGATTGTAAAAACCGGCGGCCCCTCCCCCCGCTATATTTTAAACCCTGTTATTCGCCTGGTGGTCACCGATCAGGCTGGCAGAATAGTGGGAGAGGTGAGTAACAAGCCTGAGGATATGGATGTTGTGGTGTATGCCTATGAGGCAGGCACCTATACCGGCGATGAGGCGGATGACCCCAATGGAAATGACGTGCGATTCCCCAATGCAGTGAACAGCGACATGGTATGTGATGAGAACATGTATCATATTGATTTCCTTGCAGAAGGTATGTACGACCTGGTGGTTACCACAACTGTGGGATCAGAATTTGTGGCTGTGGAAGGCATGGTGGAAGACATAGAAGTTGTTGCCGGGGAAACAACTCATCAGGACATTGATATACAGGAGCTGGAATAGAATTCCACCCGTGAAGCCAAAACTTTTTTGGTAAAAGTATTTGGAAAGCAAAAAATGTATTATCTTTGCACTCCCTGTTCGGGAAAAAATAGATTTCGGGATGGGGGTAGAAACGATCTTTGAGGGACTGGGAGACTAAAAAAAATTGACAGAAAGCAGACCCGTCAGTTGGCTTTGGGCCAAATTGACGAAGTAACGAAGGCGTAAGTAACAAGAGTCGGGACAGCATTT
>PWRF01000329.1 GCA_003556325.1 Bacteroidales bacterium | reverse complement strand
CCGTGCGTGGGCCTGCAGGATGAAGAGGATTACATGCAGACCATCCGCCAGGTAGAACAGATTCTTAAAGGAAACCTTGGCATGGTGATCTCCGAGCTGAAAAGCCTTATGAAAGAATATGTGACCCAATATGCTTTTGAAAAGGCCGGCCTGGTTAAGGAGAGGATTGAGCTGCTAGAAAAATTCCAGAGCAAATCTACTGTGGTTAATCCTAAGCTGAGCAATGTGGAGGTCTATTCTATCCTGAGTGATGAGGACGCCGGGTATGTAAATTATTTGCGGGTGGTACACGGTGCCATCGTGCAGTCGCATACGCTGGAACTGAGGAAGCAATTGGACGAGAGCGATGCGGAGTTGCTTGAAATGGCTATTGCTGAACTTCGGCAACGGTTTCGGAGCGAGGCCAGGGAACTTATCGTGCCATTTCAGCCCGGAACAAAGATGCCCGATGTGCGAACTGTCGTCCCCCGACGCGGCGACAAGAAACATTTGCTCGAACTGTCGGAGCGCAATGCAAAGTATTATCGCCTGGAGAGGCTTAAGCAGCGCGAGCTCGTTGACCCCATGCGGTATAGCAGGCGACTCATGGAGCAGATCCGTAAAGACCTCCGGCTGGAAAAGCTTCCGGAACACATGGAGTGTTTTGATGTAAGCAACACCCAGGGCCGCGAGATAGTGGCTGCTATGGTGGTTTTCCGCGACACGCGGCCAGCAAAGAAGGAGTACCGGCATTTCAATATTCGAACGGTTGAGGGTGCCCCCAATGATTATGCGGCTATGGAAGAAGCGGTGTTTCGGCGCTACAGAAGGCTTCAGGAGGAGAAACAGTCCCTGCCCCAGCTTGTGGTGGTTGACGGTGGCAAAGGGCAGCTAAGTGCTGCCATGAAAGCACTGGAGCGTTTGAAACTCAGGAAGAAGATGGCCGTGATAGGCATTGCCAAACGCCTCGAAGAGATTTATTTTCCAGGAGACAGCATACCCCTGTATATCGACAAGAAATCGGAAACACTGAAGGTGATCCAGCACATGCGGGATGAGGCCCACCGTTTTGGGATCAGGCACCACCGGGTGCGGCGCGAGAAAGGAAGCATGCAGTCGGAGCTCAGCCAGATCAAAGGTATCGGGCCCGAAACCGCCCGGAAATTACTCCATAAGTTTCGCAGCGTTCCAGGGATAAAAAAAGCCTCCGAAGAAGAGCTGGCAGAAACAATTGGAAAAGCGAAAACGGATATTTTAATAAAGCATTTTTCCGGTACTTCCGGCTCAAAATAGGCCATTATGCCTTCCCTGAGAAAAAATCTCTGCGACTTAACTAAAACAGTAGCATTGACACGACACCAGAGAAACTTTATGGGTATTACAGGGTAAAAAATGTATTTTTGTCTCCTATGGAAGGCATACCGGAAAACAAAGGGTTGCTGGAACGTTTTCTCATCTGGCGGGTCAGGAACATCAGCGAGAAGCAGTTGCTGATCATGCTTGCGGTGTTGATTGGGATTCTGGCAGCTATAGCGGCGGTTGTACTGAAGACCTCGGTGCATTACCTGGAGGGCTGGGTTCGCAGCGTTCCCGGTGCGCATATGGGCAACTGGCTTTTCCTCGTCTTCCCTGTCATAGGCATTCTGATCACTGTTTTTTATGTTCGCCGGTTTGTAAAAGACGACATCAGTCACGGCGTTTCCAAAATCTTATATGCGATATCGCGTAATAAGGGGGTAATGAAACTCCATAACACATGGTCTTCCATCGTGGGATGTGTCTTTACCAGTGGCTTTGGCGGATCGGTTGGGATGGAGGCACCGATTGAGAGTACGGGTGCAGCTATCGGATCCAATGTGGCTCAGGCCACCAGGCTGGGCTTTCGCCGCACAAATTTACTTATAGGATGCGGTGCCGCGGCTGCCATTGCCGCCATCTTTAAAGCCCCTATCGCCGGTTTGATTTTTTCCCTTGAGGTCCTGAAACTGGATCTTACCATGACGTCCGTGATACCCTTGCTCATTGCCACCGCAGTAGGCGCTATCTTCTCCATAATCTTTCTGGGTGAAGGCATTGAGTTCCATTTTACTCTTACGGATCCCTTTAACCACGTTCATATTCCGTTTTATATCCTGTTAGGTATTATCACGGGCCTGGTATCCCTCTATTTTACATGGATGAACAGCCACGTAGAATCCGGAATCAGGAAGATCAGGCATCCTTATGTGCGGGTGATCGCAGGAGGGAGCATACTGGGTTTGCTGATATTTATATTTCCACCACTTTTTGGAGAAGGGTATTATGCAATGCGCGATCTGCTTTCCGGGCAACCTGAATTGCTGCTTGAAAACAGTTTGTTTGGTTATATTACAGACACTACCGGCTTCTTTTTCGTGGGGTTTATGATCCTTGTGCTTTTTTTCAAGGCCATTGCAACCTCGCTTACGACCGGTGCCGGGGGAATTGGCGGGGTTTTCGCTCCCAGCCTTTTCATGGGAGGCATTACGGGTTTTGTGTTTTCGCGCAGCACAAACTTGCTTCGTGATTCGCACATCTCAGAACACAACTTCTCCCTGGTAGGAATGGCGGGATTGATTGCCGGCGTTATACATGCTCCTTTAACGGCCATCTTTCTCATTGCAGAGATCACCGGCGGGTACGAGCTTTTTATCCCCCTTATCGTGGTTTCCTCGATCTCCTATATGACGGTAGTGTATTTTCAGCCGCATTCGCTGTATACAAAAAAACTTGCTGAGAAAGGACAACTGATCACTCACCATAAAGACAAGGCCGTACTTACACTTCTCAACGTAGAAAATGTGCTGGAAACAAGTTTCGACCGGTTGTCACCTGACGACACCCTTGGTGACCTGGTCAGGGTTATTGCACATGCTTCCAGAAACATTTTCCCGGTAACAGATGAAGAAAATCATTTCCTTGGGCTGGTGAGGCTCGACGACGTTCGTGAGATCATGTTTGACCGGAGTCAGTACGACAGTTTGAAAGTCCGAAACCTCATGATCCAGCCGCGGGCTACCGTCAGTCCTGGTGACAGCATGGAAACCGTGATGCAGAAGTTCCGCGAGTCCGGTTTGTGGAACATGGCTGTTATCGACGACGGAAAATACAAGGGATTCGTGTCCCGGGCCAACGTGTTTAATATTTACCGTAAGATGCTGCTGGAAGTTTCGGAGGAGTGACCTGCATATGTTCAGCAATGCATGGCGCAACCGCTTCCGCATAGCTTCGTCTTACATTGCTGTGCTGGCAGCAGATCTTCTGGTGATCGGGCATTACATGCATTCATGTGGGGCTATGCACGAGTGAATCGCCGTTCTATTGTCATTACACCAGGTGGAAGACAATTTTTCCCCTTACTCTTTCGGTTTCTATCATCTCGTGCGCGGCGCTGCCTTCTGAGAGCAGGAAGCTTTGCTGGACATAAGGTTTGATCAGTCCGCGGGCTATCATGTCGGCGATGGTCTCCAGGTCGTCGCCCGAGGGTTTTACGAGGATGAAGTCTGCCTTCTTTTTTCGGGTGAAGTTGAAGGTTTTGTGCCATAGCAGCCCCTTGTTGGGCACGGTGGTCACATAGTCTCCCTGGCGGGCAAGTATGCGGCGGCATTTCCGGAAGGAGCTTTTGGCTACGGCATCAAATACGACATGAAAGCGGGTCTTCAGCCGGGTGAAGTCTTCGCTGGTATAGTCGATCACCTTATCGGCACCCAGGCTGTCAACGAAGTCGATGTTGCGGGTGCTGCACACGGCGGTTACTTCCGCGCCCATGGCTTTGGCTATCTGCACGGCGAAAGAGCCCACTCCGCCGGATGCGCCGTTCACCAGCACGCGGTCACCTTCGCTGATGCCTCCGCCCTTGCGAAAAGCCTGCAGGGCGGTGAGTGCTGCCAGGGGGGTGGCAGCGGCTTCCTTCATGGTGGTACCCTCCGGGATGTGGCTCAGGTTGTCTTCCCTGACGGTGACAAACTCTGCGTAGCCGCCACCCTTGAAGGGAAGCATCGCAAACACTCTGTCGCCGGGCTGGAAACGCGACTTTTTTGAAGCCTGCTCAACAACGCCGGCCACATCAAAACCAAGGACCTTTGGGAATTTCTTACCCAGAACCATTTTCATCGATCCGTTGCGGATCTT
>PWRF01000242.1 GCA_003556325.1 Bacteroidales bacterium | reverse complement strand
TGACATACACCTACGAAAACCTCGACCAGGAGATCACCGTGACCGTGGCATTTGAAGTAATCCCGGCAGAAACCTACGAGGTGAACTTTAACGTCGTGGGAACCGGCGGCGACCTCACCGCTGAAGTGGATGGAGAGCAATTTTCCTCCGGCGACCAGGTGGTTGAAGGCAGGGCGGTAACCTTTACCGCATTGCCTGACGACGGTTACCAGGTCAACCAGTGGACCCTTAACGGAACTGTCCTGGTGGGCGAAACCGGCGAAAGCTACGTATATACCGACCTGGACCAAGACATCACCGTTACTGTTAAATTTGAAGAAGTTCCCGTTACCCTCTACGAGGTGGCCTTCCATGTGGTAGGCGCTAACGGCAGTATCGCCGCCGAGGTGGATGGCGACGCCATTGCCAGCGGCGAGGATGTAGAAGAAGACAGCGACATACTATTTACTGCCACGCCCGACGAAGGATATATGGTAAGCGAGTGGACTCTCAACGGCGATGTGGTCAGTGAACACACCGCCCTGACATACACGTATGAAAACCTCGATCAGGAGATCACCGTGACTGTGGCATTTGAAGTAATCCCGGCAGAAACCTACGAGGTGAACTTCAACGTCGTGGGAGCCGGCGGCGACCTCACCGCCCAGGTGGATGGCGACGCCATTGCCAGCGGTGATAATCTAGAAGAAGGCAGCGACGTGCTATTTGCCGCCACGCCCGACGAAGGATATATGGTAAGCGAGTGGACTCTCAACGGCGATGTGGTCAGCGACCACACCGCCCTGACATACATTTACGAAAACCTCGATCAGAAGATCACCGTGACTGTGGCATTTGAAGTAATCCCGGCAGAAACCTACGAGGTGAACTTCAACGTCGTGGGGACAGGCGGTGACCTCACAGCCGAGGTGGATGGCGATGCCATCGCAAGCGGCGACCCGGTCGAAGAAGGCAGCGACGTGCACTTTACCGCCATGCCCGACGACGGGTACCAGGTCAGCGAGTGGACCCTCAACGGCGAGGTGATAAGCGGACACACCGCAATGACATACCTCTACGAAGACCTCGGCCAGGACATCACCGTGACCGTGGCCTTTGAAATCATCCCACCGGAAACCTACGAGGTAAACTTCAACGTCGTGGGAGCCGGCGGTGACCTCATAGCTGAGGTGGATGGCGAGGCCATCGCAAGCGGCGACCCGGTCGAAGAAGGCAACGACGTGCTCTTTACCGCCATGCCCGACGACGAGTACCAGGTCAGCGAGTGGACCCTCAACGGCGAGGTGATAAGCGGACACACCGCACTTACATACACTTACGAGGATCTCGGCCAGGACGTTACTGTCACCGTTGAATTCGAAGAAATCCCCGTTACTCTCTACGAAGTGATCTATTATGTAGTTGGTGCCAACGGCGATATTACCGCCGAAGTGGATGGCGAAACCATTGCCATCGGTGATGAGGTCGAAGAAGGCAGCGACGTGCTCTTTACCGCACTGCCCGACGAGGGGTACCAGGTAAAAGAATGGGCCGTAAATGGCAACGTGGTTGCAGAGCACACAGACGTCAATTACACCTACGAAGACCTTGATCAGGCGATAACCGTAACCGTCGAGTTTGAGGCGATCCCGCCGGTGATCCATGTCATTGAAGCCACATCAGGAGATCATGGCAACATAGATCCTGCCGGCGACATAGAAGTGATCCAAGGGGACAGCAAGCTGTTTACCATGATACCAGACAATGGATATCACGTGGATGATGTGCTGGTCGATGGAGTCAGCATTGGCGCACCTGACAGCTATCTGTTTGTGAATGTGACCTCTAACCACACGATTCATGTGACCTTCGCCATCAACACCTATGAAATCACGGCAACAGCAGGTGAAAACGGAAGCATTTCCCCGGAAGGAGTCACGCAGGTGGAATTCGGCGAGGACCTGTTGTTTACCATCACGCCTGACGACGGATACCACATTGACGATGTGTTGGTTGATGGAGCCAGCGTTGGACCGGTGGAGGAATTCCTTTTCTCCGATATATCCTCCGATCACAGCATCCATGCGGAATTCGCCCTGACCACATACAGTGTGACATTTGAAGTCAGGGACTCTGTCACGGAGGATCCCATTGACGATGCCATCATTACGTTTGATGGGGTGACCTATTGGGAAGGCATGTATGTGTTTGAAGACCTTGCTCCCGGAACCTATCTCTATGCTATAAACCGGGAAGGCTATCATACCGCAGAGGGTGAGGTGGAGATCATTGATGAAGACATCACCATGATTGTCAACCTGGCACCAGACGATACTTCCATCGATGACCCGGAGCCATTGCGTTTGAGTCTGTATCCCAACCCCGCCAGCACGACGCTTTCCATCGAGGCCAACAAACCGATGGACGAAATACGGATTGTAGACATGACCGGCAGGGTGGTTTATGAGCAGCAGGCAGGCGATGACATGCACACGATCAATGTGTCAGGACTCCTCGATGGTATTTACTTCATAAACATATACACCGCCGAAGGAGTGTCAACACACAGCATCCAGGTCTTGAAATAGGGGTTTGGCCCATCAGCCGGCAGATCCCCGTGCCAGAAATTAAAATGGATTGGATGTAAGGTCCGGCGTTGCGATAAAAAGAAAAGCCACCGGTTTGTTAGCCGGTGGCTTTTTCTTTTTCAAGGGGCAACTTCTCCTTGCCCGAAAACCATTTAAAGGATTTAAGCGGATATATTACATTACACAATACGTAAAACTCTTACCGCCAGGAAGGAGATGATCAGTCCGAGGCTGACCAGCAGCGCCCATGGTGCAAGGGACACCGGCAGAGGGGTTTGCACACTACCCTGTACAAATACTGTGGCTTCACTTCTGCTTAAAGACCCGGGGAGCGTCACGTCATCCATGCCAAGTGCAATCAGAATATCCCCATCGTAATCACCGGCTTCCAGGTCTGCTTTTAGGCGCACCTGGATAGTTACTGCATCTCCGTCATAGTTTTCAAGAATAAGTTCATCGGTCCAATCTGACCAGATCTCTTCCCTTGCAATAAAATTTGTCCGGACTTCAAAGTTTTCCGGAGCATCGACAATCACCGTTTCAAGATCAAAATGTTCTCCTTCCATGGTAAAGGAGCCAGGCTCCGAAGGACCTTCGCCTTCGATATAATCCAGGCCAAGGATCCCATCGTCGGGAACATCACTGATCACAAACTCCGGCGCGGGTGGTTCTTCAAGAGTCAGCACCCCGGACACATTATCTGTTCCATCCCAGAAGCCACCTTCAAAACCGCCATACACCTGATCATCCTCACCATACTGGAACCTTGTCGCATAGTAATACGTACCGGGGTCAAATCCTGCAAAATCCGCACCTGTGATCTGGAGCGAATACTCATCGTTATTGCCCACTTCATTTGCAAACGCCATGTCAAGCCATTGGCCGGCACCATCCCATGTTGCAGGATCCGTGTTGTCTTCATTGATACCCAGCCAAACAGAAATGGCATCTGTTTCATCACCCGTGCCTGTGACCCCATCTATCCAGACTTGCGCATAAATGGTCTCATCGCTGTCAGCATCGCCAATGGTTATCGTAGCTTCAGGGGGCCACTGGAGGTTGGCAAAGCCGATCTCCGGGGTTACCCAGAAATATTCGTAGACCTGGTTTTCATCATCAGTTACCGTATATACGATATTGTCGGCTGGCTGGGAGTTATCCCAGTCTGCGTTTATGCGAAACTTGAATTCAATTTCCTCGCCTTCCTCAAAAATGTCGCCGGTAGTGAATGCATAGATATCGGTATCGCCGACCCGTTCCAGGTTTTGAGCCGGGTCGCCCCAGTTGTTGAAGCTTCCGGCCACATCCACGTTATCCACGTCATGATCAAAAAGATCTTTGGCTACGGCATCGGTCATATCCACCTCAAAAGATAAGGAGAAAGTGAGGGGTAAAATTGTAACAGTAAATGTAGCATCAGTACCCAAATCAAAGCTGATGATAAAATCAAATACATCATCCGCATCTGCGCCGTCAAAATAGCTTTCAAAAATGGTAAGTGTGGCTGTTTCTCCGTTTCCGGTGATGCTGAAATCAACGTCTTCGGTAAGCGCATCGCCATC
>PWRF01000215.1 GCA_003556325.1 Bacteroidales bacterium | reverse complement strand
GAGCAATTCAGGGCAACCTTACTTTCCATTGGTGACGGTGTGATTTCAACCAATCGTGAGGGAAAGATTGTCATCATGAATGACGTTGCAGAGCAGTTGACCGGGTGGTCAAAACATGAGGCGATTGGCAAACCCATCCAGGATGTGTATGTCAGGATCTATGAAAATACGAAGAAAAAATTGGGCAACCCGGCTGATTTTATCTTTCGACAAGGTAAGGAGTACTTCTCCGATGAAAATGTTATGCTGGTTTCGAGAGATGGCTCTGAAATATCAATTGAAGAAAAGTACGCTTTGATTAAGCCGCTTCATGGTCGTATTGTTGGTATGGTGGTGGTTATGCGTGATGTTACAACCAAACGTCGAGAAGAGAAAAAGATCGAGTTTTTCAGTTTTCGTGACCAGCTAACGGGATTGTATAACCGCAGATACATTGAAGATGCAATCAACAGGCTGGATACGAACCGCAACCTGCCATTCGCAATCGCGACTTTAGACATCAATGTGATGAAATTAATCAATGACGCTTTTGGTCACCAAACAGGTGACCGTCTCCTTCAGACTGTAGCTGAGATGATTTCACAATCGGTGCGATCAGAAGATATCATTGGTCGAATAGGTGGGGATGAATTTATTTTGTTGTTACCACGTACTAGTGCCAGTGATGCTGAAAAAATTCTGACACGGATTGTGGATCGGGCTTCTCAAGCAAAAGTCAACAATGTAACTGTCTCCCTGGCGAAAGGGTATTCTGTCAAGACCGGTGAAGATGAAGAAATCTCCCATGTGATCCAACAGGCGGATAATCAAATGTACATGGATAAAATCACACAAGGAAAAATGATGCAGCGGCAAATGCTGAAGAGCCTTGTGACAGAATTTCATAATGAATATGATCGGGAGAAAGCCCATGCTGAAAAGGTTGAGCGATATGCTGGATTAATTGGCAGAGGGTTGAGTTTATCAGATAGAGAAATTGCCGATCTCAAAACTGCTGCTTTGTTTCATGATATTGGGAAACTTGTAATTCCCCCAGAAATCTATAACAAGACAAGCCCATTAACCGAAGAAGATTGGCAGATTATCAAACAGCACCCGCGAAGTGGGTATGAGATGTTAAAGAATGTTACGGATTACGCAGGTTACGCCGAATGGGTTTTGTACCATCATGAAAGGTGGGATGGAACGGGCTATCCTCTTGGTTTGATGGGAGAAGAAATTCCACTTTATGCCAGGATCATTGCTGTTGCAGATGCTTTTGCAGCCATGACGGTTGATCGTCCCTTCCAGACCAGCTTTGGCATCGAGGTTGCAATGGATGAGTTGGAAAAGCACTCAGGCAGCCAATTTGACCCCGAAATTGTTGAGGTATTCACCTTGCTAATGGGTGGAGATGGATTAATCTCGGAATAGGATCCGAAATAAAAACTTGTTGATAGGGCTTTTGGGGTGATGAATGAGTGAATTAGTTTCTGATTCGAAGTTATTCGGATCAAATTTTAATTTCAGAAGAAAAATACGCCTTCATCTTACAATTACCCAAAAGTAGTCATAAAAAATTTGGTGATACTGGCAGGGTCCATCGAATCCTGCACAATCTTTTGAAACGCTTGTGCTTTGCGTTGCGCTTCATGATCCCCCAACAGTGCATCAATCGCCTGACACAACTTTTCGGGGGTGAGGCGGTTCTTACGGATGCGAATGGCGAATCCTTTGCGCACCAGGCAGTCGATGTTGGCTTCCTGTTCCACCATCATCGAAACGCCCACCACGGGTTTGCCCGCCAGGCAGGCGGTCATCACAGTGCCGATGCCGCCGTGGATCACAGAAATATCCGCCAGGGGGTTGACCTTGTGTGCTGGCAGCCAACCAGTAACTATCACGTTTTCGGGGATGTCCACCTCTTGACCCTGCAGCAGTTTCGCCACCGGGGCGATCACACGATAAGTACGGTCTTTAAATCCCTCAATGATTTTGGCGATGATCTGCGGCTGACCGGAACTGCCCATGGCAAAATACACCACGGGCTGGTCCTTTGGAAGCTGCAGGATATCTTCCGGCACGGCCAGGTTCAGCTTAGCAATCAGGGGTGAAATGTAATGATAGCTGGGTGGCAGTTCAAGTTCACAGAATGCTTCAGGTTCAGCCAGCAGGTTGTAATTTCCGGTCCACACATCCTCCAGGTTGGAAAATGGCGGTTGACCATAATCAGTAACGACCTGGCTGTAAGGGCGCAGGATGAGATTGGTTATCGAAAGTATCCGTTTTGAGAGCCACACCAGCGCTTTATCGGGCAGCCAGTTGAGGGGTGGGAAATCGAGCATATCGGGCCAGGTCATCAGGCCTGCTTCAAGCAGCGCACCCAGCAACCAGGTCGAATGGGTCAGCCACACCAATGGAATCCCGGCTGCCCGGCAGGAGATATTGTTGGACAGGTTGAACCCGGTGATCACCGCAATGGGTTTGACCTGTTCAAAAAGTGCCAGCTCGTTGCGCACCTGTGCTTCGGCTTCCGCCCTGGTAAAGAAATAGCCCAGCTTTTTACCCTGGTCGACCTGGTAGATGTGAGCAGCCTTTTCTGGGGTGACGAGGGGTTCCAGCTGGTGGTGTTCGAATCCGGCTTCGGTGATCAGGCTCGTAAACTCACCGCCGTAGCTCATGAAGCGGATGATGAAATCGTCTCGGCAGGCTTTGGCGACTTCGATGCAGCGGGTGGTCTCAGCCAGGTTGTAGGCTGCTGGTGAAAAGAGCAGGGTTTTCATAGGTAAAGTTTCCTCTAAATAATGAACATTTGGCAGAAGTTATCTTTTCGTATAGATAGACTTGTGGGGATTGATTATCCAAAATGACCTGGCATCTCTTAATCTATTATATCAATATAGGAACCTTGTCGTGTACTGAATAGCGTAGGGTTATCGCATAATAAAAAGTCTACGCAGAATCAACAATTATCGCACTTTAACCACCTACTATCATTATCTGGGCACCCTTCTCCTCTCCGAGGGGAAGGGCTGGGGATGGGGTCTGATGACTCACAAAGAATAAGACGATCCAATTTGTGATTGCCCTGAGTGTTAACATGTGGTTCCTGGTCTGGTGATAAAATGGTTTGTGACGCACAGGATTATGCTAAAGATGAAGGTGGAATTCCTTTGTTAACACTACTACAAACCCCAACAACGTTCATTATTATGAGCCTGGTAGGCGCTGCCATCGGTATTCTCGGTGCCCTCATCAGTGCCCTGGCTTATCGTGGTCAACGCGGCCAGACCTATTCGCCCCTCAACCATTTTATTTCTGAACTGGGTGAGGTGGGCGTTTCCAGACTGGCCTGGGTCTTTAACTGGGGCCTGATCCTGAGCGGCTTGTGCCTGATCCCGGCGATTATTACACTGGGCACCCTTTTGCCCGGGGTGCTGTCAATCATCGGCATGATCGCAGGTGTGATCACGGCGGTGGGGCTTTCGCTGGTGGGGGTGTATCCGATGAACAAATTGGAACCTCACGGCAAGGCAGCGGTGACCTTTTTCCGGGGCGGGCTGCTGATGGTGCTGGTGTTCAGTCTGGCGATCGCCTTTCAACCGCAGGCGGTTGTGGTCATCCCCCGTGGTTACAGCCTGGCTGGCTTGCCGGCGATCCTGGCTTTTGGAAGCTTCCTGTGGTTGATGGGGCGGGCAGGTTCTGACGAGAACGATCCCCTGCAGCCCCTGGATGAAGCGCGCCCAAAAATCTGGATAATGGCGGTGGTGGAATGGTCAATCTTTCTAACGATCGTGGCCTGGTTGTTGGTCATGGCGGTGGGGTTGTCAACCTGAAAATGCGAACAGGGTTGGTGAAGCCAACACCTGTTTTGTTCAGCAAATCATAAATCGATTTCCTGGCATGGATTTCCTCTTCAGTTGTAGACCAATCATTTCACAAATACCTAAGGCCCCAGTGCTTCGCCGCTGAACAGAACGCCCCAGGTGATCGGGCCGACAATACCATCGACGCTTAGGTCGTTGATCGTTTGGAAAAGGCGCACGCCTTCATCAGTCAGCGGGCCAAAGATACCATCTGCCACACCGATTTGCTCATAGCCCAAATCTATCAATTGATTCTGAAGCAGCCGGACATCATCCCCCGTCATCTGTGG
>PWRF01000324.1 GCA_003556325.1 Bacteroidales bacterium | reverse complement strand
CTTACCAAATTATGGTAACTTTGATAAAAATTCAAATGAAATGAAAAACACTTCAGTATCACTTGGCAACTATTTTGACCAGTTCGTTCAGACCCAGGTTTCGGCTGGACGATACAAAAACGTCAGCGAAGTAATTCGTGCCGGACTTCGACTTTTGGAAAACGAAGAAAATAAAGTAATAGCCCTGAGAAACGCAATTCGAGAAGGGGTTGATAGCGGAATTGCCCACAATTTTGACCCGGACAAACATCTTCAGGAATTAAAAGCTAAACATAAAAAGAATGGCTAAATATGAACTGACCAATAAAGCAGTCGAAGATTTGACGGGAATTTGGGAATACACGATTGAAAAGTGGTCTGAGCAACAAGCTGATACATATTATAATTTACTGTTGGACACATGCCAAGAAATTGCGAACAACCCCGAATTAGGAAAAAACTATGACGGAATAATTAAAGACCTATTTGGACTAAAAATGAACCGACATATTATTTTTTATCGCAAACGAATTAACCAGCCGATTGAAATCACGAGAATTTTACACGAACGAATGGACTTGAAAAACAGACTAAGCGAATAAAAAACAGGCTAAACCAGGAACGTTGATAGTAATTTAGAAAACCCGGAATCAATTCCCCACAAAAATTGAAAATATGAAAGCTAGTGTTCTGTTTTCAACCATTCTCTTATTGTTAAGCATTAATTCCTTTTCTCAGCCCTTATGGACCAGGGTCATGGACGCTCAAGAACATAACAAGTCCACGGCTGCCGGCAATGCGTTGTTAAATGACTCAATTATATTGCAAGCGGGCTATGTGGGTCACGGTGGTTATGCACAACCCCAATTTGTTGCAAATAGTCTTATTGCGTTTGACTTGGATGGCAACACTTTGTGGCATGTTAACGGCCCGAATGATTGCAAATCTCCTGTGTTTTTCCCTGGCGGGCCCTTTGGATTGATTTCCAGCCATGCATCCCATATCTATGCAGTGGGCTATAATTATGATTATTGGGGAGAAAGCTTTTTGTCTTTTTCAAAGCTTGATGAACAAGGTGATATGGTATTCCAGAATAAACATTTTTGGGAGAACCCTGAAGAATATGAAAACAAGTCAGCTGTGTCCATGGATGTTTATGAAGGCAAAGAAATTATCATTGTGCTGCACGACAACACCGTTGTAAAGACCGACGCATCTGGTCAGTTCCATTGGTTTCCAATTGACTATGGATTTGAAATAAAACAGATTGGCTTTGTCAACAGCAACAGTTTTTTTATGATGACGGATGAAAGCTTGCATCTTGCGGATTGGGAAGGCAATATCCTGGATGCAGTTGTTTTTGAAGATGCATGTCTGGATGCCGTGGTGCAAAATGATACCATTTACCAGCTTTTTTCAAATAAACTCATATCACTGGATTCCGATTTACAGATAATAGACACGATTCCTGTATCGCAAAATATGTCCTTAAAAAGTTTAAAACACTTTGATGATAAACTCTGGGTGAAGGGCCTGCAAGATCAGCAAATACAAATGGTGAAAATTGAAGATCATACTGCATCAGAGCCTTTAACATTTGACCTGTTTTTTGAGTCTCCTGATTTTTTGATTGCAGGCAGCCGTTTCATTTTTACCGGAACTACACAATCAGGACAAATTGCGGTCTATGCTTATGATAATGCAGAAGAGCCGGATAGCTATATATGGCCTGATATCGAAATCGTTGACTTTACCATTTCCAATCTTGAATTTGAATTCATTGATAACGATCCAATTGCATTGTACTTTGACACAGAGATGACCATATACAATAACAGTGATGATGTTATTGAAACATTTGCCGTATTTACAACCTTGATGGATATTGGGATTTGGGCTTTTAAACCTTTTTTCTATGAAAAGTTTACAGAATATACCATACATCCGTATGAAGAATTGATAATCCAGCTCCCAGGAATGAGGAAGGATGATCCTCCTTCCCATGATAATGAATTCTGTTTTGAACTGTTGGCTCCAAATTCGAAGATTGAGCCCGATATTAGCTACAATCTGCTCTGCAAAACTTTTGATATTGTCCGTGCGGATGACTTGCAGCATGCAAATAACTTCCTTGTTTATCCAAATCCGGCAAAAGACTTTCTTACTATAAATACAAGCAAAGAAGAATTAATCTACCTTGCTTTAAAAAATTCATACGGGCAGGTGGTTTATGATAAAACTACAATTGCGTCGGAAGTCATTCTGGATATTTCTGCCTTCGAGCCGGGGCTGTATATGCTAACCATTGTGGCAAAGAACGATCGTATCACCAAAAAGATAATCAAAGAATAACCCAAACATAATAACAAAAACAGCTATCAGCACGAGGCTATATGCCATTCGGTCTGAAATCGAAAATCATTACATTCTGACTAAATTTATACCTGGTAGGCCGTCAATCGTTTTTTAAAGCCGCACGGCACATAGCCCGAAACCGTTAGCGCTCATTGTATCGGGAATACGGTTAAAATCAGTCTCAAATGAAAATCAAAGGGCTTTTAAAACAACTTTGTATAATTTAAAAACCACCAACTAACACCAATCTTCATGAAAAGAACAAATAAATATTTCGTATGTCATTTAGCGGTAATTGTTATGAGTTTCTTTCTCCTTAATGGATGCAGTGATGACGATCCTGAACCGGTTCAACTTCCTGAATATGATCTTATCCTGGAAGTCAACCATCATGAAGGAGGAGATGTAGCAGGTGCCGGCTCATACGAAGAAGGCGAGCAGATAAGCATAACTGCTTCTAATGAGGAAGGTTGGGTGTTTGTAAATTGGATAGGAGACACACTTTATGTTGATGACCCGTTTTCAGCAAATACCACTGTCACAATGCCAGCCCAGGATGTCTCCCTAAAAGCTGTGTTTTTAATAGGCAATCTTGTCGATATTGATGGTAATGTCTATCAAAGTGTTATTATAGGAGACCAGGAATGGATGGCTGAAAACCTGCGGGTTACCCGGTACAACAATGGAGATTATATTCTTACAGACTTGAGTGATGAAGATTTGCATTACACCACTGAAGGTGCTTATCTTATTTATCCATATACTGGAAGTGGTTTTGGTAATGCTGATGGTATTAACTCACCTGAAGAAATGGTTGCTGCATACGGCAAACTCTACAACTGGTATGCTGTAGATGATGTCCGTGGGTTGTGCCCTGAAGGATGGAAAGTGCCCGACAGTAATGATTGGACCCAGTTGTTTGATTTTGGAATTGCACAAGGGTTTCCGAACGAGATGGTTCATCCGAAGGGTTTAGGTAGTGCATTAAAATCCTGCAGGCAAGTTGATTCCCCTTTAGGCGGGGATTGTAATACAAATGAACACCCAAGATGGGATATAGCGGGTCGATACGGATTTGATGAATTCGGTTTTTCGGCTCTTCCGGCGGGTCGTTTTTTCGTAGAAACTGATGATATTTGCGGAGGCTACCAAGGATGGTACATTTGGATTGGACGCTGGTATTTCCCGTGGACCTCTACCGAGTACTCGTCCAACAGAGCTGAATACGTGAGACTCTACGTCACCTCGGGCGGTATAGGCATCAACAACAGCAGTAAGACGTCCGGTTTAAGCGTTCGTTGCATCCGGGTTGTCGAAGACTTGAAAGAATAAGATTAACAACAATGCGCCATGAAAAAATTCTTCTTATTAGCTTTGGTTTGCCTATTCTTTGCACTGATATGCGGTTGTGAACGATCCGGGGAAATTGATAAGAACCCTGAAAAAACGATTGTGACCGGAAAAATGATAAACCGGGATGTATACCCAGATTATAAAACCGTTACCGTTACCGTTCAGGACTTCAGGTGGTCCCAAAACTATTGGGAGCAGGGCATTGCTTTGTTGATACCATCAAAGATGACGGAACCTTTCGTATAGAGTTTGACTTGTTTATCACCCAATTCTGAACCGCCTGGGCGATACGTCGGGCAGGGTTCTGTTGGATTCTTTACGAAAGTCCAATAAAGGAAAGGTTGTTTACATTGACTTTTGGGCAACATGGTGCAGGGGTTGCATCGAAAGGTTACCAGGCGCAAACAAGATGATTCAGCAACATGAAGGCGAAAACATTGAATTTGTTTTCCT
>PWRF01000055.1 GCA_003556325.1 Bacteroidales bacterium | reverse complement strand
GTGGGATGAGGGGTTTTCCCCGTCAGAACCTGAAGAAACAGAGCCTTTCTGGATCCGGTTCTACGAATATGTGGAAGATTTTGTTCCCGGACTGGAAGCGCCCGAAACAGGAACTTATGAACTCGAGTTGCGAGATGCAGCTGATCACTGGAATTGGGGAGGTGGCAGCTTTGTCACAGTTTATGTGGAGGGTGTAGCTGTTATCGAGGATGCAATAATGCTTTCTGGAGACCCTAATCCAAAATACTATACTTTCTCAGCAAACCAGGGGGATGAGATAACAACCATATATACTCCGGGTTCCTGGGCTGCTGAGAACTACTATGCAATCATTGACCCAAACAATAATGTCATTGCTGAAGAAGGCGGAACAGCTGCCAATCCTGGCGAAAGTGTTCCTGGAAATATCGAAAGTGGTCAGGTAATGGCCCTGGAACCCGATTGGGCTAACCCGGTACATGAGGAATATATTATTGCTGATGCAGAATACAGCGGGTCGAATGTCGACTGGAACCCTGATTTTATGATTTATAAATTTACCGTCGAACTGCCTGAAGGTTTGTCCATGAGCGAAGGTTGGTTTTCGCCTCAACTGGATTCTGACGCTACAGATGGCTGGTTCCTTTTCTGGACCTCACTCGAAGGTGATGGCTTGGCCTATCAAAGAGATGGAGCCCCAAAATCATTTGTAAGAGGCGAGCAGCATCCTTCTGTCATCAGGGGAAACCCTGATAAGCAGCTGACTCGTGATCCTATAGATGATGACCTGGCTTTTTCTCTTTTCAACATAGACGATGTAGAAGAACCGGCTCCCATACCATTGTCAAGCTGGGCACTCTACCTGGGGATTTTGTTAATGGTAAGCTTTGTGGTGATTCGTTTCCGCAGAATTATCTAATCAACGGAATTACAACATTTGAAAAACAGCCGTTTTGGGTAAAACGGCTGTTTTTTTATGGTTTGTTTAGATATGTTTTAATGTGAAATGGCCCAATAAAGTGCAACCCTGTTCCTGGAGCACTGCAAAGACAACAATCCTGTTTTGCCTTTATACTGCAGGCTGGTTGCAACAGGCTGATCAGCTCAAAGGAGAAGAGAAAATCCGTACTCGAGACAAAGGGATCCCTTAATCAGCAAGCTGTTTGTCCTTAACCAGGAACCGGTGCGTGTTTTCGTCAAATTTGATGGTGTATAGTAGTTTGGCAGTGTCGTCATTTACCTCCGACACCACAAACTGGTTCTTTGATGCTTCCATTTCGTACCACTTGCCATCCATATAGACAAGCTGTGTTTCATGTTCTCCCTCGGCCATGGCTATGGGGTTGGTGCCTGACCAGAATTCCACCAGGTTGAACACAAAAAAATCCAGGAAAGTGGCCACGCCATAAACCGGCACCACGTTCATGCCATAAAAAAGCAGGGTTTGGGCAAACTTGTTAGGCGTAACGGTTTCGTTCCACTGGTACACATTGCGTGTCAGCTGGAAGGCCCCGAAGCAGCCGGTCATCGTTAGCGAAAGGGTAAACAGCAAACCGGCCAGGGTCATTTTGCGTATCATTTTCTTCATGGCAATTTTTTTTTGATGAGACAATGGTGAATCATTCGAAATTTAAGAAAAAAAATGCATCTGTGCAAATAGCCGGAACCAGCCGGCAGGAGGCATTCCTCCCGGCGTCATCCCCGCAACACAGGCGATGCGGCAACGGGTTTCGGTTCCTGGCTTCATCCTCTTGTACCGGGTGCCGCGGCTACGGGGATTGTTTAATGCCTTATGCATGCAGCCCAGTGCTTGGGGCTAAGGGGGGGGTTGTTAAATGCCTTTTCTCCGCAGCTCAGGTGGTGCGGCTACAACTTCGCATTAGTGTAGGCGTGTCGTCACAATTTTCACTGCCTTGCGGGTATGTTCGCCTTCCAGGCGCGCCACATAGGCACCGGGCGGCAGTCTGATGCGATAAGATTGCAGTCCGGGCTCAGGCTGGCATGTTAGCAGTGCGAGGCCGTTGAGGCCGCAGATGGTGAGCTGTGCATCCTGTTCCGGGGTAAAAGTTGCGCAATCCTATACAATCATGAGCTGGACGCGTTTCACTGCCCTACCACAGAATACAGCACACTTCGCAGCACCATGCTGTAGTCGCGGAAGCGCTCGGCGATGGCGTCGTTGAGTTCGGCTGCTGCCCCGGGGTCTTCGGCATGGAGTTGTTCGGCCACGCGATCGAGTGATTCCAGGTGGGTGACCTCCACAGCCGGGTCGCTTACCATCTCTTCAGGCAGCGTTCCGGTAAGCAGCCTGTCGAGGCTCCCCGCCTTCCTTGCCGCACGTTTTGAAGCATCCTGCCGGACAAACTCGCGGGTGAATGGCACCACGGGATACGGGTCTCGAAGGGCCCGGAACAGTGGATGCTGATGGTCCTGATCTCTCCAGGCCTTTTCCATCTCCTGGCGCTGGTAGGCCTCCAGCACGATGTGGCGGTTTGAGGAAAGCTGTATGGCCTCGTCGCGGCTTCGGGTGAATCCCAGCATGGCCTTAAAATTTATCCAGAGCATCCTCAGCGCGCTATAGCCGGGCAAAGGCCTGCTGTGCCAGGGCATGGTGATGTCGCCGGCATAGTGCATGCTCCACCCCATAAAACGCCAGCCCCAGTAAGGCTGCCCATGTTCAAAGGCAAAGCGGGAAAGGTCCCTGAACAGATGTACCCGGTAATCCAGGTAGGTACGATGAAGAAAAGGGCCAAAGGCGTATACGATGCGCGACTCATGGTAGAAGCCCATGTGAAAGGGAGCCTGGCTGCTGTATGGCAGATGCGGATTGCCAAAAGGCTGTTCACCAAAGCCATACTTCTTCCCGTGAACGGTTTTGTTGTCTTCAAAAAGGCCGATGTCGAAGCCGTAGTCCGGCTCGTCGTTGGCAGTCACCAGCACATCCAGCGGGTGCAGGCGATCGCCGGGCTCCACCTTCACAAAAGAGGAATTGTCAGCATCCGCCTCAGGTTCCACTGCCCAGATGCTCACCTGCCTAAGCGATATCTTTTCACGGTTGCCTGCCGTTTGCAGGGGCAGAAGCTGCAGATACAGCGGCACTTTGCTTTGCGGATTCATCCGCACCGCATGGAAAAAGCGAAGGAGCACATCCTCTTTATTTCCGGTGGCGCGAAAGGCAAGTGCATCCGGCCGCGGCTTGTAGTGCGGAAGGTTCCCGCGCGACCAGGCTTCCTGCTGCTCCAGGAAGGCAGCCAGGGCCTGCTCTGTTTCCAGCAGAAAACGCTTCAGGGTGATCGCCTGCACAGAATCTTTGCGATCCCAAACATCGAGGTCTTCCAGTACAGGGCGCGACAACATGTGATGCCCCGACCAGGCCCCGGCCGGCAACGCGGCAGCAGCAAGCAAGGCGGGCAGAAAAATCATTCTTCGTATCATCTCCATAGAATTATGTTATCCCCGGGCTTATCTCACCATGAGTCGCGTGCCGTAAACACCTGTGCCGTTGGATGCACGCAACACATACACGCCGGGAGGAAGGTTCAGATAATGTGTCTGTGTGCCGCCACCGGGCATGAAACTTTGCAGCTTCCTCCCCGTCATATCAAAAAGATCCAGCTGTGTATCCTCATCCCAGCCTTTGAGATATAACGTCCTCTCATGCACCCACGCCTCTCCGTGAATAAAGCTGTCTCCCTCAGTACCTGCAATATGTGTAGGATCGTCTTCGGGGGGATCAAAATGAAGATGGAAACGCTCCTGAGGCGCATCAGGGATGTCTTCAAAAAAATATGGGAACTCATGGTCAAGCTGATGGATGGTATCCAGGGCAAGGTCTTCCAGAAACAATATATTGTCTTCAAGATTTTCGGTAAGATGGATGGCATACTGGCCAGAGTGCTCCATCCCGGCAAAGTGATAGGGGATGATCAGGTCTTCGTGCAGTCCAGGCAGGGCATAAACCAGGAGGTGCTGCCCGGCTTTTGACGGGTGAAACACAGGGGCAATACCCGGGGCAAATGAAGCGTCGAATCGGTGGTCGTATTCAGGCGAGGCATTTGCATTCAGCCGGATATAGGTATATTGCTTCATGCCCTCTGACAACTCTTCAGCAGCCATTACAATATAATCATCGGGTTTTTGTTCATCGCCTTTGTGGGTACGTGCTTCCTTGTCGATGACAAGCATGGCGTCACTCGCGCCTG
>PWRF01000279.1 GCA_003556325.1 Bacteroidales bacterium | reverse complement strand
TGGATTTGTTGAACCGGGTTGGAGGTCTCGAGCGGATTCGAACCGCTGTAGGAGGTTTTGCAGACCTCTGCCTAGCCCCTCGGCCACGAGACCCTCGTTTTGCAAATGCAAAGGTAGTTTAAATACGTTTATCCTCCAAATAAATGAACCTCTTTTTCGCCGCTGAGGCGCAAAGCACACCAAGAAATACTTCCAGGATCATCATATCCGGAATGACGGAACAATGTGACACACCAAGACCACGGTTTCGCGGATTATGCAAATCACAACCGGCTTAAAAAAATGCAGGAATAATCCGGGCATGCATCATCTCAGCATTGCTGTAGCCGGCACAATTATTTGACATCTATGCTTTGCAGAACAGACACGCCCATGGCTGAAGACGGCTATATGCGGGCCTCTTTACCAGAGCTGAGAAAAAACTCCGCTAAGCAGCCGGTACAGCAGCATTGACAAAATACTAGTTAATGACTTGGATGCGTTTGGTTAGCATCTGCCCGTCATTCGTGTAAATGCGAATAAAATAAATGCCTGTGTCAAACCGGTTGACATCCATTACAGCGTGACCGGCACCGACATCCAGGCTTTTAACTTCCTGGCCATGGATGTCAGAAACACTCACATGACTGATCTCCAGGTCCGATTCAATGGTGACCTGAGTCTGCGCGGGATTCGGATATATGGTTACGACGTTTTCATCCAGTTCGGAAATACCCGTATCGTCAACATAAAGAACCACTTGTTTCAACACGTCCTCATCTGCTATTTCAATATTGCCCTGGGCCGGGAAGTAGGATTCCTTTTCAATGATGTAATCATACGTTCCCGGAATAACATCGGCAAACTCGTATTCACCGGCCTGGTGTACGGTCCCATCCAATGTAATTACAGCATCTGCAATCGGCTCGCCGTATTCTGTAACCGGGTCGAAGGTTAATTGATATAAAATCAGCTCCATCACCACATCTTCATTAACATCCTCATAATCAACTTCAACGGTACCTGTAACCGTATGGTAGCCTTCTTTCACAGCCGTGTACTCATACAAGCCATTTGAAATATCATCAAAGGTGTATTCTCCCGACTCATTGGTATGCTCATCCAGGGTGACGGTTGCACCATGAAGTTCAACGTTATCCTGGTCATATACATTAAAATGCACGCTGTATCTTTCCCAAAGCATCACAACATGTTTTTCAAGGCTTTCATCAATTACTTCAAGCTCGCCGTCAAACAACTCGTAGCCTTCCTTTTCGATGGTATAATGATAGGTTCCGGGCTCAACCTGGTTGTAAAGATAGACACCCGGGATCACTTCAATACCCGATTTTTCCCCCATGGTGACTGTTGCATCGGTCACGGGGTCGCCTTCTTCGTTTTCCACCTCAAAAATAACTTCATAATAGGCACCGCTGCCTTCCAGGATCATATCATCGATATTCCAATCCCAGATATCGAAAGTATTGCCATCCCATTTAAAAGCAAATTGTATGATTTCAGCTTCATCATCGAGGTGAATCTGGAACTCCTCATGCACAGGCCCATAATCGTCCACACCATCAAAAGACATAAGCTCATTCCAGCTTTCGCGCTGGTTGGTTGTATAAAGCACGGATATTTCGCCGGTTGAAGATCCAAAGTTTCTGAGAAATTGCCGGAAGCTCAGATCCAGGCTGTCATAAGCGGCAACATCTACCTCGTGGGTAATGAGTTTGGAAACTGCCGTGAACGAGGGGCTCCAGTTCAGTCGCATCTGGGGTGCTTCGCCACCGGCGGTTTCTGAGTCATGCACGCCCCAGTTGCTCTCGCCGGGTCCGTCGATGTGCCATCCTACGGGGAGTTCACCCTCCGGATAGTCAAAAGGCTCGAAGATCAAAAGACCCTCAGCGCCAAGGGTATTTACATTGGAAGAGCCAGTGCCGCCTTCGCCAACATGGTTGAACGCAGTGACTTCGTAATAGAAATTCCCAATACCCGGGACACCGTTATCAAAAAACATGTTTTCTTCCGTTTCGGCAACAACCTCATCGCCTCCGGGATACCGGTAAACGGTATATGTAACGTTGCTACCGTCAAAAAAGCCGTTGTTCTGACCTGTTTGGGGTTCATCCCAGGTGAGAATGGCGTTATCTCCTGCTGCACTCAATTGAATATTTTCGGGTTTTGCAGGGGTGTCGTGGCCAATATATGCACTACCGCTTACAGCGAGGCCTTCGCCGGCAAAATTGGCTCCCCTGACCACATAATGGTATGTCCCATCTGCATCAATATCATCATCAGTAAAACTTGCTTCTTCGCCGATAACCGGGTTGAGTTTTGAATATATCAATTCCTGGCCCCGGTAGATGTTAATGGTGTCAAGTTCTGTAAGGGTTTCCCCGGAGGCACTTTCATCAGGGTTGATCCAGGTGATTTCAACAGAAAGCTCACCTTCGGGGTCTGCATTGAGGCTGAAGTTTCCAGGTGCAGCGGGGGCATCCGGATCGGCCATATTGAAAAGAGTTTCTGCAAGAGCGGCAAATGCGTTTACGCGACCACTGCCAAGCTGGCCGGTGTAACCGGGGTTGCTGCCGTAAATATCGTCTGTTGTACTTAAAAGCATGTCTGTGATCTCCTCCGCATCAAACTCACCGGGTGCCATAGAAAGCATCAGTGCTACCACACCTGAAACGTGGGGACAAGCCATTGAAGTTCCCTGGTAGAAGCCGTATCCCGAATTCAAAGTGCTTAAGACACCCTGCCCGGTTACAATATTGGTTTCGCCACCGGGGGCGGATATTTCAATATGGTTGCCATAGTTCGAATACCAGGCGAGCTCATCGTTGTGATTGAGTGCCGCGACTGCCATGGTGCCTGAATAGTAGCCCGGATAGTTTTGCCCGGCATTGTTGTCGTTACCGGCGGCAAAAATCGTGATACCGCCTTCCATCACATCACCACCACCATTTACGTTGAAATAGTCGATGGCATCCAGTACGGCTTGCTCATAAAACCCTGCAGAGGTGTACCCCCAGCTGTTTTGTGATATGGCTGCACCGTTATCTGCAGCATATACGGGAGCAAGTTCAAAGCCACCCGACGGGCCAAAAAAACCGGGTTCAAAAACCTGGGCGGTCATAAGAGCCACCCCGGGCATACCATCCCAGCCACCGGCAATACCGCTCACACCAAGTCCATTGTCGCTTACCGCGGCGATCGTCCCTGCCACGTGAGAGCCATGATCGTGAGGTAAAATAGTGGGCGTATCGCTTACAAAATTGTAGCCGACACCATCCCAGATATTATCAGCCAGATCAGGATGATTAATGTTTATACCACCATCGATGACTGCTACGATGACATCTGCATTGCCTGTTTCCATCGTCCACGCCTCCGGCAAACTGATATCGGCGCCCACGGTGCCTCCGGTTTGGCCGGTATTGTGATAATGCCACTGGTCGCCAAACTGGGGGTCGTCAGGAAACAAGCCGTCATCATCCCTTTTGGGGGCTTCCGCCGTATGGTAATCAGCTTTGGGCTCACCCTCATTTAAGACATTTCCGATGAGTTCTTTTTTGTAATGCGGTTCTGAAAAAGACACTTCATCCAGGGCTTTGTAATCCTGCACCATGGATATGATATCCGTATCCTCATCCACAAACAGATCAAACCACAAATGGAAACCCCATTTGCGATGTCTTTCCTGGTACCTGTTATTCAGGGCCGGAGAATCAAAAGTTTGCCTTACATCCCGAACGTTATACTGTGCGTTAAGTGCGTCAACACCGGCCAGGCCAAAAGTGATGGCACCCTTTTCGGAGCGGCTGTAAACCTCCCCGGATATATTCCTGTAGGCCGCATCTTCGAATTTGATCCTGATCACACCTTTTTCATAAGCCTCTTGGGAAACGTTGTTCAGGTCAATGGGCGGCCTTTCACCCCTTTTGACCGGCCTGTATTCGGCTTGTGCTTCCATGAGCGGAGTAAAAAGAAACATAAAGGCGACAAAAAAAAGTGCCAAATGATAATTCAACCTGTTTAGATGGTAACAATACTGCATAGTTCTGCTGTCTGGTTCTTAATGATCCAAATTGATTATTTATTTATCGCTTTGGTTGGTGTCTGAAAGACAAAGCCGTGTTTTATCGTGGCCAATTTGGGTTAAATCCACTCAAAAACATATATTTCTTTTTGCCTTTTTGAAGAATGA
>PWRF01000092.1 GCA_003556325.1 Bacteroidales bacterium | reverse complement strand
CTTGAAGAGGTGGCCGGTGAAATTCATGAGAAGGCCCGGATCACAAAGGTCGATGTTGACGATTATGGCAGCCTGGCTGCACGCTATGGGGTGCGCAGCATTCCGACCATCATAATTTTTAATGATGGTGTGGAAGTGGAACGGTTTACGGGTGTACAGCAGAAAGAAACATTGTTAGCTGCAATTGAAAATCATTTATAATCATAAATCTTTTATTACATTACTAATGGAAAATTTAACCAAAGAAGCGTTTAAAGAGAAAGTTTTTGATTTTGAGAAAAGCAAGGACTGGAAATTCGAGGGAGACAAGCCCTGCGTCATTGATTTTTATGCCGACTGGTGTGCGCCGTGCCGTACCCTGACCCCCATCATGGAGGAGTTGTCGGAAGAGTATGCGGGCAAGGTAGACATTTACAAGATTGACACCGAGAAGGAGCAGGAACTGGCTGCAATGTTTGGCATTCGCAGCATCCCTTCGATATTGTTTGTGCCCGTTGAGGGTCAGCCCCAGATGGCTACCGGTGCTTTGCCGAAAGATGCTCTCAGGAAAGGCATTAAAGATGTGTTAGGCGTAGAATAGTATCGGGTCATACCGGGCAAAATTATAATTAAATGGATACACAAGAAAAAAAGAGCATCCCGGAGCGGGGTCTGAAGCAACGCAACAGGGCCTTCCCTTTGCGTATAAGGTCCCGGTACTACCTCTATGTGGTTGCGGCATTTACTTTGATCGGAGTTATTGGTGGTTACGCGTACTTCTATTATGTCGGATGCCGCACCGGGTCTTGTGCTATCACTTCGAACCCTTATATGAGTATGGCGTGGGGAGGTGTTTTGGGATACCTGATGCCGGATTTTTTTGTAAAAAAAGACCCCGGGAAAGACGCGGGTGAATAAAGCGGGGGTGCCGGCCATTGGGCACCTTCCTATTTTGGAGCTATTTTCAGCAGGTATATCCCCAGTGCACCGAAAATGATGTTTGGTATCCACACGGCCATCATGGGATGAAGATTCCCTTTGGTGGCAAACGTGGTGGTCACCTGCATAAAAAGGATAAAGGCAAAACTGAGTGTAATTCCTGCACCCAGGTGCAGGCCAATCCCGCCTCTTACCTTTTGGCTCGAGAGGGCCACACCTATGAAGGTAAGCACCAGGGTGGCAAAAGGAAAGGCAAGCCGCCGGTGGCGTTCCACCTCGTAAAAAACAACAGTTTCGGATCCCTTCAGACGTTCGTTGGCTATGAACTCATTCAGTTCGCTATAGCTCATCGTCTCCATGTCTTTGAGATTCTGAATAAAGTCGCGGGGCGTAAAGGGCAGCACCGTATCCATCTCGGATCCGAAGCTGAGCTTTTCCTTATACCCGTCAATTTCCCGTATGTTATACTGCTTAACGGTCCACGTAGTGTCTTCCGGGTTAAAGGTTGCCTGGTCGGCCATTAATTTGTGTCTAAGCTCGCCATTTTCAATGTTTTCCATAGAGAAGCGGTATCCTGTCTGCGTGTTTTCGTTAAAGGAGATCAGGTAGACGAAGATACCCGGCCTCACCTGCATATGAATGTTGCGGCCGCGGAAAGTGTCGGGTTTTCTCACATAGGTCCTTTCAAAGTCGAGCCTGGCCTCATTCGCCTGTGGGATCATGAAGTTCGACATGTAGATGGCTACGATTGACAAAAGGATGGCTGAAATGAGATAAGGCCTCAGAAGCCTCCGGAAGCTGACCCCTGAGCTCAGGATCGCGATGATTTCTGTGTTGAAAGCCATGCGCGATGTAAAGAACACCACGGTGATAAAGGTGAAAAGAGGGCTGAACAAATTGATGAAATAGGGGATGAAGTTAACATAGTATACGAATACCACATCCCTGAAAGAGGCCTGGTGCTCAATGAAGTTGTCGATCTTTTCTGAAAGATCAAATATCACGACAATGAGGATGATAAGGGAGATGGCATATACAAAGGTTCCCAAAAACTTTTTTATGATGTATATGTCCAGTTTCTTGAGCATTCTTTCCTGATACTTCCCTTTTGATGCCGGCGTTGGTTGTCTTTGATCTTTTCTGCCGTCCCGGCTGTTCTGCCGGAACTCAAAGGGATAAACGGTGCAAAGATACACTATATTTTACCAGGAGCTGGCTTTTGGCTATTAGCTTTTGGCTATTGGAAAGTGAGCCAAAAGCTAAAAGCCAATAGCCAACAGCAGTCCTGTTGAAAACGCAAACATCAGATAACCAATAAGTTGAAAATTGCAGGCACATAGAAAAATCAGTATCAGAGCCGCGCCATGAGCTTTGGGGTCATGAGGTTTTTCCAGTGTGCGAAGTTGTCTTTCAGGATCTGTTTCCGGGCTTCTTCTACCAGCCAGAGGTAGAATCTCAGGTTATGCAGGGTGGCGATCATGGGGCCCAGCATCTCGCCCGACACGAAGAGGTGTCTGAGGTAGGCCCTGGAATATCTTTGGTCGGCAAAAGTACCGCCGGCAGGGTCTATTGGCGTGTGTTCCGACTCCCATTTCCTGTTTCTGATGTTGATGATGCCTTCGCTGGTGAACAGCATGCCGTTGCGGGCGTTTCTTGTCGGCATTACGCAGTCGAACATGTCCACCCCCAGGGCGATGCATTCCAGGATATTTGCCGGTGTGCCCACCCCCATAAGGTAGCGGGGTTTATCTTCAGGAAGTATGGAGCAGACCAGTTCCGTCATCTCGTACATGATCTCCGCAGGCTCTCCAACCGAGAGGCCTCCGATGGCGTTGCCTTCCCTGTTATGCCTGCTTATCTCTTCAGCCGATTGTTTGCGCAGGTCCCTGAAGGTACTGCCTTGAACTATGGGAAACAGGCTCTGGCTGTATCCGTACAGGGCTTCGCTATCGTCGAAATGGTCGCAACAGCGTTGCAACCAGCCGTGTGTCAGCTGCATCGACGCCTTTGCATAGCTGTATTCGCACGGATAGGGTGTGCATTCGTCAAAAGCCATGATGATGTCAGCCCCGATCGCCCGCTGGATGTCTGTTACTTTTTCGGGTGTAAACAGGTGCGGGGAGCCGTCAATGTGTGAACGGAAGGTGACACCCTCTGCAGTCAGCTTCCTGCGTTCTGCCAGTGAATATACCTGGTAGCCGCCACTGTCGGTAAGCACCGGGCGATCCCACGACATAAAACGGTGGATGCCTCCGGCTTTCTGTAAAATATCCAGGCCGGGACGCAGGTAAAGGTGATATGTGTTTCCGAGTATTATTGATGCCTTTACCTGTTCTTCCAAATCCTTGTGATGTATAGCCTTCACGGTGGCGCCCGTGCCTACCGGCATAAAAACAGGTGTCTCTATAGCGCCATGGCCGGTGCTTATCAGGCCGGCTCTCGCAAAGCTATGACCATCTCCTGCCTGCAATTCAAAGTTCATCGAAACCAATTTTTTTCCAAAGATAGAAAGTATTCAGGTAGAATTGTGCTAATTTTGCCCGTAAGCGTGACAGTGGCAAAGCCTGTAGGCCATGCAAATAAAAAAATGTGTACTTTCGTTAGTAAGGGATGCATTATCGGGTATGCTGGTAAAACAGCAGCCTTCACGTAAGCGGCAAGCAAGCTTCCGGAATTGAAAAATGGAACCAAAAGCAAATAAAACAGAGAAGGCAATACGTGATCAGGCTCTTTTGCACGAAGCAAGAGAGAAGGGAAGCCAGCAGGCCTGGGCCAGTCTTATGAAGCTATACAGGGACACCATCTTTTTTATGCTTCTCAAGATCACCGGCAACCCTGAAGATGCAGAGGACCTGTGTATTGAAACTTTTGGGAAGGCTTTTACCCACATTGACCAATACAATGAAAAATATGCCTTCAGCACCTGGCTCTTTAAGATCGCCTCTAACCATGGGATTGACTTTATCAGGAAGAAGAAAAAAAATGTGCTGAACCATGAAGCCAATGAAGACATTGATGAACCGGAAGATAAATTCCACTTCGTTGCCGAAATGGTTAATCCGGAGGAAAAGTTTATCAAAAGCCAAAAGATCGACCTGGTAAGGCAGGTGGTCGAGACTCTTAAGCCCAGGTATCGCACGCTGATCCAAATGCGTTACTTTGAGGAGCAATCGTATGAGGAAATCGCCACCGGGCTGGATATCCCACTGGGTACGGTAAAAGCCCAGCTTTTCAGGGCACGCGAGTTTCTTTATCGCTCGCTGAAAAATATGAAAGAACGTATGT
>PWRF01000264.1 GCA_003556325.1 Bacteroidales bacterium | reverse complement strand
CATGCGGCCTATCACGCCTTCAAACCCGACCTCTTGTATGAGCTGTTCCGCGTCCGCAAGCTGTTCTATTTCCGGATACTGGCGCGGCTCCCACGACTCGTCCATCACGTTCTGGAACGCGCGTCCCTCTTCCCCGGGCACGACGTAGGCATATTCCGGCTGATGTCTCGGGGTGCGACCGGCCTGAAGGTCTTCAAGGTTCTCCCTCAACTTGCGTTCGTACTGCTCGTATACCGGGTTGGCTTTCTTGCGCGCCGAGTATGCCGTGCCGGCCCCCGCGCGTTCATGATTGGGCGGGCGGCGCCACACCTCCCCTTCCGCAATCTGCTGAATCAGTCTGGGGACGTACACATGCCCGCGCAGAGAGTCCACAAGGGCTCGGAGCCGGTGCCAGAACTGCTGGATGGTTCCCAGCACACCCTCGGTACGTCCACGGGCGTCTAGGACGGCCTGCACCGCCGCCTCCTCGTTACCGTACCGCTGCATAAGGGCATCATACTCTGCGGGTTGCAAAACCGTTCTCATGGCCGCGTGAGCCATTTCGTGGGGAACCGCGTCGGGGTCCGCTGTGTCCAGCACTTCCATGAACGCGTCCGCACGATAGTCCGTGGTCCCGCCGTCCTGCTGGTCGAGCAGCCGGAATGTGGCCTCGGTCTCGAAGGCGTTAAAGAGTTCAGGTTGGTTCAGGAGTTCCGCTGCGGTATCAGGCACGGTGCGTTGTGTGCCGTCCGGTAATGTGATTCTTTGCCCGCCATATCGCGCGACAATACTCTCGGCGTAGGCGTTCAGGTCGCCCGGCATGATGTCGCCGTCCTGCCTACGCTCCACGCGGATCGTTATACCGTTCGGGGCTCGCATAGTGGCGCTGTCGCCGTGGACGGTGATCTCAAACTGTTCGCCCATACCTTGTTCGAGTTGGTCTGCCAGCGTGCGCACGGGATGGTTGGGCTGATACTTGATGCGGGTAGCCATGACACCACGGTTGCCCGTGGTCTCTTGTTCGACCGCTTTCAGCATCTTGTTGCCTTCCAGATACCAATCCTGAAGGAGCGGATGCCATTGCTCCATGGGTGTGTCCATGAGCGAGTCGAAGCTGTTCTCGAATTCCTTGTTGAGTTGATCTATGTACGATTTCTTATACCGGCGCCCGTCCTCCTGCAACATTTCCCCTGTCACCTCAGTGATGCGCCCCATAAGATCACGAAACTGCTGAACTTCGGTTTTCACGCCGCGCTTCTTTCGTAGATCGTCAGGGATGATTCGGCGCAGGCTGTCATTGACAGCACGGCTTTCTTTCTGTCTCCGCTCCTCGACGGGGCGCGTAATGTCTTGATCTGGTGCGCGGCGGGACCGTTCTTCTTGGTAGCGCGCCATAGCTTCGGACGGAATTTCGTCTTGTCGGCCTTGGTCAATGTATTCCATGACTCGGGCAATGGTCCACCGACGCGCAACTTGTGCCTCGCGTTGCACTTGTTCTTGTCGCACCGGAAGATCCGGTTCAGCCTGCCTCATAACCTCGACAATAGTGGCAGCGTTGTCCCTGTCCACGCCAAATTCGTACAGAAGCATCTCCACGTCAAGTTGCCCGTCACGAAACGCTACGCGCCGTACCGCCTCGGGTGTAGGCGAGGGGAAGTCCAGCGGCGTTTCCTGGGCGGGTTCTGGGGCGCGTTGCGCAGCTTCCAGGCCCCGCACCACGGCTGTTCCGCTTCGACTCAGCCTGTAATGCCCCTTCCGCCCCTCAATTTCAGTGATACTTCCTTCTTCCACGCCGCGCTGGATCGTTTGGAGAACATAGTCTCTGCTCTGGTTGGTTTCCCACGCCAACTGACTCACCGTGGCCCCGTCCCGGCTTGTAACACTCGGAATTCGAGACATGACAGGGAACCTCTTTCGTTCGCCCTGGAATCGTTTCCGAACACGACCAAAGTTGTCCATGAACATGTCTTCGCGCAGCCGCACAGGGATATCTTCCGGGCGCTGGGCGTATCGGGCGTCGGGAGATGAGCCGGGGCCAGGCTCTTAGCGAGGCCGCATTTCTCCTAACAGCCAATCATCCCCAAGCGGTTCTTGTAACGCATCAACATCCCAAAATCCACTCAGATCTTCACCGGCAAACTCTTCTGCCCTAAACATAGCTGCGGATGCACGGGCGTCGCCTGTCAGCGTCACGCCCTCGTCCGTGCGGATAATCATGCCCTCTTGTTCGAGTCGGTTCAGTTCGGAGGCCACATGGTCTTGTGACATCCCGGTTCGTTCTGCAATCAGGTCGGGGGTGACAGGATCTTCCGCCAAAGACAAGGCTTGCAACAGATCCGGGGCTGCCTCCGCCGGGGCTGCGGCGCGCGGCTGGTCGGCCTCTCGGCGGACGTTGGCGTCGAGAATGCGGACGTCGTTCCCTTCCTGTGGTTCTCCGTAGCGTTCCACTAGCCGGTCCAGACGGGCCTGCTCGTCCGGGGGCAACTTTCCTTCCTGGATGCGTTTCGCCCAAAGCCGGTTGCGTTCCCCGTGAAGCAATACGCTGCGGTCACGAATGGCTTGCACCGTCTCCCGGCCGTGCATGACAGGGAAATACGGTTGTCCAGGAACCACGGTCTCCCATTGAGCAATGAGGTTTCCGGGGCTCATGAGCGCATCGAGGTCGGAGATGGAAGCGTATTGGGGTAGCAACCCCTCGTCTATGGCTTCCTGCAACACAACGTCGATTTGCCGTGAACGGCGTTGCGGATCACGATTCTTGACTAGCCAGCCGGGATGTTTTCGCGGGGTGTATTTCGAGTTGACATCTTCCCAGGCGTAACTCTTGCCCAAATGAACACGGCGCGACCTGTTGTGTTGCCGGAAATTCTCTGCCTGCTGGTCGATCTCGATCTGTCGCTTTACTGGCTCTGAGTAGCGTACGCCATAGCGTTCGAGCACTTCCTGTTGTTGTTGCTCCGGCCGCTGTTGGACCGGCTGTTGCTGGACGGGTTGCTCCGCCGCCGGCTGCTCCCTCTGTTGTTGGGCGCGCGCTATCGCCGCTTCCTGTTCCGCTCGCTGCTGTTGGCGGCGGCGCCGCGCCTGTTCTTGGTGGGCTTGGCGCTCTTGCGGGGTTGGTTGATGCCAGCCGCCCTGTTGTGGCGGTGTTGGCGGGGCTTCCATCGGTTGCACCTGTCCGAGTTGCCGCTGCACCTCGTCGCCGATCTGTTGGGGCATGGGTTCCCCAGGCTGTGTGCGATGGCGAACGGATTCCGCAATGGCCAGCTCACGCTGAAGGTGTTCAAACTCGGCTATGCGTGCCTGCAAGAACTCTTGTTCCATGGCACGCGCCTCGGGAGACTGCCCCCGTGGTACGTAAAGGTGTTCGAGGCGCCCGATCACATCCAGATCCGCGGGGAGTACAGGGAACCCTTGCTCTTGTTCCACCATCTGCATCAGCGCTTCGCCAGCCTCGCTCGTGCCTGTCTCGCGGAGCGGTGACGGGGCTCGTGGTTCGCGTCCGCCCCACACGTCCAGCGGCGCTACCGATTCATGTGGAATTTGTTGTGGTTGTTCCGGGTATATCGGACCGCGCCCACCCCGCGTATCCACCGGCGCTGCCTGGGCTCTCGGTTCAGGTGGAGCATATTGCGGTTGGTCCGGGAACCGCGGCCCCGTCCGGCCGCGCGGATGTTGCGCCATACGTTGGCGTGACGCTTCTGCTGCACTTTCGTGGGCCTGCTGTAGAGTGTGTGCCCCCGCCCACGCCTCTTCAACGCTGGCGTATCGGGCATTCTCGGCACTCGCCAGTTCACCGTTCTGGTAGACAGGCATCACCTGGCCGGTGTTCGCGTTCACCAAATCCCAGCCGTAAGGCACACCATCTTGGCCGGGTATTCCAACGGCTATCAAGCCTTTTACGGGCATCCGGGCAATGATGGCGGACCGGTCTCCCATCTCAAGACGCGCGAATCCCTGTTCATGTTCCTGCGTGGCTTTCCGGGTAAAATCGGGGATCTGCTCCCCGTCCTGTTCCACAAAGGCGTTCTGTTCACGGCGCTGGGCGTACTCGTAGTCTTCAAGAATGTCCTTTATATCCCGCATCTTGAACCGGTTAAACTCTTGTTCAGGCACGGGATTCTGCGCGAACCGGTCACGTGCGGGATGGTTCTGCATCTCTTGTTCGAGCGCAGCCGCGTATGCGCCGGCGTCGGATTCCATCTTGGTGTCGCCCATTGCCCGTGCGCCCGCAAT
>PWRF01000210.1 GCA_003556325.1 Bacteroidales bacterium | reverse complement strand
ATACGTGGGTCTGCCATGGTCAATAGCCCTGGCACATGCTGCCTCAAGCCTCTTCTTGCCGTACTTGCTCCCCAAACGAAGCAAACCCTGCATGGAACGAAGTTTATCCAGAACCTTATCCGAGAACTGAATCTCCATCAGCTCCAGACATCTTTCTCCGATCTTGGCTGCTTGCTTCAAACACCACTGGGGGTCAGCCATGAGATAGGCCTGGGCTTCCGGTGGGAGATGATCTCTGACTGTAGATCGCTGACCCGGCCTGGATAAACGCTGGTGAACTGCTGCCAGATTGTTTTCATGATATATCTGCAGGGTCTTCTCGGTGGATCTTAACCACAGCGTTTGATGAACCAGCCTGAACGGAGCAGAATAATAACATTTTTCAAACTGGACATGGCAGTTGCCATGCAGCTTGGCCCTGGTCCAGGATAAAACCTCGGGAGCCACATCCGGTAAGGGCCGCAAGAAATCCTTTTCCATCTCAGTAAAACTGCTCAGCGGACGCTGCCTGGTTGTTCCGTGTATCCTGTTGCCCGCAGTACCCATTACCCACTTGTGGGCCTGGCAGTTAAGATCATACAAATCCCTTGGCTCCAGAAGAGGCAAAAAGTTCTTCTTAACGTATTTGACTCCTGACTCGACTATGCCTTTCTTCTGAGGATCTGCCACCGGACACGGAGAAATTAAAAATCCATACCCCTCAGCATATTCCGCGTACGACCTCTGGACCTCAGGATCGTGATAACACGCCTTGGTGATGGCACACTTGGGATTATCTATGATCGCCTTACCAGGAACCCCGCCAAAAAATTCAAAGGCCCTGCGATGGCATCCAAGCCAGGTCTCAACCTTCTGGTTCAGGACAAACTCCAAATACTGATGCCTGCTGTAGGCCAGGGTCATGACAAAAAACCAGGTCTTCACATACTCTCCGGTCCTGGTGTCCATCAAGACAGGGCCAGTACCAAAGTCGACCTGGGCAGCTTCGCCAGGCTTGAAATCAAGAATGATTGTGACCGGTTTCTTCTGTTTGAATCTGGCTGCATAACGTTTTACGCTTTGATAGCTGCCTTCAAATCTATACCTGTTGACCAGGTTGCGATGAATCACCGTTGCAGTTATTCCCTCATCGATCCATTTTTCTACCTGCTTGGCATAAGGCTTAACTATTGACCCGGATATCTTCTGCTTTGATGGCTTCATCACCACAGACTCAATCTCAAGGTTGGCAGGTAATTCCACTGACTTGTCCAGCCAGCCCTTCTCATCGGCCAATGACCGTATTTTAGCCGCCTTGATGCGGCCGATCAGACCAGCCTTGGCCAGCTGCCGGTCTGACTCGCCAAGGCGCATCCGAACTATGATATTCCTGATCTCATGCACTGCAAACCTCCTGTTGGCCACCACTACCTCCTTTGTTTAGAGGGTGATAGCTGTTTAGGAAGCGAAAACAAAGCATGAATCAGGGCCTAAAGTGGACTCATTATGGTGACCACAGGGTGGCTCCATTACAGTGACCATCAGGTGGACTCATTATGGTGACCATCAGGTGGCTCCATTAGGGTGACCCCCAAGTGGCTCCATATCAGTGACCGGTAACAGCATAATATGAAAATATGAGAATTACATTATCCATACCTGACAAAGTGGCACGTCGATTTCAAGCAGCGGTACCAGCTCGCCAGCGGTCTCGACTTGTTACACGTTTACTGGAACAGGAGTTGACAGAACGAGACAACTCTTTGGCCGCTGCGTGCAGAGCAGCCAATCGTGACAAGGCCTTGGAACAAGAGGTTAACGAGTGGCAAGCCTTTGAGGACGAAATCGAGGAATGACCGAGCCCACTATTGAGCGAGGAGATGTCTGGTGGGTCAGCTTGGATCCAGCTCAGGGTTCCGAGATAAGAAAATCCCGGCCCTGCGTCGTGCTTACGCACAATACCATTAACCAGCTTCGTCGTACTGTTGTTGTAGTTCCTCTTTCCACGGCTGCGAAATCACATCCTCCAATAACGGTTCCGGTTAGTTGCCAGGGGGGCTCTGCCGTAGCCATCATTGATCAGATTCGATCCGTTTCAAAACACAGGCTCAAAAAGAGGATCGAGTCACTATCTCAAAAAGAACTTGACGCGATCTGTCAAGCAATCTCGACAATACTTGAGATAAGATAGGAAAGGCACAACCAACCACTGTTGCCCCCATGTGTCAGGATAGATGTCGCTTTAGATGAAATTCAGGGAGGCCCACAGTTCGATGAAAAACATTTGATTTATCAAATATTATGTATTATCCTTACCAGTAATACGTAATACTGGAGGAAAAAATGAGAGTGACGACAAAAGGTCAGGTTACGATACCAATTAACATACGGGAAAAATTAGGGATAACCCCTGATACAGAGGTTGATTTTTTCCAAGAGGGAGACCGGGTCTTTTTGGTAAAGCAAAAAGGAACAACCCGTGGTGCAACCCGCAAGTTTAAAAAGCTTCGTGGTGTGGCGACTGTCAAAATGACCACAGACGAAATTATGGCGCTCACAAGAGATGATCTATGAAAGGTCTACTTGTTGATTCCAATATTATCCTGGATGTTTTTCTCGATGACCCTGTTTGGGCTGAATGGTCAGAGGCCACTCTTTCTGAATACGCCCATCATACTCCTTTATACATTAACCCAATCATCTATTCCGAAATTTCCATTGGATTTAATAAAATTGAGGAATTGGAAGTTGCTGTTTCAAAAAGCGGATTTCAGATGCTGGAAATTCCAAAGGAGTCCCTTTTCCTTGCTGGTAAAGCTTTTCTCAAATATCGAAAGCATGAAGGTGCCAAGAAGTCCCCATTGCCGGACTTTTTTATCGGAGCACAAGCCGCTGTATTAGATCTTGAGTTAATCACGCGAGATCAAAACAGGTACCAAACCTATTTCCCAACTGTTAAAATTATTGCTCCTGACAACACCTGAATGCCGCCGTCGATAATATGCGCCTCCATCTTTTTTCAAGTCTGCATCAGCACCGGCTTTTCAGGCTGTCGAGTATCACTTGATTCTATTTTTCATTCCCTATCACCGTGAGTAGTCCGGGGGCACAGCAAATAAACTTTCAGGCTGAGGACCCTCTTTGATGTTCGTCATTTCCATGTAGTGATCTTCATCTTCATACTCATAGCGTATGGTTCTCTGCAGGCGGGTATCGAACCACACGATCATGCTGCATTGCATAAAACAGTTTTCGCTTTCATCGGTACATCTCCATTTTTCGGTTTCCCGCCCCCTGAGTGTGTCGCTGCCAAGTGGCGTGGCCAATGAGAATCTCGTCTCGCAGGGGACGCCCCACGCGCCTAAGTCGTCTCCCCTGCGGTGCTGTGGGATTATGAAGGGGAAATATTTCTGATGCCAATCTTCGAGGACGTAGCCAACCATCTTTTGTAAGTCATAGATTGTCGTGAAGGATACGCCCACCTCATCCTTGCCCCGCCCTGTTTCAATTCGAACGGCTTCGGGTGTGGCGTATATCCTCCAGATGTCCCCTTCGAGTTCGCCCTCGGTATAGAACTCCACATCCGCAGAAAAGGGGAGCGCAGCAGCCTTCATTTTGGCGTACACAGACAGGCTCATGGCGATGACAACACAGCTCCCGATCACGGCGAAAACGGCAACTAACCAGACTTTTTTCATTATTTACCTCCTTATCAAAACCAGCCAGTGTTCAGCATGGAATTAATCGCATCCCCAGTCACGCCTCCTGCTATTCCCTCGTAGACCGACAGGAAAACACATAAGTGGAAATCGTAAGGCACTCGGACAATAAACCAGCGGGGCGGATATGTCACGTCTTTTTCCTCCTCATTTCAGATCAAGAATATTGCCTTTTGCCCCGGTTTATTTTACCAGCAAAGATATTCACGCAGAAATCAAGTCCTTAGTCCTTACCCTGGTGCCAATTGTATGCTTTTTTGAAGTTGATCATGTCACGATTTTCCAAACAGAATCTTAACCTAAGATTCAAGACCCGGAGAACCAGGATTTGGATCACTTTCCAGAAGCATTTATGACCTTGAGAAAATGACCGAATTCAGCGCGTAAGTCTCTTGGTTGCCATGCCTGCTCATTATGTGATGTCGACACATTGGAATCCACGCAATTGCTATTGGCAAAGCATTTCGTAAGTTATATCTTCCGGAAGCGGCCCATGGTTCGCTTTTTTGTCAAGTTGGCGTCT
>PWRF01000255.1 GCA_003556325.1 Bacteroidales bacterium | reverse complement strand
GGGCCTCTTTTGCCATGATGCGCTGGCCGGTTTTTTCATTCGTCCAGCCTGCCAGCTCATTGCCATCCCAGAGAAAATACCTTGAGGAGGGCCTGTTGCTGACAGCCAGGGTGGCTAAGGCTTTTTTTTGTTGATGGTATTCGCGCATTTCTTCCAGGTCGAGGGTACAGAGGACGTCGGCGTTGTACAGTATGATGTCCTGGCCGCCACTGAGCAGCGGGGATGCCTTTTTCAGTCCGCCCCCTGTGTCAAGAAGCGCATCTGACTCGTCGGATACCCTGAAGGTCGCCCCGGGGAAATCGAGGGCTTCAATAAAACGGCGCATCTGCCCGGCGTGGTGGTGGATGTTGATCACAAAAAAACGTACGCCCGCGCCCAGGAGTTTTTCGATGACCCGCAGCAGCATTTCCTTGCCGCCCACTTTTACCAGCGCCTTGGGGGTATGGTCGGTTACCGGCTTCAGGCGCGACCCGCGGCCAGCAGCAAAGATCATGGCTTTCAGATGCGATGCAGGATCAGGCATAACTAAAGTTTCGAGGGTGGACCAGCCTCAGGCCCAGTTGTCTTCTTCAAAATGCTGTACCACCACATGAATGTCTCTTATGTGGCTGAGTTTTTTTGCCAGTTGTTCGGCACAAAATACAGACCGGTGCTGGCCCCCGGTGCATCCAAAACATACGGCCAGGCTTGTAAAACCCCGTCTCAGGTAGGTTTTTACTGTCTGGTCGGTGAGTTTACCGGCCGACTCCAGGAAACGAAGCACCTCCTCGCTGTTTTGCAGGTATTCAATCACCTCCGGGTCTTTCCCGCTAAGGTTTTTATAGGCTTCTTCCCGTCCGGGGTTAGGCAGTGAGCGGCAGTCGAACACGAAACCACCGCCGTTGCCGCTGTTGTCGGCGGGAATCCCCTTCTTATAGGAAAAACTGCATATCCGAACAGTAAGCCCGTCGTCGGGCGGGGGCGCTATCTCCTGTTCATCACTCTTAACCCCCGGCATGGGCCGCTTATCAATAAGTTGATCTATGAGGTCTCCCAGGTGCGGAAGGTTGCCGGGCAAAAGGCCCTTCTCCCTGAGCCAGGCCAGGTTATTGTAAGCATAAGGAACGCTTTTCAGGAAGAAGCTTTTCTTCTCATACCCACCTCTGAAGCCGTAGGTGCCCAACGCCTGCAGGATACGCATCAGAACAAAGTAATAAAACCCTTCCAAAAAATTCTGTTTCGAAAACCCTTTTCTCCCCTTCATGATGCCGAGGTAATAGTCAAGAAGCTCTTCTCTCTGGTGAAAGGGAATGTTGGCTTTTGCATCGAAGAGCAGGGATGCCATGTCGTAGGCAGGCGGCCCTTTGCGCCCTCCCTGGTAATCAATAAAAAAAGGCTTGCCGTCTGCAATCATGATGTTCCTCGACTGGAAGTCGCGGTACATGAAGGTTTTGGCTGACTTGCCGGTGAGCATGGCAGTGAAGGAGCGGAAATCGTCCTCCAGCAGTTGCTCGTCGAAAAGGAGGCCGCTGGTTTTCAGAAAGTAGTATTTGAAATAGTTGAGATCCCACATTACCGACTGGTGGTCGAAGGCCTGCCTGGGGTAACAAACAGAAAAGTCGATATGCCGGGGTGCATCAAACTGAAAAGCACCGAGATGCTCGATGGCCTGTTTGTAAAGCAGCATAATGCTTTCATGCAATGTGCTGGTATTACCGTTTTCAGGCAGCAGGGAAAACAGGGTGGTGTCGCCCAGGTCGGTGACAAGATAAGCCAGTTGGTCTTCTGATACGGCCAGGATGTGTGGTACGGGCAGCTTCGTTTTCACAAAAGCCCTGGTTAATTCAATAAACGCATTGTTTTCGCGCTTGTACGGATTGTAAGCGCCTATCACGCTCTTCCCTTCGCTGGTAATGCGGAAATACTTCCGGTTTGATGCCGTAAGCGGTAAAGCCTTTACCTCATCCGGTGTTTTTCCTTTCCAATCATAGAAAAGTCCAACAACTTGCTGTTCAGGGTTGTTCTCCATAGTATGCTTAGCCTTTTGCACAAAAATACGTTTAATTGAATGAAAAATCCTATTTTTGTTTTGGTTAATCACGCTTTACGCGTGTGAGGTTTGGGGTTTGAAGCTGGCGGACCTATCGGTTCTCCGGCCTTTCAACAAATCCATAAAAAGCTGAAATACAAACATCTGTAAAATCATACCACATGGAAAAAGAAGGCATAACAGACATTTTAAAGCAGGCCATACTAATGGAGCACAGGGGGAAGGCCTTGTACGAACAGGTTGCTGCACAGACGGAGAACGAAGATGTTCGGAAGATCTTCAATGTGATGGCAGAGGAGGAGCAAACGCACATCGACTTTCTGCAGAAGCAGATGAAGCATTACAGCAAGGAGGGCCGTTTCGATGTAAATGAGCTGGAGAAGGTCCCCGGGCATGAAGCCATTGCCAATACCATCCTGACCGATAAGATGGTACAGGACATCTCCGGATCCGGATTTGAGGCAGCGGCCATATCCGCAGCCATTGACATGGAGAACAAGTCGGTGGAAGCCTACTCTAAAAGGGCGAAGGAGACCGATGACCCCAATGAAAAGGAATTGTTTGAGTGGCTGGCCAACTGGGAAAAAGGGCACCACAAGCTGCTCATTGAGCTTAACGAACAGTTGACAGAGAAGATCTGGTACGACCATAATTTCTGGCCCTTCTGACCAATGCTGCTGCTTTGCAGCTGTTTGTCAGCTGAAACAGCCCGGTAACCGCTGATCATTGTTCCTGCGGGTTTGGCAGGAAGGGTGCTGTGGCACCAGGGCGCATTTTTTTGGGTCTTTTTTTCATTTAAACGGCATTGCCATGAAGGCATCCAACGTAACAAAGGTTACAACGCATGTGTTGCAGGAGATGAAACTGCGCCAGGAGAAGATCTCCATGCTCACGGCGTATGATTATTCTATGGCGCGGATCGTGGACGGCGCCGGGATTGACGTGATCCTGGTGGGTGATTCTGCCGCCAATGTTATGGCGGGATATAAGACCACGCTGCCCATTACCCTGAACGAAATGATTTATCATGCCAGCTCGGTAATGCGTGCTGTAAAGCGCGCCCTGGTTGTCGTTGACCTGCCTTTTGGCACCTACCAGGGCAACAGCAGGGAGGCTTTGTTATCTGCCATTCGCATTATGAAAGAGTCTAATGCCAACGCGGTGAAGCTGGAGGGAGGCAAGGAGATCATCGAGTCGGTTGATCGTATCCTTTCGGCGGGTATCCCGGTGATGGGCCATCTTGGCCTCACGCCGCAATCGATAAACAAGTTTGGCACCTATGTGGTGCGTGCCACCCAGGAGGAGGAGGCGAAAAAGCTGGTTGAAGATGCTCATCTTCTTGCGGAGGCGGGATGTTTTTCACTTGTTCTCGAGAAAATCCCTGCCGTACTTGCCGAAAAGGTCACCCGTGAGATCAGTATACCTACTATCGGCATCGGGGCGGGCAGCAAAGTGGATGGCCAGGTGCTCGTAATCCATGATATGCTGGGTATCAACCAGGACTTTTCTCCCCGCTTTCTTCGCCGGTATCATAATTTGTATGAAGAGATCAACAATGCCGTTGCGTCGTACATCACCGATGTGAAAAATCTGAGTTTTCCCAACGAAAAAGAACAATACTAAGCTGCTTGGTATGGCACCACAGGCGATGCGTTTTTCAGACAGGGTATTGTTTGAAGACAACCATCTGCTTGTTGTAAACAAGATGCCTTCGGAGATCGTTCAGGGCGACAAGACCGGCGACGTGCCGCTTGTCGATGAGGCCCGGAGCTATATCGGGAAAAAATACAACAAGCCCGGCGATGTTTTTCTGGGTGTCGTTCACCGGATCGACAGGCCCGTGAGCGGTGTGGTGATATTTGCGCGTACCTCCAAGGCCCTCGCCCGCATGAATGCTTTGCTCAGGGACAAACGCATCAGAAAATCCTATCTTGCCGTGGTAAAGAACAAACCTCCCCAAACCTCGGGCAAGCTGGTAGATTACCTGGTAAAAAACGAAAATCAGAACAAATCTTATGTTGTTGAAGAAAGCAGGCCAGGTGCCAGGAAGGCTGAACTTGTCTATCAGCTTGCAGGCAGGAGCGACCGCTACTACCTGTTGGAGGTAGAGCTCCTCACCGGCCGCCACCACCAGATACGGGTGCAGCTGGCATCTGCCGGGTGCCCTATCAAAGGGGACGTCAAATACGGGTATGACAGGCCTAACCGCGATGCCAGCATCCACTTGCATGCCCGGTCTGTCGCATTTGAGCACCCGGTGCGCAGGCAGGATCTGAAGATCACAGCTCCTTTCACACCGCACGACAGGCTGTGGCAGCATTTTTCGCGACAAAAAGACCGCTAGTATGACAGGCACAGCCGCGCCAGACAAGATCATAAACAGGGCTTATATGCCGGCTCTCACCAGGCCTCCGGCCGTGAGCCGGTATCGCCTGGTCATCCTTTTTTTGTCTGTATGGATGCTGCATTCCTTTGATGCCAGGGGGCAGTATTATTTACGGGGCCAGGATCCCGCAGGCATCAACTGGAAACAGATCCACACACCTCATTTCCGTTTGATCTTCCCGGAGGACTTTACAGACAGGGCTTTGTATGTTGCAGATATCCTGGAGTACAGCTATGAGCCGGTGTCTGCATCTCTCGGGCACTTGCCCCGCAGGGTGCCTGTTATCCTGAACAACCGCACGGTCGTCCCGAATGGCTTTGTCAGCTGGGCTCCCTCGCGCATAGAAATGTTTTCCAATCCCCCGGCGGGCAACGATCCCCACGGATGGCTTGAGAGGCTGGCGGTGCATGAGTACCGGCACGTGGTCCAGGTCGACAAGCTGAACCAGGGTGCTGTCGGCCTTGCCTCCCGCATTTTCGGAGAGCACGCTACGGGACTGGCAACAGGGTTGTTCACGCACCAGTGGTTCCTTGAAGGAGATGCCGTGGCGGCGGAAACGGCATTCACCCACGGGGGCAGGGGCCGCCTTCCCTCCTTTGAAAGGGGCCTGCGCGCGCAGGTGCTGGAAAAAGAAGTGTATTCCTACGATAAAGCCACCCTGGGGTCCTTTGCCGACCACGTGCCGAACCACTATGAGCTGGGATATCAGCTAACCGCTTCAGGTAGAATTTTTTACGGAAAGGGGATCTGGGATGACGTACTTGACTATATCACCCGGCGGCCGCATACCATCACGCCCTTCTCTTTCGGGTTACGCGAACATGCCGGACTGTCGGTGCGCGAGCACTACGACTCCACTATCTCGATGCTTCGGTCTGCCTGGAAGCGGCAATACGAAAGCCATGACTATACCCCCGTGCAGGCCATCAACGGGGAAAAGGAGATCTATACCCATTACCGGCCCATGGCGTTTTTGGATGGCTCCAGCCTCCTGGCACTCAGGAGCGGGCTGGGGGATATCCCGCGGATCATAAGCCTGACAGATGACGGAGAAGAGGAAGTGTTGTTCACACCGGGTCCCATGCACGGCGACCGCTTTTCCCTCGGCGATTCCCTGCTGGCCTGGACGGAGATCCGCCAGGACCCCCGCTGGCATCACCGCAGCTGGTCGGAGGTATATACGTGGGACCGGAATGAGCAGCGCGCCAGGCGGATTACCCGTCGAACGCGCTATTTCTCCGCCGCGGTATCGCCCTGCGACTCCATGATAGCAGTTGCGGAGGTAAGCGCGGATAATACCTATTCGCTGGTGGTCATTGACGCACAGTCCGGAAAGGAGCAATTTCGTATCAGCGACCCGGGTAATGCCTATATAATGCATCCCGAATGGCATCCCGGCAAGGACCGTATCGTAGCTGTTGCCCAGGATGAAGGGGGAAAGCGTATCGTACTGGCCGACATCCCGGCAAAAAGCATGCACACTGTTTTCGATGCCGGCCATACAGAAATATCGCGGCCGCGCTTTACAGATCCCGAAACCATAGTTTTTAACGGGGCCTTCTCAGGTATTGACAACATATATGTATTGGCGCTTCCCGGCGGGGACGTGGAAAAGATTGTATCCTCGCGCTTTGGTGCATATGACCTGCTATACGACGCGGGCACAGGCCGGTATGCGTGGTCGGATTATACTGCAACGGGGTTTCAGGCGGTGCTCCATGAGGGCAAACCCGGAAACGGAACGCCCCTCCCGGAGATACAAAACCATGCTGTGAACTTTTACCGTCGCCTTGTTGACCAGGAAGACGGCACAGTGGTATCTGAGTCGAATATCCCCAGGCACGATCACGAGGTCAGCAATTACAGCAGGCTCCTGAACTTGTTTCGTTTTCACAGCTGGGGTCCCTTTACCGTGGATGTGGCAAGCCAGGATGTGATGCCCGGCGTTTCTGTTTTTTCTCAGAATGACCTGAGCACCTCCCTGTTGTCGGCCGGCTACGAATACGATATCAACGAGCGTCTGGGGAAATACTATGCTGATTTCAGCTATATGGGATGGTACCCTGTGTTGGATCTGAGGGCGGAAACAGGTTTGCGCCGTGCGTATTATATTGAAGAGAATGCAGAAGACGAGCTTATTCCTTTTCTTTTCAGGGAGAGGTCTCTGCGGGCAGGTTTCCAGGTGCCTCTTCAGTTTAGCCGCGGGGCTTTCCTTTACGGGGTCAATCCGGCGGCGTCGGTCCGCATGCTTGCGGCAGGCCGCGATGAGGAAACACCGGTCTTTTTCGAGGGATTCAGGATCTATCCTTTGGAATACAGGCTTATGGCCTATTGGCAGCAGAGAAGGGTTCCCCGCGACCTGCGTCCCCGGTGGGGCCAGGTGCTTGGCATGCAATACCGCCACACTCCCCTGAGGGAGGAAGACATGGGGTCCGTGCTATCTGTCAGGCTTACCGGCTTCTTCCCCGGAATTGCCAGGCACCACAGCCTTCGCCTGTCGGCGGGATGGCAGGAACAAAGAGAGGGGACGGCTCCGCTCTATCGCTTTCCGGACCTGATAAACTACCCCCGGGGGTTTCGCAGTTACTACGACAAAAACCTGCAGGTGCTGTCTGCCGATTACGCCTTTCCCCTGCTATATCCTGAGTGGACCGTGCCCTATGCGTTTTATGTAAAACGGCTTCATCTCAACATCTTTGGCGACTACGCGGATGCCTCGCGATTTGTGGTAACAGAGCAGGGTGAAACAGATACGATGGATGTCTCCATGTATTCGATCGGCGCCGACCTGGTGGCCAACATGCACATCCTGGGCATCTTTACGCCTGTCGAGATGGGGCTGCGCACGATCTACATGCCTGAAAAAGAGGAGTGGGCCTTCCGCCTGCTGTTTTCGGTGAGCCTCTGACAGTTGTAGGCCTCTGACAGTTGTAGGCCTCAGACAGTTGTAGGCCTCTGACATTACATCCCTCGGTTCAATGCCGGTGCCGGCCCCGCATCTGCACTTCAAATCCCAAATCGCTCCGCACCCGGGACTTTACCCTGTGATTTTCCCCGGGACTTTACCCTGTGTTTTACCCATGACTTTACCCGGTGCCGGCCCCGCATCTGCACTTCAAATCCCAAATCGCTCCGCACCCGGGACTTTATCCGGGATTTTCCTGTGATTTTTCCCGGGACTTTACCCTGAGTTTCACCCAGGACTTTACCCGGGATTTTACCCGGTGCCGGCCCCGAATCAGAAAGGGCTGTCAAAGTCCCTGAAAAGCATTGCTTCCTTGTCTTTTTCGGAGAGGATGGGCGTATCCGTACCCCAGTCTATTCCGAGTTCCGGGTCGTTCCAACGGATGCTGCGTTCTGATCCCCTGTTATAATAGCGGGAGCATTTGTAAAAAAACACCGTGTCGTCTTCCAGGGTCCGGAACCCGTGTGCAAAGCCCTCGGGGATATACAGCATGAAATGGTTTGTTTCGGAGAGTTCTGCTGAGAAATGCTGTCCGTAGGTAGGCTCACCCTTGCGGAGGTCCACCACCACATCCAGCACGGCCCCCCTTACGACCCTGACGAGCTTGGCCTGGGCATGCGGGGGCACCTGGAAATGCAGGCCGCGAACTACATTGGCAACAGACCCCGACTGGTTGTCCTGTACAAAGGCAGTGGGGATCCCGGCATCCGACCATTGCTTTTCATTCCAGGCCTCAAAGAAATAGCCTCTTTGGTCTGCAAACACCCTGGTTTTGATGAGGTAAAGGCCGGAGAAAGGGGTGGGAGTGAGGAGCATGGCAAGGTATTTTGTTGGATGTGTCTTTTTGGTCTGCCAAAGTATTTACGCACCTTTGCTGTTATTATGCGGCAAAGGGAACCAATTCGATTGGATGTTTTAAGATAGCGCATGCAGGTAAAAGCCGGCATGCGCCAGGAATCCGTTTTTCTTACATGTGGATGACTTCGCCGTAGGCTGCGGCGGCGGCTTCCATGATTGCTTCCGACATGGTCGGGTGGGGGTGGACCGCCTTGATCATCTCGTGGCCTGTGGTCTCCAGCTTGCGTGCTACCACTGCTTCGGCGATCATCTCGGTCACATTGGCACCTATCATGTGCACGCCCAGCAGTTCTCCGTACTTTGCGTCGAAGATGACTTTCACGAAGCCGTCTTTTGCACCTGCGGCGCTGGCTTTCCCGGAAGCCGAGAAGGGGAATTTGCCCACCTTCAGGTCGTAGCCGGCCTCTTTGGCAGCTTTTTCTGTATAGCCCACCGAGGCTACTTCGGGAGAGCTGTAGGTACAGCCCGGGACGTTGTTGTAATCCAGGGGTTCCGGATTCCCGCCGGCAATTTTTTCCACGCAGATGATGCCTTCGGCCGATGCCACATGAGCAAGCGCAGGCCCGGGGATCACGTCACCAATGGCGTATACTCCATCCACGTTGGTCCTGTAGAACTCATCCACCTTGATTTTGCCATTTTCCGTGTTGATGCCGGTTTCCTCCAGGCCAATCCCTTCAATGTTTGCGGCAATGCCAACGGCAGAGAGCACCACATCGGCCTCAACAGTTTCTTCGCCTTTTTTGGTTTTAACCAGCACCTTGCATTTTTTCCCGCTGGTATCTACTGACTCTACCGAGCTGTTGGTCATAACCTTTATCTTCGCCTTCTTGAAGGTCCTCTCCAGCTGCTTCGAAACTTCCTCGTCTTCGAGGGGCAAAAGGTTGGGCATAAACTCCACCAGGGTCACCTTCGTGCCAATGGCGTTATAGAAATAGGCAAATTCGGTGCCGATTGCGCCCGAGCCTACCACTACCATGGACTCCGGCTGTTTGTCGAGCACCATGGCTTCCCGGTACCCGATAATTTTTTTGCCATCCTGCTTAAGATTGTCGAGCTGCCTGCTGCGGGAGCCTGTGGCGATCAGTATATGTTTCGCCTCGTATTCTTTTGTTTTTTCATCTTCTCCGGTAACGGCCATTTTCTTCCCGGGCAGTATTTTCCCATGTCCGGCGATATGATCTATTTTATTCTTTTTAAAAAGAAACTGGATGCCTTTGCTCATGCCTGCTGCCACATCACGACTCCGTTTCACCATGTCGGCAAGCTTTGCTTTCGGTGTGCCTTCAAAGGAAACGCCGTAATCGGATGCATGATTCAGGTATTCGAAAACCTGTGCGCTTTTGAGCAGGGCTTTGGTAGGGATGCAACCCCAGTTGAGGCATACCCCTCCGAGTTCGGCCTTTTCCACAACGCCTACCTTCATGCCGAGCTGCGAGGCCCTGATGGCCGCAACATATCCGCCCGGCCCGCTTCCTAAAACTATCAAATCGTATTTCATCTCACTATGGGTTTAATTAATGATAACTGAAATCAGTGGTCGGTCCCAACATGCCTGTTTTCCACAAGGTCAAACAAATGTAAACAATTTAATTACGGAATACCAGTTGTTTTTCATCCCGTCAGACCGTAATACTAACATAATTTTCTGTACTCTTGTTCATCATTTCCATCGACCGGCAACTGCCTGCCTGTCAGTCTCCCGGGGCAAACACCAGCATATATTCGTCCAGCGTTTCATACAAAAGGGTATAAACCTTATGGGTGTCTCCGGTGTTAATATGGCCGGTGATCCTGCCGTTGCCGCTATATGCGAAGTCATCTATATGCAGGTGTTTGCTGAAGTGAAGCCCTTTTTTACCATACAATTTGTAAAGAGCTTCTTTTGCGCACCAGATCACGTAGAGGCTTTCCCTGACAGCTGAGGGAAAGCGGTACTCTTGTTCTTTTTCCGTAAGGAATTTGTGCGAGAGGTTGAGGATTTTGTCTTTCATGCATTCGATATCGATGCCTACGTGACGGGTCTCGCTTACTATCAGGGTGGCAAATTTGCCGGAGTGGGCAACGGAAATATGGCCGGCGCCGTTATCCAGCCAGGGTTTACCATATCCGTCATAGGATATGCCCGACACGTGGCTGGCGGGCAGGAGCTCGGGCAGCAGCAGGCGGTAGCTGAGCCAGTGTTTTTTGCGGGTTTCTGACTGCAAGAGCTTGTAGTATTCCTGCTCGGCCGGCGACAGGCGCAGCATGTCCAGCAGTTCACCTGTTGTCTCGGTGATTTCCCAGACTCCGAGCCTGGCATGGTGCATGTTTTTTTTCAGATAAAGCGGCATACGGTTTTGGTTGCAGGCAGTGCGTGATTTGCCGGTGGCTATCAGCAGCTTTGAAAACGGAAGATCCGCTATTTTTATAGTATCTTTGCAAAAATAACAATAAAGACGACAGAATATGGAAAAGGTTATGACAAAGAAAAAAGCAGATTATAAGATCCGTGACATATCCCTGGCGGATTTTGGGCGCCGGGAAATTGCCATTGCTGAGAAAGAGATGCCGGGGTTGATGGCGATCCGTGAAAAGTATGCGGAGCAGAAGCCTCTAACCGGTGCGAGGGTGACGGGTTCGCTGCACATGACTGTTCAGACGGCGGTGTTGATAGAGACCCTTGTTGCCCTGGGTGCCGATGTGCGATGGGCCAGCTGCAATATTTTTTCCACGCAGGATCATGCGGCAGCCGCGATGGTTGAGGCCGGCGTACCGGTTTTTGCATGGAAGGGTGAAACCCTGGAAGAGTATTGGTGGTGCACCAACCAGGCCCTTACCTTCCCCGGTGGCGAAGGCCCGCACCTCATAGTGGATGATGGCGGCGACGCTACCCTCTTGCTTCATAAGGGCTACCAGGCCGAAAAAGACTCGTCGCTGCTCAGCCTGGAACCTTCCAACAGGGAAGAGGCCATCGTACAGGACCTTATCCGCAGCCTGCATGCCGAAGACCCCAACAAATGGCAGCGTGTAGCTGAAAGCCTGAAGGGGATCTCTGAAGAGACCACTACCGGCGTGCACAGGCTCTACCAGATGCTGGAAACCGGTGAGCTTCTTGTCCCCGCTATCAACGTGAACGACTCGGTCACAAAATCCAAGTTCGACAACCTCTATGGCTGCCGGGAAAGCCTTGCCGACGGCCTTAAGCGTGCTACGGACGTAATGATTGCCGGAAAAGTGGTTGTGGTTGCCGGGTATGGCGACGTGGGCAAAGGCTGTGCACAGTCGATGCGCAGTTACGGCGCACGGGTTATCGTAACCGAGATCGACCCCATTTGCGCCCTTCAGGCCGCCATGGAAGGCTTCGAAGTGAAAACTATGGAAGAGGCTCTTGACGAAGGAAATATTTTTGTCACCGCCACCGGCAACAAGGACGTTATCACCGCTGAGCACATGGCCGCCATGAAAGACCAGTCTATCGTGTGCAACATAGGCCATTTCGACAACGAGATACAGGTCGAACAGCTCGAAGCATGGGAAGGTATCAGGAAAGAGAACATCAAACCCCAGGTGGATAAATTCATTTTCCCTGACGGGCACGAGATCTTTCTGCTTGCCGAAGGCCGCCTGGTGAACCTGGGCTGTGCCACCGGACACCCCTCCTTTGTGATGAGCAACAGCTTTACCAACCAGGTGCTGGCACAAATGGACCTGTGGCAGAAAGACTATGAGCTGGGAGTGTATACCCTTCCCAAGCACCTGGACGAAGAAGTGGCACGGCTTCACCTTGAGAAAATCGGTGTCCGCCTTACCGAACTCACCGAAGAACAGGCGGCCTATATTGGGGTAAAAAAGGAAGGGCCGTTTAAGCCTGACTACTACCGGTACTAAAAGTAGCCGCTAATTGCTGATCCGCAACCTGTTGGTCGAAGGAGAGAAGACAGCCCGGTATTCCTTGAGCGGGAATTGCGCAGTGCCCTCCACCACGGTGCCGTCGAGCAAAAGAAAAGTAGACCCACAACAAGGGTCTGTGGCGTACCAGGAGTTATCCGGGTCGATGCTTACCTTGCAGTTGTGCGGGTCGCACGGACATGCCCTGTCAAACGCCCTGAATTCATCCATTGACACCCTGAACACAACGATCCCGCGATAACCTCCTGCCTCATCGGCTGAAAACTGATGAGAGGATCCGGGTGCGCTCAGGTTGTAGTGAATGACGTTAAACTCAAACCTTACATGCACGTAAGGCACAGGGTGCTCCCTGCTGTCATCGCACGAAACCGCAAGGAACAATGCAACAAAGATCAGGATAAGCGTGTTATATTTGTATTGTTTCATGAAAGAGTTCAAGGGTTACGGTATGTGACATATGCTTTTACCGGCTTCCTGGTGGCATAGTGCCTCCTGCAATTCATGTGCCGCATATGTCAACGGTTTATGTAAAGATATTATTTTTTTGGTAAATTTGTTATTCTAAATACATTGTAAGGTCTGTTATGGAAGAACTTGTATATATAGTACTTATTGTGGTATGGCTTCTGGTCAGTTTCCTGAAGCGCAAACCCAAGACCGCCAAGCCTGCCGATTCGCAGCAGCCTTCAAAGGAGCAGACCGGTTCCGGCAGCGAAAAGGAGGTCACCATTGAGGATATGCTGGAGGAGTTTCTTGGGTCTGATAAAAAGGAAACCAAACCCCGGAAGCAGGAGCCCGTTTTCGATGCTTCGGAACGAAGGCGTGACGATAAGTATGAGAGGCTGGAGGACAGGAGGGAGAAAGAGCTGCTGGATCAGCGTGATGAGACTCCCATTTGGGGGCAGGAGGAAAAAAGGGTTCGCAAGGATCCGAAGGTGGAAGAGCACGAAGGCCAGGCAGCAGTCTCCAGGGACTTTGCTTTCACTTCGGAGAAAAAACACCAAAGCGTAGACGAACTCATTGCCTCTCAAAAGAAAGAGGAAGCTTTGCGCATGGCACGCGAAGAGGCGTTTGGCTATGAAGAAACCGGGCCCGAAGGAATGCCAGACTTCGACTTGCGCACAGCCGTAATATTTTCTGAGATACTAAACAGAAAATATGATTGATTTTTTTGATATTTATTGAATTATTTCTTATCTTTGTTTTTGAATAAGAAAAACAAGTGCAATCGCCTGGTGTTGGATTGACCCAATATCAGGTATTTTTTCTGTAAGCCCCCCTGTTTCCTGAGTATGTAAAAGGGTTTGTTTGTATGCCGGAATGGTTCAGGCAAATTCTGTGTCGTAATTGGGTTCAGGGGTTAGATTTTTCATAACAAACACAAACAGTTTCCAGGCGTTCAGGATGGCAAGCATATTGTATCCGTTGAATGTCTGGTATTATTTTAATATCTGAGGATATGAATCAAGTAAAGTATTTCACCAAGGAAGGGCTTGAGAAGCTGAAGGACGAGCTGGAGAAACTCAAGTCGGTAGAACGCCCGGCCGTTTCACAAATGATCGCTGAGGCACGTGAAAAGGGCGACCTTTCGGAAAACGCGGAATATGACGCTGCAAAGAACGAGCAGGGGATGCTTGAGCTGCGTATTGCCAAACTGGAAGAAACCCTTGCCAACGCCAGAGTTATAGATGAAAGTCAGCTGGATGACAGCAAGATATCGATCCTGACAACGGTAAAGCTGAAAAATCTTAATAACAATGTGGTGATGAGCTACACCCTTGTCCCCGAAAACGAGGCAGACATCAAAAACGGAAAGATATCCGTGAATTCTCCCATTGCCCAGGGCCTGCTGGGCAAGAAAAAAGGAGAGACCGTTAAGATCAAAGTTCCCGCCGGCCTGATGACATTCAGGGTGGAAGACATTTCCCGATCGTAAACTTCAATACATTCAAGCCATGGCAACCATCTTCACAAAAATCGTCAAAGGAGAGATCCCGGCCCATAAGGTGGCCGAAGACGACAGATTTTTAGCCTTTCTGGACATAAACCCCCTGGCCAAAGGCCATACGCTTGTCATACCAAAAAAAGAGGTTGATAATCTCTTTGACCTTGACGACGACACCTATCGCGACCTGTGGCTTTTTGCAAAACGCATTGCCGTTGGCCTCGACAAAACCATGTCTTGCGAAAGGGTGGGTGTAGCAGTGGTCGGACTGGAGGTGCCTCATGCACACATACACCTGGTGCCGATCAATGGCATTTACGACATTGACTTCAGCAAACCCAAGCTGGAGCTAAGCAAGGAAGAGTTTCAACTGATAGCGAAACGGATACAGGATGCGATCTGACCGGTGCACTCTTTGCTATGGCTTTTTGATGCGGCCGGGGTTATCAGTGATAAAAGCCTTCCAGCCGCTGTAGCTTTTCCGCCCCTCATCCGCTGTTCCCCTTCCCTGGTAATGATGACACAAGGCTGCGGCCAAGGCATCAGTAATGTCGAGATTGTCGGGTACTTCATCGATGTTCAGTATCCTGTACAGCATGCCGGCCACTTGCTCTTTCGATGCACCTCCCTTGCCGGTGATCGACTGCTTGATCTTGCGTGGCGAATACTCAAACACCGGGATATCCCTGTGAAGGGCTGCTGCAATTGCTACGCCCTGGGCGCGGCCGAGCTTTAACATAGATTGTACATTCTTGCCGAAGAAAGGGCTTTCTACCGCCAACTCGTCGGGATTATACGTGTCGATGTTGCGCAAGACTGTCTCAAAGATCTTTTTGAGTTTTAGCGCCTGATCTTTCAGTTTATCCAGCCTTAACACATCCATGGCAACTATATGGACCGTGTTGCGCCGGATGCCTATCACCCCCAGTCCCATATTGTTGGTACCCGGGTCGATGCCTATGATGATCTTCTCGTACTGAGCGGTATTCATGTTAATGTGATAATCCGGTGAACCTCAAATCCTTTCTTCGTACTGTTCCCTGCCTGCTTCTAATTGTCTGCGCCCAGCGCCCGTCTCCCAGTGTCCAGCCTCTCGCTGTGCTAATCTATCTGCGCGCATCGCCCAGTGCCTGTCTCCAAGTGTTCAGCCTCTCTCTGCTCATCTCCCTGTGCTCAGTGCCTGGCGCTTGTCTCCCAGTGTTCAGCCTCTCTGCGCTCATCTCCCAGCTCCCGTCTCCCATCACCCTGGCTGCTACTGGCCGTCTTCATCATTCTCATCGTCGTTATCCTCCTCTTCCTCCTCAGGCTCCTTCTCCACAGGCATTTCCACCTCTTCCTTTTCCGGTTCGGCCTCTTCCAGTGTGCCCAGGTACCAGGGCAGTGCGAGCAGGATCAGCACAAAAATTGTCACCATCCCAAGGATGATAACGGTATTTGGCGATTGCCGCTTGCCTTCTTTGACGCGTGTGCGGCGCATGGCTTTAACATGCTGCATCCATAAGATGATCAGCAGCAACAGGATCATAACAATGATCAACCACCACGAGGCCAGGATGGTTTCAAAAATTCCGGTCGTTTTCAATAGATACATGGCTATGGTTGTTTTAAGTGACAGTGACATCTCAATACAGATATAAATTTACGTACCTTTGTAGGAATAAAAAATTATTTTGCAAAAAAAGTGCGCAATGACAAGCGAAACATCCTCCAATCATACGATCAAAATCGGGATCAGCCAGGGCGATGTGAACGGTATCAGTTACGAGATCATCATGAAGTCGTTCTTTGATTCC
>PWRF01000061.1 GCA_003556325.1 Bacteroidales bacterium | reverse complement strand
GGGGAGATCATCCACTCGTCAGCCAGGTTGCTGGAAGCGGATCCCTGGTAAGAGCGTGCAGCATACTCTCCTGAGTTGGAGGAAACACCGCTCTGTTGCCAGTATGCGCCCTCCGCGCCATTGACCACAACCCATTCTTCCGGTGCTTCTGGGGTGTCCGGATCATCCGGGTCATCGATCCAGTCGGCTTCAAAATCTTCGGTCCACGGGAAACTGTCGACGACATCATCTGGGAGGTCGGGGTCATCATCCCCGGTGGCTTCAAGGACAAAGCTATCGAGATAGATTACTTGGAACACAGCACCGAACAGTCCCTTGAATGCCAGGTGTTCATGCGCCGGGTTGGCGTCCTCCAGCGTGACAATAAACTCTTCATATTCGGTATCCAGGTGAATGGATTCGATTATCTCAAAGCTATCGCTGTCCGGGTCGAAGGTACCAACTTCAATATGGTTGTTTCCATAGTCGCCGGTAAGGAGTTCCCTGGCCTGGAACCTGACCTGCAGGTCGTCCATTTGCAGGTTGATCTTTGGGGTGATCAGGGTGATTTCGGCATCTTCATCGCCCAGGTTCATGAACCTGACGTGGTTAGGCGGTGTATGCGGATCGCCGAAGTCGGAGGTTTCTATCGCGGCCGCAGATTCTTCAACCACATAAGAACTCCATCCTGCGGGGAGATCTGGCAGGGCCAGGAATTCAAAGTTTTCGACATGGGGTGTCTCCTCAATGGTTGGGTCATCCAGTGTGGTGAAGGACCAGACGGGGACGTCTGCGGCCTCGCCTTCGTCATTGTAGGGGACGACTTTCCAATAATAGGTTGTGCTATACTCAAGATCGCCGGCGGGTACTTCCGTATCGGCTCCGTCATAGATTTCTGTGTCCGGGTCGACTTGGTCATCGAGATACACCCTATATCCTGTGGGGACCGAACCACCACCTTGTGCCCATTCCAATTGCACATCTGCGGCGACATGTTCGCCTTCATCCGGTGGAGCCACCAGGCTTGCTGGCATGGGTGTCGGGTCGGGTGAGTACATGCCGGCCTTATCGATAATCCAATACCATGCCCAGGCTCCATCATCATTGTATTCAAACCTGACCCATACCTCATCCTGGTCATCAGCGATGTCTGAGACATCAAATTCCTGTTGTGGATAACCGTCGTTGCCTTCGTTGCTGTCAAAATAAGCCACTTCATGCCAGTTTTCGCCGTCATTGGAGATTTCTATCCTACCATAAGAATCGCTGAGATGTCTGTAATAATGATTGAGGTAGAGGTAAAGGTTTTCTTCCCCTGTGGTGTTGATGGGCGGCGTGGTCAACCTGGTCCACATATGCTCTCCGGAGCCGGCAGCATCACTATCTGCAATGGCTACGCCATCTTCAAACTCCCAGGTGAACCCTTCGCCGTTAACGTCTTCTGCCATCCAGCCATCCGGAAGTTCATTGGCTGAAAAGTCTTCTTCCCATGGGATGTGCAGCACCACAGGGTCTGCGTCATCTTCTGTTTCGATCAGATTTAGCTGCTGGTTGCTATCTACATCATAATATTTGTTTACCATGCCTGATGGCCAGTAAACGTGGATGCTATCGACCGTTTCGTGGTCTGCAAGTCCGAAATGTTGCACAAATGAACTTGAGTTGTATTGTCCGGAGGTACTCATTACCTGGCGCGATTGTGCGAGGTCGTTTGTCCAGATTTTTACTCTTGCTCCAATGGCAGCCCGGTTGGACTGAGTGCCTTCAAGGCTTACTTTCAACCAATTGTCATCACCACCCACGTTTTCATAGAAACCATTTTCCTGGTTGGGACTATAGGTGGCGATAAACAGGTCTGCATACCCATTGTTGTTATAGTCAGCCACACTGATACCGAAACTTCTGAGCTCATCAGTGGCTACCACATCGGTTTCCTGGCTGCTAAAGCTACCATCGCCATTGTTAAGATAAAAGAAGTTTTTTCTGTCGGAAGTACTATTGTTGGCTACGACCAGGTCCAGGTGACCGTTGTTGTTCACGTCCACCCACGCCGATCCGAATGAGGTGTTTTCATCCGATGTGACATCGCTGTTTTCGATCAGGGTGAAGGTCCCGTCCCCATTATTCTCATAAAGGAAATTGGATTTATTGTCGTGCCAGTTGTGGTTGCTGACAAAGAGGTCCTGGTATCCATTATTGGTATAATCACCCCAGGACACGCCGTGGGTGATGCCATCGTTATTGACGATGTGTCCTTCAGTAACTTCATTAAAAGTGCCATCGCCATTGTTGATGTACAAACGGCTGTTGTCCGGTGGCAGTGTCGTGCCAAAGGCGTTGGCCACAAAAATGTCCATGTGGCCATTATTGTTGACATCAACCCAATAAGCTCCATAAGATGCATCATCGGCGGTTACCAAATCACCTGATTCCACTTTGGAGAACGTGCCATCCCCGTTGTTTTCATAAAAATCATTGGGGCCATCAAAATTGGCCACATAAAGGTCAATATAGCCATTGTTGTTATAATCGCCCCAGGAGGCGCCCAATGACCATCCCTGATCGGTTACCAGGTCGCCTTCCGTAATGCGGGTAAATGTTTCGTCGCCGTTGTTTTCATAAAGGAAGTTCACCGATTGTTCTTCACCTGCGTTCCCGGTATTGGCGATGTAGACATCGAGGTAGCCATTGTTGTTGAAATCGCCCCAGGTAGCAGCAATGCTGGGACCAGTCATATCAGACAGGCCGCTGTCTGATTTGGGCGAAAACGTACCATCTCCGTTGTTGATGTACAATATGCTTTCCTCTGAAGCTTCCAGGTCGAGGATGAGCAAGTCATCGTAACCATTGTTGTTGATATCTGCCCAGGTGGCAGAGTAAGATCTTTGCTTTTCATCAACAAGCTCGCCGCTGTTGATTTTGTTGAAGTACTGTGCCTGCATGCTTGTGCTGAAGAACAGCAACAGCACGAAGCTCATCAAGACTTTGGTTGCTTGATTGTTTTGCCATGGAAAAGTTTGCCATGTCAGGGGTATCCATCTTTTCATAGTACTGGTTTATTGAGTGAATAAATATGGAATGACAAATGTAGATATACCATTAAGCTGGCAAAAGCGTAAAAATACCTGTTTTACAGTGCTTGTTTTGTTTCAGTTATGATAGAATCCGCCATCGTTGACCATTTCAAGGGCATGCTTCAGGTCTTTGAGGCCAAATGGTTTGACCAGAAAACCATGGACTTCGGTTTTCCTGATAAACGCCTGGCATGACAAAAGATCCAGGTGGGTCAGGATGATGATTTTTGTTTTGGGGAGATGTTTGAGCAGGCTGGTGGCCTGATCCAGGTTTTCCTGAAGCCTGGTTGAGGTGTCCATGAGGATGATATCTGGGCATGAAGAGGTCTGCATAAAAGCTTCTGCCTCGAAGGAAGAATGCACAACTTCTGCTTGCCTGATTTCATTCAGGAGCATGTGCAGGCCGCGTTTAAACATAGGGTCAGCAACAATGGTGGCAATGGAGATCTGCATATCTTGTCAAAAATGACAAAAGTAGCAACCGTTTGCTGGTGCTGAAAGGGTAGATTTACGTGTTTTGGGATGGATCAGATGTGGATGATCCCGTGACGAATGGCGTATATCACGAGATCGACCACATTTTTTGTGCCTGTTTTGTCAATCAGGTTTGCGCGATGCCCTTCAACCGTGCGGGCACTGATAAACATTTTTTTGGCAATTTCCTGTGAGGAGAGGCCTTCGGCAATATGCACCAATACTTGATGCTCTCTTTTGGTAAGGGTTTCATTAAACTCCTTGATCAACAGGTTCTCCCTTTCATCTTGCTCGGGTGAAATATCCTGCATCAAAGAACGTGAAAAATAGTTCTTGTCGGCCATTACTTCCCGTATCGCTTTTTCCAGCTCCGTCCCCGACACATTTTTTTGCAGGAAACCATGTGCTCCGGCCTCTGCCATCGACTGGCAATAATGACTTTCACCAAACATGGTGAGGGCAATGATCTTTAGCCTGGGATGATTCTGCAACGCCAGGCGTGTCGCCTCAATGCCATTTAGTTCGGGCATTTTGATGTCCATCAGCACCATGTCGGGTTGCCAATCATGGAGATGGTCTAGAAACACGCGGCCATTACAAGCTTCACCAACGACCTTAAAGTCTGGCACGCCGTTCAGAAGCAGACTCAGGCCTTTGGAAAATATGGAATGATCATCTACCAGGACGATTTTGATTATTTCCATCAGGTTCAATTT
>PWRF01000038.1 GCA_003556325.1 Bacteroidales bacterium | reverse complement strand
TTCGGATTCTGCTCCAACACATATGGATGTGAGTTCGACTGCCCCAAGGGAATATCGGTCGACTTCATTGCACTGATGAACCGGGAGTTCTTTGGATCAAAAGTGTGCAGCCAAAAACGCCCATGACAGGATTTTTGACGCACTGGAGGATGATTATTATCAAGGGGGCATATGGACTAAGTAGGCTATTGGCTTTTAGCTTTTGGCTATTGGCAAGAAATCCAAAAGCTAAAAGCCAATAGCCAAAAGCAGTCCTGATGAAAACATAAACACCAGATAACGTATTAGTTGAAAAATCATTAACAGGTGAATAATACCGATTAAAATTTATAAAAAAATACTTGACTTGAAAACATATTTATATATTTACTACATTTGTAAAAATTATGGTTTTAACGATTATAAAAAATAGTGTATTATGACTAACGCAAAACTTGATCCCCAAAAATTAGAGGAGGCTGCCAGCAAGCTCAGGGCTATGGCACATCCCATGCGTATTGCAATCATCGGTTTGTTGGAACAACAAGAGCAAATGAATGTTACGCAGATTTACGAAGCACTTAAAATCGAACAGGCTTCAGCTTCTCATCATTTGAATATTCTGAAGACAAAAGGCGTTTTGGAATCAAGGCGCAGCGGGAAAAACACATTCTACTTCCTCAAACACGAAGCACTGAGCCAGATGATCGAATGCCTTAATCGCTGCCACTAAGCGGCAGATACACAATAAAACACACGGCCAGCAACTTATTTGTTTATGTTTTACAACAAATTGGTTTTGTGTGTTTATGATTTTATCAAAAGCTTTATACCGTAATGTTTGCAGGGACAGGGCCTGACCTGTCCGAATTTTGAGGTCTGGGGGGGTGACGGTTTATTTCAGAAGGTCGCAGATGGATTCGCTCAGGCTCTCAGAGTAAAATCTTTCCTGCCAATAGCTAATAACCAATAGCCCTCTTACTGTCTGTCACAAACCTTAACGACACATGCCTGTCAAAGACCAATATACGAAGAATGACATTGAGCTTGCAAAGATTTGCAAAGCCCTGGCTCACCCTGCCCGGATCTCAATCATTAAGCTGTTGCTTGAGAAAGACACGTGTGTGTGCGGTGATATTGTCAAGGAAATCCCGCTCGCGCAGTCAACGGTATCGCAGCACCTGAAGGAATTGAAAGATGCAGGCATCATCCAGGGCAATATCACACCCCCTAAAGTAAAATACTGCATCAATGAAGAACATTGGGGTACCCTGAAAAAATCCCTGATGGCTTTTCTGGGAGGGGAATAACCTATAAGTTGGTTAACCGTTACGCTTTTCTTGCTTTTTTTCTTGAAAATCGCTGAAACTTTTTTTACTTTTACGGCATTCATTTTGTAGTTTCAAAAACATTATCGTATATTTGCGATAATATAATAAAATTCGTGTGTTTGTGAACAAGCCAACGGGTTTTTAGTTTATAATCAGACATCAGTACTTATTATCTTACTTTGTAATTTTAAAACATACGCCGATGATCAGAGCATTTCTAAGCATGGCAGCCCTGCTCACCATAATGGTTTTTACAACCGCTGCCGAAGAGAATGAGAGAAAAGGTCCGGTTCTGACGTTTGAGCAAGACCGGCAGGACTATGGAACCGTTTATGTGGACGACCTTCCAGACGGAAACCTGGTGATCAAATTCACCAACACCGGCGATGAGCCCCTGGTGATTAACAATGTCCGTGCGTGCTGCGGAACAAGGGTAAGAGATTGGCCCAGGGAGCCTGTCATGCCCGGTGAAGAAGAAACCATTGAGGTATCGTTCCGGCTGGCACCGCGCCCTCAGCGTATCAGTCGCAGCGTTACCGTCAACTACAACAACGAAGAACGGCCCACTCAAAGGTTCCGCATCGTTGGACAGGTTGTAGAACGCGAATAATCCAGGCCCCGGTCTGGAAATGATGGAAATCTGACCCTGTCTGATCAACCATGACAGAGAGGGTCAGATTTTTGTTCCTGATAGTTTTCATGCACATAGTAATATGAAATGAAGCTCCCATACCAAAGATTTGACAAACAAGAGGATGATTATTGGGACATTTCGACATTTCGACATTTCGACATTTCGACATTTTGACATTTTGACAGTTGCAGCACAACCCCTAAACTTTTGCCAAAAACACAAACACTTCAACAACAACTAGTTACCAAAAATTAAACAGATGAAGCCCCTCATTTGGATCTCCAGGATTCTGGTTGGCGGAATATTTATCTTTTCAGGCTTTGTAAAAGCCATCGACCCCCTCGGCTCAGCATATAAGTTCCAGGACTATTTTCTGGCTTTCGGAACAGAGTGGCTATTCTTTTCGGCACTTCCTATGGCCATACTGCTAAGCACCCTGGAGTTCATTATCGGAATGGGAGTGCTTTTGGGAATAAAATACAAGCTCAGTGCCTGGGGCGGATTCCTGTTCATGCTTTTCTTCACTCCGCTCACGCTATACATCGCCATTACTGACCCCGTGCCCGATTGCGGATGCTTCGGAGACGCCATAATCATCAGCAACTGGGGAACCTTTTATAAAAACGTGGTGATCTTTGCAGCAGCCATCATTGTGCTTGTGTATCGAAACAAAATAAAAGCTCCCTGGTCGAAAACCGTCGACAACATACTTATGATCCTTATTACGGCAGGCATTCTTGGCTTATCTGCATACTGCCTTCGTTATCTGCCCGTGATTGATTTCAGGCCCTGGAAAGTGGGTAACGATATAACAGAACTTGTTATGCCCACAGAAGAGGTGGCAAAAACCTATCTTATCTTTAAAAACGAAGAAACCGGTGAGACAAAGGAGTATCCTGCAGACGATTATCCCTGGGATGACCCGGAGTGGGCAGCAGTATGGTCGTTTAAAGATCAACGGAGAGAGATCATCCAGCCTTATGAGGAAGCTGAAATCGAAGATTTTTATATCCAGGATGAGTTTGGTGAAGACTACACGGATTTTTACATGACAGAACCGGGCTACCTCTTCATGGTTGTTGCCTATGACCTGTACCGCACCAATAAGCAGGCCTTCGAAAACAAGGTCACACCCCTGTGGAAACAAGCAGATCAAGAGGGACACACCTTTATCATCCTTACCGGTTCCACGCCTGATGCCATAGATGAATTTACACAGGCCTATGATACGCCCGACAGACATTTCTTTTACCTCTCCGACGAAATTGAGCTTAAAACCATCATCCGGTCGAACCCGGGCCTGGTACTCATGAAAAACGGGGTGGTGAAGGACAAGTGGCCACACAGAAGGATTCCTGAATACCAGGATGTCATTCCCGAATAGCCGGTAATAAGAGAAAAGATGCTCATTTCCCACAAGTCTGCAGACGAACGCTTCATGACGGAAGCCCTGAAGGAAGCCGAAAAAGCCTATAGGGAAGATGAAATACCTGTTGGTGCCGTCGTGGTCTGCAACGACAGGATCATCGCCAGGGCACACAACCTCACAGAAAGACTCAACGACGTCACTGCCCATGCAGAGATGCAAGCCATCACGGCTGCCGCTAACCACCTTGGCGGCAAATACCTTGACCAGTGTACAATCTATGTCAGCCTTGAACCATGTGCCATGTGCGCAGGAGCATTGGCCTGGGCACAGATCGGGAAACTTGTTTATGGAGCATCAGACCCTAAACGCGGCTATACGAAACTGTCTGACCAGATCCTCCATCCTAAGACAAGTGTCATCAAGGGCCTTAAAGCAGATGTGTCAAAAGAGATGCTTCAGGCTTTTTTCAGGGATAAGCGCTCAGGTATCTAACCGGCAGTCGTCTGTATAGTATTTTTCGAGTTATTGGTTATCTGGTGTTTGTGTTTTACAAACAGGGCTGCTATTGGCTTTTAGCTTTTGGCTTTCTTGCCAATTGCCAATAGCCAAAAGCCTTTTTACTCTCAGCGCCGGGTGCCAATAATCACCCCCCAGTGTGTCAAAAATACTGTTCCCGAATGGTCGGGATTTACAACATGGAGGTTTGGCCTCGCCGGGCCCGCCCTATGGATACAGACCAAACAGGTCTTCCAGTGCTTTTTTCCGGTAGGAAAAGATCTGATTCAGTTTTTTCCTGATGATAATTCCGTTTGCCATGGCGCCAATGAAACCGAAGGGCGGCCGGTAGCTCACCACGTCCTCCATCAGCACCCCTCCCTCAATGGGCTTTACCCAATGCTGGTGATGCCACATTTTGTAAGGGCCCATGCGTTGCTCATCGATAAAATATTCTT
>PWRF01000209.1 GCA_003556325.1 Bacteroidales bacterium | reverse complement strand
TAAAACTATGAAAACTGCGTCAGAAAAACAAATAACGTGTAAAGTCCACCAATTCAGGGGGCAAAAACAATTTACTCCTGCTTCAATCAAAAAAATCATCAATTTTACTTATTATTGCAGAGAAATCCCTTTATGGATGCGAACCGGGTTGGTGAATGCCTCATGCCAGACAAAGGCTGCATTGTAACACCCTGACATTGAATAAACCTGTTCTGAACAAAGCACAAAGGACTCTTTCATTTGCACATTGGCACATTAGCAAATTGGCACATTAGCACATTGGCACATTAGCACATTGGCACATTAGCAAATCGGCACATTAGCAAATTGGCACATTAGCAAATCGGCACATTAGCAAATTGGCACATTAGCAAATCGGCACATTAGCAAATTGGCACATTAGCACATTGGCACATTAGCAAATTGGCACATTTATCCAATCCTTTTGACGTTTTGATTTTACTGACATTTTGACAAACTATCAACACATGGCAACTCTTCTTAAACGTACAGGCAGACAACACCCAATTCTGCTTTTTGCTTTGGCTTTGCTGGCATCCGTTCTTTTTTCCTGCAGGCCACACCAGGCAGATACCGTATTCATCAACGGAAATATATACACCTTGAACCAGGAGAACCCCAGTGCCAGCAGCATGGTCGTAAAAAATGGCAAGTTTGTTTTCGTCGGCAACGAAGATGAAGCCATGGAGTATGCCGGGTCGCATACAAACATTATTGATCTTCAGGGCAAAACAGTCTTGCCCGGCTTAACCGAGAGCCACATGCACTTTGAAGGCCTGGGCCGGAACATGCTTTTGGCTCCGTTAGACATCTATTGGTTGCCCCTGGATGAACTCACGTCGAAAATAGCAGATGCCGTGCAGGAGGCGGAGGAAGGGGAATGGATTATTGCACGTGGCTATAACGATGCCATTTGGGATAAAACTCCCCACAGGTCAATGCTGGATGATGTCAGTCCTGACAATCCGGTTGTGCTGCGCCGGTATTGCGGGCATGCACATTTTGCAAACACCAGGGCACTGGAAGAAGCCGGCATCACCGCTGAAACGCCCAACCCGGATGCAGGCACCATTGTGAAGGATGACAGGGGCGAACCATCGGGAGTGCTGGTTTCAGCGGCCGGAGCTCTGGTAACAGGGCACATTCCACCTGAACCTAAGCTCACCGATGAAGAGGAACTTGAGGCTCTTCGCCTGGGCAGCGATGCCCTGCTGGCGGCGGGGATTACAACAGCACATGATATGACCCGGGTCGATCTTTTTGAAGTTGCTCGTCGCAGCGAGGCCTATCAAGAAGGTCTTTTGCGTGTCAGGCTGATGGATGCGGTTGATGCCGAAACAGCGCGCATGATGGGTGAGCCCTTTATCGGGCTGCACCAGGACAGATACACGGTGCGGTGGGTGAAAAAGTTTGTGGATGGTTCGCTGGGTGGCCGGGGTGCAGCCCTGCTGGAGCCTTACAGCGACATGCCCGGTGAAACGGGAGCGCTGCGGGCCCTGGGACAGGATGAAGAGGCTTATGCCCGGCTCGTAGCGGAGCTGCTGGAAATGGGCTTCAGTACCCGCACACACTCGATCGGGGACAAGGGCAACAGGGTAACACTAAATGCTTTCGAAAAAGCCATGGAGATGACAGGCAAAAAGCCGCAAGAAGCACGCCTGGTGGTCGAACACGCACAGGTGCTGCATCCCGGCGACATCAATCGTTTTGCTGATGGCAGGATCATTGCATCCATGCAACCGGTGCATGCCACAGAAGACATGCTTTTTGCAGAAGACCGTTTAGGCAAAGAGCGGGCGGAAGCCGGAGCCTACGCCTGGAGAAGTATCCTCGACCAGGGGGGCATCATCGCGGCCGGCTCCGATTACGGGGTGTCGCCGTTCAATCCCTTCTACGGATTGCATGCTGCCGTCACCCGCCAGGACAGGGACAATAATCCGACTGGCGGATGGATCCCAGGCCAACGCATGACGCGACTGGAAGCACTGGAAGCCTATACGACCGGACCCGCCTATGTCGAATTCTCGGAAGAACGGAAAGGCCGGATCAAAGAAGGAATGCTGGCCGACTTTATCGTCATTGACCGCGACTACTTCGAGATCCCAAAAGAAGAGATCCACGAGATCAAAGTACTGAAAACCGTACTGGGCGGTGAAATCGTTTATGAATAGTAAGGACAAAAAGACAAAATGTCGAAAAGTCGAAAGGTCGAAAGGTCAAAACGTCCGGGTATGCCATGTATTTTGCCTGGTCAAATAGGTTTATAGTTTGAGGCTTGAAGCTGAGCGCTAGCGAATTCCCGGGAATTTTTGATTCGGGATTTGAAGTTACCCGGGGCATTTGTGTGTATCTGTGAAAACTATTTGTGTTAATTTGTGGATAACTTAACTTGAACTCCATTATTTATGAAATCCATTTCAACTTTTTTATTGGTCTTTTTACTTCTTATCAAAGGAATAAACAATCCAGTGCAGGCTTGCTTTACCGTTGTAGTGGGCAAAGATGCCTCTGCAGATGGGTCTGTACTTTTCGGGCACCTGGAGCAAAACGGGGGGATCCGCAACATGAGTTACCGGTATGTGCCGCGTATGCAACACGAGCCGGGTGCCATGGTTCAATTGCGTCGTGGCGGAGAGTGGCCGCAGCCCGAAGAAACGTATGCCTTTTTGTGGACCAGCAACATTGGCATTGAATTCAGCGATGGCTACTTCAACGAACACGGTGTGGCTGTAGGCTCGGATGCCTGCCGCACCCGGCAAGACAGCTATGAAGAGCTCGTGGAACGCGGGGAGATAACAGATGGCGGCATAGGCTTTAAGTTGCGCAGAATCATTGCCCAGCGGGCAAGAACCGCACGCGAAGGCGTGGAAATAGCCACAGAGCTGCTGGACCACTTCGGCTATGCTGCATCAGGGCGCACGTACATAATCGCGGATGCCAAGGAGGCCTGGATGCTGGCCGCAATGAAAGGCAAACATTACATCGCACAGCGGGTGCCGGATGACGGGATCGTGCTCCTTCCAAACGTTCACATAATCGGACCGGAAGCAGACCTTGAAGATGAAGAAAACGTCATTGCTTCTGATGGCCTGGTGGAATATGCCATAGAAAAAGGATGGTATGATCCTGCATCCGGCGAGCCCTTCAGCTTCAGGGAAGCATTCAACAGGCCGGCACCGGAAGGCAGCTTTAAGGATGAAAAAGGCGTGGATCCGCGGCAATGGTTCAGCCAGTCGCTGGTGAAGGAAGAGCTAATCGGCCTACCGGCGGAGGAGCAACTGCCTTTTGCCCTCCATCCCGACAGAAAATTCACCGTTACCGATGTGGCCAACATCATCCGGAGCCACGGACACATGGAAGGACAAGAGCCAGACATGTCGCTTGCCCATGTCCTGGGCATGCCCGAAAACGCATCTCCGCACCATCAGCCGGGAACGGGCGCCATATGCAGCAGCACAGCCCAGGAGCTGGTGGTATATCAGCTCAGAAGCTGGATGCCCACGGAAATAGGCTCCGTGGCCTGGCGAACCACCGCTGCTCCCTGCGGCTCCGTGCTTGTACCCTGGTATGCAGGGATCACCAGCACCCCTGCACCTTATTATAAAGACTGGACAGTCGAACAGGCACTAAACGTTCATTTTCAGTTCGACCCGCCTGACGGCACCTACGATTACGACCCCGAAAACGCATTCGACATATTTACAGGCCTGGAAAAAATGCTCGACCTGAACTATCCTGAATACATCAGCTGGGCTCGTGAACAATGGGATCCCTTCGAAAAAGAGCAGTTTGCCATGCAGGAAGCCATCGAAGAAAGCGCGCTAACCCTTTACCAGCAAAACCCGGAGCTTGCCCGGACTTTTCTGACAAACTATACACACGCCAGGGCGATCAAAGCCCTGGAAATGGCCAAAGAGATGCTTAACCATATGAAGACCATTAATTGGGCACACTAGATGGTATCATGTTGAGCGCTGGGCTCTGAGAGTAAGTAGGCTTTTGGCTGTTAGCCCATGACAGGATTTTTGACACACAGGAGGATGATTACTGGGACGTTTCGACTTTTTGACTTTTTGACTTTTTGACATTAATTACAAACACATGAAGACCACATTCGGACCCAAAAAGATCATGTTTCCCTGCCCGGTTTCCCTGGTTGTGACGGGCAACATGGAAAAAGCGAACATTGTAACCATAGCCTGGGTGAGCCTGCTCACCAGCCAGCCGCCAACACTGGGGATATCCGTTGGCACACGCGGGTTTTCCGGCGAAGCCATCAAGGAAAATGAAGACTTCACGGTCAACATTGCCTCCGTCGGCATTATGAAGGAGGCCGACTTCTGCGGCATTCGTTCAGGGCACGACATGGACAAGTTCGAAGAGACAGGCCTCACCAAGCTGCCATCCAAAATAGTCAAATCTCCCATCATCAAGGAATGCCCGCTGAACCTCGAATGCCGCCTCACCGACTGGCGCATCATCGGCAGGACCAACCATTTTGTGGGAGAGATCATGGAGACCCACGTGGATACCGATAAACTTAAGAATCCGGAAGATATCGGCTCACTGGACATCGATGCGGCCAATCCGCTGATCTATTTCGGCGGGGTGCGCGAATACCGGAGCCCCGGCCCCAAAATCGGGGACCCATACCAGATTGGCAACGAGCTGAAGCAAAATAAACGTTGACAAGGCAGTTCATGTAAGCCAACATTGCTGCATTGAGCCAAAAAAAAGCCCCATCCCGGATGTCTGAGCAAATCGGTGAAAAGCGCGTGTATTCCCTTGAAGAAGTAACGAAAAGCATCAAAAAAGTGCTTTCCAATCGTTACGGGAGCGCCTTTTGGGTGAAGGCAGAGCTGAACAAACTCAATCATTACCTGCAATCCGGGCATTGCTACCCCGACCTGGTGGAAAAAAGAGACGGCAGGACCACGGCCCAGATGCGTGCCATCTTATGGAATGCAGACTACGAAAGCATTAACAAACGCTTTCTTGAAGTGCTGAAAGAGCCCCTTAAAGACGGGATCAAGATCCTTTTCCTGGCACGGATCCATTTCGACTCACTCTATGGATTGGCGCTGCGTATCCTCGACATCGATCCGGCGTTTACGCTCGGCGACCTCGAAAAGGAAAAGCAGATTTCCATCGAAAGATTAATAAAGGAACAGCTTTTTGACCGGAACAAGGCACTGAAACTGCCTTTGCTGCCCAAGCGCATTGCAGTGATCTCCGTGGAAACGAGCAAAGGGTATGCGGATTTCCTGCGGGTGATCGATGAAAACCCCTGGAATTACAGCTTTTTTCACCTCCTTTTCCCTTCCCTGCTGCAAGGTGATAAAGCTGCCGGTGCCATCATGGCTCAGCTGCACAGGATCCGCAAAGTACAGCACCATTTTGATGCCGTGGCCATCATACGCGGTGGCGGCGGAGACATCGGGATGACCTGCTACAATCACTACGAACTGGCCAGCACGGTCGCCCGCTTTCCCCTCCCTGTGTTCACGGGCATCGGGCACGCCACCAACGAAACGGTCACCGAAATGGTGGCGCATACCAATGCCATAACGCCCACCAAACTTGCAGAAAAGCTGATCCAGCATTTCCACAACTTTGCCTACAGTGTGGAAGAAAGCCAGAAAAAGATCGTTACACTCTCCGGGCAATCATTAACCCACGCCAGCCAGGAATTTAAAAGCCAGGTGAGGTTATACCGCAGCCAGGCATGGGGCATGCTCACAGCAAACCGTAACTTCATCAGGGAAATCACCCGCAACCTGATCCGTCAAACACGCCATCAGACCAATCACATTAAAAACTATGTCCTCCGCGACTTTGGTCATGCCATGGAACGGGGCAGCAATGAACTGCTGCGAAACAACCAGCAGAGCCTCGAAGCGGGCAAACAGATGCTGAAAAAGCTCACCCAGCTTCACTTAGGTAATGAAAACAACCGCCTGGAAACGCTGAAAAACAGTGTGAACCACCTGCACCCGGAGAATGTGCTCAAGCGAGGATACAGCATCACCAGGAAAGATGGCCTGGCCATCAGGTCAAACCTGGAGGTGCGAGCCGGTGACGTTCTGGAAACAACGCTCCTTGAAGGGAAAATCACCAGCACGGTAAGCAGTAAAAACAAAACGCCCTGACAAGATGTTGATGCATGAAAAAGTGCTGACGCACGTGGGAAGGGTATTGGCTGCGGGGACTTTTCGACCTTTCGACTTTTCGACATTCAATAAATTATAAATACCACAAACATGACTGACAAAGAAATCACCTACACGGAAGCCTTCGAAGAGCTTCAGCAGATCGTGACAGACATGGAAGAGGGAGAGATCAATGTGGACGAGTTATCTGAAAAGGTCAAACGTGCCGCTTCGCTTATCCGCATCTGCAAGGAAAAACTGCATCACACCGAAACGGATGTGAAACAAATCCTGGATGAACTGGAGGAAGATAAAAGCGACGACAAGACCTGAGAAACAGGAGAGTTAATCCGTGCGTTTAAGAATCTCAGCTGTGCGATTGCCATAAGGCAGCGACCCGCCTTCGTCTTCTTTCAGTTTCTTCCACGCCCTTGAAATAATAATTTCGTCAACATCGTCCTTCTCACAGGGGACCTCTACCACATATTCATCGATCCCATAAGTGGCAATGGTGCATTTTACGATCGCTTTACCCATAGTGTATCTTTTGTCAAAATGTCGAAATGTCAAAAAGTCGAAAGGTCTGCTTTTGGCTGCTGGCTATTGGCTTTTAGCTGTTGGCTGTTGGCTTTTAGCTTTTTTGCACACAACCGCTGTTCAGAGCAGGTTTCTCCTTCAGACAAATATACTAATATTCACAGTAATCAGTTCAAAAAGGTTCTGGGGTTGCTGGGTTATGGGGTTAAAGAGTTATATCCTGTCATTTTTGTTATGAAGAAAACCTTGAAATAAATAGTATTTTTGACTCATGGAACATCGAATCGTCTTTGGTACTTTGATCCTGGTGCTGTTTCTTTTTGCCTGGGGGCGGTTAAGGCACGATGCAGTAGCACTGATTGCCTTGTTCATCCTGGTCATCGCCGGGGCCATTACGCCGCAAGCTGCTTTCGAAGGTTTCGGCCATCCGGCTGTGATCACCGTGGCAGCCGTACTGGTGATCGGTAAGGCCCTGGAGCTTTCGGGCCTGATTGACCTGCTGGGCAAGTGGGTGATGAGGGTTGGACAGGGCCTGCTGTTGCAGGTCATCACCCTGTCTGTGCTGGTGGCGGTAGCCTCCGCTTTCATGAACAATGTGGGTGCCCTGGCCATCATCATGCCGGTGGCCATCACCATGGCTCGCAAAAGCGGCCATCCGCCATCCTATATCCTCATGCCTATTGCCTTTGCCTCTCTCCTTGGCGGCATGACCACCCTCATCGGCACACCTCCCAACATCATCATCGCCACGTTCCGGGCCGACGAAGTGGGAGAAGCCTTTGGCATGTTTGCCTTCACACCGGTAGGTGCCGGGCTGGCTTTCGCCGGAATCCTGTTTATATCCTTCCTGGGATGGCGATTGCTGCCGCAACGCGCTGCCAAGAAATCGGAAAGCGAACGCTTCGACATAGAAGAATACATCTCTGAAGTGCAGGTTACCCGGAATGCGAGGCTTAAAAACGCGTCCATCGGTGACATTGAAAAACTAACGGATGCGGAGGTGCAGATCCTTGGACTCGTACGCGATGGCAAGCGCATACACGCCCCCGGACCAAACACCACACTCAAATACAATGACATCATCATCATAGAATCTGATGCGGATGACCTGAAGATCTTTCTCGACGAGACAAAAACCAAACTGGTGGGCGACAAAAAGTTCCGGAAGGATGCTGAGGGATCAAAAAACATTCAGATCACAGAGGCCATTGTTATGGCAGATTCACCAATTATAGGACAGTCTGCAGCGAGCCTGCGCATGCGAAGCCGTTTTGGAGTCAACCTGCTCGCTGTAGCCCGCAAAGACCAGCGGATCCGCAAACGGCTCGATCATGTGGTTTTTCGTACTGGTGACGTGTTGCTTTTACAAGGACGCGAACACATGCTGGATGACGCTACCACGGCGATCGGCTGCCTGCCGCTGGCACACAGGGGGCTGAAGATTGGCTACAAACGCAAGGTGCCCACAGCCCTTGGAATTTTTGCTGTATCTATCGTATTGGTAGTCACAGGCTTGCTTCCCGTGCAGGTCGCATTCTCCATGGCAGCCCTGGCTATGGTGTTGGGACGCATCCTCCCGGTTAAGGACGTATACCAAAGCATCGACTGGCCTGTGATCGTCCTGCTGGCAGCGATGATCCCCGTTGGCGGCGCCCTGGAGACCAGCGGGGGCGCGAGAATGATCGCCGACCAGATCCTGGAGCTGGGTGGCAACATACCTCCCTGGGCACTGCTCGGCCTGGTTCTGGTCGTAACCATGTTCTTGTCTGACATTATCAACAACGCAGCTACAGTGGTACTGATGGCGCCTATCGCCATCAGCGTCGCACACGGCACAGGGTATTCCATAGACCCCTTCCTGATGGCCGTCGCCATTGGAGGATCCTGCGCCTTCCTTACCCCGATAGGGCACCAGTCAAACACCCTGGTGATGGGCCCCGGGGGCTATAAGTTTACCGACTACTGGCGCATGGGACTGCCCCTGGAAGTGATCATCACCATCATCGGGGTTCCGCTCATCATGATGGTATGGCCATTATAACTGATAATTCAGGTGTTTAAATTAATGTCTAAAGGTCGAAAAGTCAAAATAATCATACACCCTGTGTGTCAAAAACCCTGTCATGGCCGTTTCACGAAATCTTATTTGGTATAGGACCCGCTGACTTATTGGACAGATTTACGCACCTGGCTTCTTGATAAAATCGAACAGAAAGTTGTATCTTTAAAAACAATTGCAAAAACATCATATATTGCGAAATCATCCTATCCTGCTTTGTTCATAATGCAGGCTAAATAGTGCCATATATCAAAATATAACCATTCGTGTATGCACAGAAAATACACCCTTACGCTTTTTTCTATTGGGATGATGATTTTCCTTTCATCCTGCGGTGAGGAAGATACCAGGGAGGAACGGTCAACCCCGGTTCGTGTCACACAACCGGAAGTACATGAGCCCTATCTTACCAAAAGCTACCCTTCATTAATACAGGCCGCAACTGATGTAAATCTCTCATTCCGTGTGCCCGGACCACTCCTGGAAGTATATGTCAGGGAAGGCGAGGAAGTCAGGCAAGGCCAGTTACTGGCCCGGATCGACCCCCGCGATTATGAGACGCAGCTTGAGGCTACAAAAGCCAAATATGAGGGCATCAGATCCGAGGCGGAGCGCGTGATATCCCTTTACAGGCGTGGCCGGGTCTCTGCCAGCGATTACGACGAAGCCGTATCGGGTTTAAAACAGATCACAGCAAAATACCAGGCGCACCAGGATGCACTCGCAGATACCCGGCTCGAGGCTCCCTTTGATGGCCAGGTGGGGCAGCTCCTTTTTCGACCTCCTGAAATGATCGACGCCGGCATGCCTGTCATGTCGCTCAGCAGCCACCGCGACCTTGAGGTGCTGGCCCATTTGCCCGACAGGGACCTGCTACGGCAGCAGGACTTTGTCTCTTTCAGCTTTACCACAGGGCTGCATCCGGAAAAATCCTTTCCGCTGGAGCTGCGGAACATCAGCCGCATCCCCGGTCTGAATGGCATGTACCCCGCCTATTTCCTTATGGCAGACCAGCCTGATCACCCTATTCTTCCTGGCATGCGTGTGGAAGTGACCATCACCTACCGGGAAGATGAAAATAACTTTTTTACGGTGCCGGCCTCTGCCATCTTTCATGACAATGAGCAAGCCGCCGTATGGCGTATAGCTCCTGACGACAACCGTGTTTCTGCTGTGCCTGTAGAGATCGTCAGGATCGGCAACGACGGAAAAGCACTGGTAGCAGCAGACCTGGCACCCGGAGACCTTCTGGTCAGCGCCGGCGTCCATACTTTAAGCGAAGGACAAAACGTAGATCCGCTGGAAGAACCTTCGGATACCAATGTGGGAGATATCTTATAACCTAGCCTGTCATGACCAATCTTGCTTTCCGGAATAAAGCATTGTTTTATTTCTTTCTGCTGGTACTGGTAGTAGGAGGCATCCTGTCGTTCGTGACCATGAGTAAGCTGGAAGACCCGGAGATCGTGGTAAAACAGGCCCTGGTGGTCACTGTTTACCCGGGTGCATCCGCCCATGAAGTGGAACTTGAGGTCACTGATGTGCTGGAAAAGGCCATTATGACCATGGGCGGGCTGAACAACGTTGAAAGCCGCTCTGAAGCAGATTACTCAGAGATCAGGGTGGAACTCCATCCCACCGTCAGCATTCAGGACGTGGAACAAAAATGGGACCTTCTGAGGCGCAGGGTTATCGCTGCCACTCCCGACCTGCCTTTGGAAGCACAAACCCCGATGGTCATTGATGATTTCGGAGATGTATACGGATTGTTTTATGCCATGACATCAGACGGACATTCCTATGAAGACATGTTTGACTACGGCAGAATGGTCAAACACGAGCTTGAACACATTGATGATGTGAAGCGGGTGGAGATCTATGGTGACCGGCAACCGGCCATTTATATCAACATCGACCAGGCACGCATGGCCGGCCTGGGTGTCCACCCCGGGGAGGTGCTGCTTACACTCACCGATCAAAACGAGAAGGTGTATGCAGGCTATTTCGAATCTGGCGACGAACGGATCCGAATCAGGGTGGACGACGCCTTCCAAAGCCTGGAAGACATCAAAAGGATGGTCATTCAGGGCCATGAGGACGACCAGGTGCGTATGTCGGACCTGGCCACGCTTGAACGCGGACTTGAGGAGCCTTACCGTGAGGCCATGCGGCACAACAAGTTGCCGGCTCTGGGCATCTCCATTGCCATGGAAAGTGGCGGCAACGTGATCGAGCTGGGCGAACGTGTGGATGAGAGGTTGGCTGAACTGCAAAAAGAACGCATCCCGGCAGGCATAGACTTCAGCAAGGTGTTTTTTCAGCCCGATAAAGTACGCGACGCCATCACAACCTTCATGACCAACCTGATCATGTCGGTCATCATTGTGGTGGTCATCCTTATGATGGCCATGGGATGGCGCAGCGGCTTCATCATCGGCAGCGGGCTGCTGATCACCATCCTCGGCTCCCTGGCCATCCTCAACCTGTTTGAAGGAACCCTGCAACGGGTGTCCCTTGGCTCTTTCATCGTAGCCATGGGGATGCTGGTAGACAATGCCGTGGTCATTGTGGACGGCATCATGACCGACCGTGAACGCGGCATGAAAAAACAAAAGGCACTGGTAAACACCGTGAACAAAACAGCCATACCCCTGCTTGGTGCCACGCTGATCGCCATCCTCGCCTTCCTCCCCATATTCATGTCGCCCGACACCGCCGGCGAATATGTTCGCGACCTCTTTATCGTACTGGCCGTTTCTCTGCTTCTGAGCTGGATACTCGCCCTAACCCATGCGCCGGTAATGGCAAGCTATCAATTTGACTTCTCAAAAAAGAAACAAAAAAACAAAAAAAAGAGCCCCTATTCCGGACCCGTTTACAGGATACACCGCAAATTGCTCTGCTACCTGCTTTGGCACAAAAGCATTGCAGTGATCATGGTCGTCCTGCTGCTGGGTATCGCATTGTTTCTGTTTCGCTTTGTGCCACAAACCTTCTTTCCTGATATGAGCTACAGCCAGCTCTATATCGAATACCGCATGCCCGCCGGTACCCGTATCGAAAAAGTAGATGCAGACTTGGCTGAAATTGAAGAATACCTTTTGGCGAATGATGACATCACCAGTGTGACCACAAGTCTCGGAGGCACACCTTCGAGATATAATTTGGTTCGCTATGTCGCCACCCCGTCTATGAGTTATGGCGAACTGATCGTGCAGTTCACCGACTTTAAAAGCCTTATGAACAATGTTGAAAAGATACAGGATTACCTGAGCAGATATTACCCGCAAGCCTATGCCCGCGTGCAGCGGTATAATTTTATGTACATGGAATTTCCGCTGGAAGTCATGTTTACAGGTCCTGACCCGGGCGTTCTCAAGGACCTTACAGCCCAGGCCACGGCAATCATGGAAGAAGAGCCAACGGCCGTGCTGGTGCGCCACGATTGGGAGCCGGCATCCAAATCCCTTGTGGCCAGGTATAATCAGAAAAGGGCACGTACAGCAGGATTGGCGCGCTCAGACGTGGCGTTGTCCCTGCTGGCCTCAACCGACGGCCTTCCGATCGGGAACTTCTATGAAGGCAGGAGGTCCATTCCAATCGTATTGCGGCTTACAGAGTTGGACACTACACCTGTAAAGGACCTCGAAACGGCCCCGGTTTTTGCCATGACTCCGGCCACCACAGGACTTGATCCGGAACTGATCACCGGGCTGGTGACCGGCATCATAGAACCGGCCGATATGCTCAGGGCCACGCTGGGTGCTGTTCCCATGAGGCAAGCCGTGGATGAGATCGCGGTAGACTGGGAAGAACCCGTTGTGAGACGATACAACGGCCAGCGCGCCATGCGCGCTCAAAGCAACCCCATCCCGGGAAAGACAGCGGACGCTGTCCGGACGAGGATCCGCGACAAAGTCGAAAGCATCCCTCTGCCACCCGGGTACCGTATGCAATGGTATGGTGAGTATAAAGCCAGCTCCGAATCACAGGAATACCTGTTCATGTACCTGCCCCTGGCCGTAATCCTGATGATCGCCATTCTCATCGCCCTGTTCAGGGATTACCGGAACCCCCTGATCATCATCCTGAGCCTGCCGCTCGCCATTATAGGGATCGTACCCGGAATGCTGGTTACCGGCAGGGAGTTCGGCTTTGTGGCCATCGTTGGAGCACTGGGGCTGATGGGTATGATGATCAAAAACGGGGTCGTACTCCTGCGCGAAGTAGCCATACAGATCGACGATGGAAAGAAAAGCTACCAGGCATTGCTTGACGCATCTTCCTCACGGCTAAGACCCGTGATGATGGCATCACTCACCACCATCCTGGGTATGTTGCCCCTGATAAACGATGACATGTTCGGGTCCATGGCCGTTACCATGATGTCCGGACTACTCCTGGGATCTGTCATTACCCTGATGATGATGCCCGTGTTTTATGCGGTATTCTTTCGCATAGATTTTTCAAAAGGCATGGATAAGGGATACAGGGATACCCCGGTTGATGATGACGAACCGCAAGATGATACAACCACCGATTCAAAAGATACGGACAAACGTAATGATCAGGGCGAAAAAGAGTACGACGATCATGATGATACACCTGGCGGTGAACATCGGTATGACAACGATATCGTTTCTGAGAATGAGTTAATCAGACGTGCCGGGCGGGAGAAGTAAGAAGTATTTAGTATGTAGCAAGAAGCAAGTGGGCGAATGTCGATTATTTGAAGAATGCGTAGGGTCAGCACTTAGGCTGTTTGGTATGAGAACTGTTTGAAGGACAACTGTTCAGACAAGCATCCTTGGTGACAACATCTGGGCTTCCCGCCATCGGCAACAGCGGGCATTTTGACGAAATGATATTTCGACCATCTAAAACATTTTATACATGATATTACAAAGATTTTTCGGCTGTCTCATGGGTGTTTCGCTAATTTGCCTGGCGGGTTTGGCCGGCGCCACGGAAACCGTGAGCCTGGACCGGGATGAAAGCCGGCGTATGGCCCTGGAGTATTCCAGGCAGGTAAAGATGTCGGAAAACAGGCTTGACCAGGCCTTGCTCCGTGAAAAAATTGCCAGGGCAGCCCAGCTTCCCGGGCTGAAGGCCTCCGGTCTCTACTTCTACTCTCCCGATGAGATCGGCTTTATGCTCGACCCGCTCTTCCTGATCGGCATGGAAAGCGGCCTGCCCGACCTGATTGGAGAAATCCTGCCTGATATCGACCTGGGTATCGGCCTCGAAGGAGTGACCATGGGCGGGGTGGAAATAGACCAGGTAGTTTATGCCGGTGGCAGGGTCCGCATCGCAAGGCGCATGGCACAAACCGGCACATCGCTTGCCTCGCTTGACATCGACCTGCAAACCACGGAAGTGATCGCCATAGCCGATGCAGCATTCTATCGCTATGTTGCTGTGCTGGAGATGGAAAAGGCTGCTGAAAAGTACCTGGAGTTACTCGGGGAGCTCGTAGAAACCATTGAAGACAGCAAAGCGGAGGGGATGGCTACCCGTAACGAGCTTTTGAAGGTAAAAGTTAAGCGAAATGAGGCCAGATTAAAAGTACAAAAGGCCGGAAGCGGCAGGGAACTGGCACGCATGGATCTTTGCCGTGTGTTGGGGCTGCCTTTGCATACGCCATTGGAGGTAACATGGGATGTCGAGGTAACTGAAGAAGAGATCATGCCTGCAGAAAAATACGATCAACGAATATCTAAGAGACCCGAATACCAAATGCTGGAAAAAGCAGTTGAGATCAGTGAGCAACAGGTGCAGATGTCCCGGGCTGAGATGCTCCCGGAAATTGGATTTAGGGCAGGTTATAGTTACCTGGGAGGTATTGAGGTCGGAGGACAAACCAGCGACAACACCAGCCTGTCTGCAATGGCACTGGTACGCATCCCCATCTTTAACTGGAGCGAAAGCAGGAATAAACTGGCCATTGCACGCCTGAAAGAAGAAGAAGCCAGGCTGGAAAAGAAGGATGCTGCCAGGCTGCTCCAGCTGGAAATGGCGAGGGAACGTTTACAGCTGGAAGATGCCCTGACCCGCCTCGAACTTACCGCGTCGGCGCTTGAATATGCCGATGAAAACATGGAAACCAGCCAGGACAAATTTCACGAGGGAGTGGAGACACTGACTGACCTGCTGGAAGCTCAAGCGCAATGGCAGGCAGCCCTTAGCGACCATATTGAAGCACAAACCACTGTCAGCATAAGAAAAACCATGTATTTGAAAGCCATTGGAGAATTGACAAACCACTAATCTGCTGCCCTGTTATGATCTATGAATCTGCTGTTGAGTTACATTACTTGTGGTTGCCTTTGCTGGGCTTTGTAATTGGGTTGCTGGCCACCATGATCGGAGGAAACGGCGCCTTCTTTTTCCCACCTGCATTGATCCTGCTATTCCAGGTAGAACCGAGGGTCGCCATCGCAACATCGCTGGCCGCAGTCATACCCATAGGAGTAATTGGCTCTTTCGAACATTACAGGCGCCGGAACATTAACCTCCCCATAGGGCTTAGCTTCGGGGCTTTCGGACTGGCAGGAGCATGGCTGGGTGCCTGGATATCCAATGCCATCGACCCGGCTACACTGATAACAACCTTCGGCGCTTATTGTATTGTACTTGGACTTTTCACAATGCGGATGCCCAAAAAAAAAGGGTACAAAGAGTATACCCCACCGGAAAGCTTTCAGGAGATCCAGCGTTCACAAATGCCGTACATTGCAATATTTGGTTTGATTTCCGGCGCCGTGGCAGGTCTTTTTGGCACCAGCGGCACAGCGCCTGTGCTGGCTGCTTTGCTCATCCTTAAATTTCCCATCAGGCTGGTCATCGGCACTTCGGTGATGATCGTTTTTATAAACGCCCTGTCGGGCTTTGGAGGCCACCTTATCCTTGGAGAAATCGATCCGGAACTGATCCTGTGGCTGGGCTCGGGAGCAGCCATAGGCGCATTTATCGGGCCCAAACTATTGGTCAATATAAAACCTGAAGGCAAGGAAGGCAAACTGCGCTTCCTGTTTTCTGCCATCATTATTGCCATGGGCATATTGCTCATTATCCGATGACCAATACATGGTAAGTTCCCTAATTTATTGCATATTTCGATACGTAAGCCCTTTCTTTTTACCTTTGCGCTTCGATGGAAGCGATTAACTACATTCAGGCCCGGGGCATCAGCAAGGCATATGGCGAAAATGTGCTTTTTGAAGACATTTCTTTAAGCATAGACCAGGGGCAAAAGGTTGCGCTGATTGCCAGGAATGGCACCGGGAAAACCACGCTG
>PWRF01000205.1 GCA_003556325.1 Bacteroidales bacterium | reverse complement strand
TTAAGGTTAAGATTAAGGTTAAGATTGAGGCTAAGATTGAGGCTAAGATTGAGGCTAAGATTGAGGCTAAGATTGAGGCTAAGATTGAGGCTAAGATTAAGGTTAAGGTTAAGGTTAAGATTAAGTCGTGACTACTTCAGATTAAGTCAAACGCAAGCCGTGGCTTTCTGACCTTTTGTCTTTTTGTCTTTTTGTCTTTTTGTCATTTTGTCATTTTGTCTTTTTGTCATTTTGTCTTTTATCCTGCCCTTATTTTGACACAAATAAAGCCTAAAGAGAAAACATTTTCCCGGCTTTTTCGTATAAGTTCTTACAGGGTTCGCACTGCATCAGTATCTTTGCGGCGGTTTTCCGCAAATGCTGTGCACGGAAACCCCAACCGATATATCGACGAATGATCAGGTCATGAATAGAAAAGATGTGCTTTTTGAGTATTACGAAGTTGAAAACGACAAGTCGCTGCCTGATGACGAAAAGGAACTGGTTGCTCTTGCCCGTGAGATGTGTTCACAGGCCTACGCGCCATATTCCACCTTTTACGTGGGAGCCGCTGTTTTACTTGAGAACGGCAAGGTGATAAAAGGGTCTAACCAGGAGAACGGCGCCTATCCAAGCGGCTTATGTGCCGAGCGTGTTGCTGCTTTTGCCGCATCTGCAATGTTCCCTGGCGTTCCGATGAAAAAAATTGCCATCAGCGCCAGATCCAACCGGGTACCTGTCGAAAGCCCCGTCTCTCCCTGTGGAGCATGCCGCCAGGTCTTGCTCGAATACGAGCTGGCCCAGCATCAGCCCATGAAAATATTGCTCAGCACAGAAAAAGGCAGTATCGTGATCATAGAAAAGGTCCAGGACCTTCTTCCCCTGGCTTTTTCCGGCAACGGCCTTAAAAAACCGAAAGGCAATTAGCCCCCGCACCTTATCCCCGGAATCTGCAATCTGATTCAGTTTGCCATCATGTTGAACAAAGCGAGGCCTGGTATGTTTCATAGCCAAAGAATTGACACAAAGGGGTGATTGTTTTGACGTTTCGACATTTCGACATTTTGACAGTTGCAATACAACCCATGAACTTTTGACAAAAACATAAGCACCTCAATAGCAATTAGTTGAAAAGGGCCCATGAACCTGGCACTTGCGATCTCTGCGAATCCAAACCCCCATGTTGTAAATCCCGACCATTCGGGAACAGCATTTTTGACACACACAGAGGGATGATTATTGGGACGTTTCGACATTTCGACATTTCGACATTTTGACAGTTACAACACAACCCATAAACTTTTGCGAAAACACAAACACCCCAACAACAACTAGTTGCCAAAAAACAAACACATGAAAACACTTGCACTGACAGTAATCCTGAAAATCCTGGTTTTACACGTTTCTGCAGAAGGCCACAAGCCTGCTTACCAGGTTTTTGACAGAGAGGGGAACCCCGTGACTTACCATGAAATGTTTGATGGTGCCTCAAATGCGGAGATCGTAATGTTTGGTGAGTTGCACAACAACCCCATTGCTCATTGGCTGCAACTCGAGTTAAGCACCGGCCTTTTTGAGTATGCCGGTGAAAACCTTGTGATGGGTGCCGAGATGCTGGAAGCCGACAACCAGGTTATTCTCGACGAATACTTCAGCGGCCTGATCATGGAACGGCACTTCACCTCAGAGGCCAGGCTCTGGAACAACTACGACACGGATTACAGGCCTTTGGTGGAACTGGCCAGGGAAAATGGCTTGAACTTCATTGCCACCAACATCCCAAGAAGGTATGCCGCTATGGTACACAGGGGCGGATTCGAAGCACTGGAGGAGCTGAGCGACGAAGCAAAATCATGGATAGCCCCCTTACCTGTTCCTTATGATCCGGACCTGCCGGGATATCGCGCGATGCTGGAAATGGAAGGACTTCCCGCCCATGGCACCGAGAACTTTCCCAAAGCACAGGCCATAAAGGACGCGACCATGGCCCATTTTATTCTCCAAAACATGCCGGAAAACGGTATTTTTATACATTTTCACGGCGCCTACCATTCCAATAACGACGAAGGGATCGTGTGGTATCTTCACGAGTACAGTGAGGAAAACCTCCGGGTAATGACCATCAGCACAGTAGAGCAGGAGTCAGTAGACCAGCTGGCAGAAGCACATCTTGGCCTGGCAGATTTCATCATCGCAGTACCCGCCACAATGACAAAAACTTACTAAAGCATAATCTGCCCGACTCATCCAGGACGAGACTCCCAACTCACAACCACTTTACCGGGCTCCTCCCCCGCCCGATGCCGCTCCTCCGCCACCGCCAGCAGTGCCGCCGCCACCCATCCCGCTGGCCGAGCTCATCGTAGTGCTTGTAGTCGAGATCACCTGGTTAATGGTGTCGCCAAAGCTGCTGATACTATGTTGATGCAGGATGATCCAGGGGAGATAGCCATGGTAGCCGTGCGATTCAATGCCCTTTGTGAGGCGTTTGAAGTATTTAGGCCCCAGTCCCATGGCCATTCCGTATATAAGGTAAGCATTCACAGTAAAGGCATCCATCTCCCGCATGTCCGTTTCAAAATCGTGCTTTTTCAGGTAGTTCCGCAAATATTTCCATTGCCGGTAAGCTTTTTCGCCCGCCTCCGTGCGGTGTGCAATGCCAATTGATGCCAGCAGGGCCACCAAAGACACCCCGGCGGGGATCAAAAGCCACGGGCCATAAACGAATACGGCCAGCATAAGAAACCCGACCATCAGCAGCGCGCCAAACAAGATGCCAAGCTGCTGACCCTGGATGCTGCGCTTGTCAAACCACTCCTTCTTCTTACCCTCCCGTTTTATCGTTTTGGTCCACGAAGCGAAAAATTTCTGCATGCGTGTCTGTTTCTTTTTCATCCGGGTCAGGCTGATCTCGCCGGGCGTTTCAGCCAGCTCTTCAAAAAGAAAACGGATAAGCTTTTTCTCGTAGGGAAGCAGGGGTGGATCTGCCCGATCCATTTTGTCCCTGTTGAGCACAAAATAAAGGCCGGGACGAGCTTTCCCGAAAAGAGGCTTGTCCTTTTTTTCGCTTTCCTTTATGGTGATGATGTCCCTGTGAGCAAGGTCGAAGATCGTCGATATCAGGGCATTGCTGTTGACAAAAGTACCGTTGAGCAGATAGTTCACCATGGCAGGGCGTTCCTTGTCGGGAAGACCGGAAAAAGCACCGGGCTTTTCCTGCAACACCGGCTTGTTACGAAACCTGCGAAACAGCCAGGTCCACAAAATCACCACCAACAAAGCGAGCGGAATCGCCATAAGCCGGCCCAGCTCATGTCGTTGCGCTTCACGCTCAGCCCGCTCCTTCCGCTCCTGCTCCCTGATTATAGCCTCTTCCCGAAGCCTGTTGGCCTCTTCCACCAGCACCGCCACCTCTTCCAGCACCTCTTCTTCGATTGTTCCTGACTTTTGCGGCATCTCTGAAAAAACACCCTCCGGGTATAAGGCACGGATTTCCAAAAACTGGTTTGCAGAAAGCCGGCCCAGATCAACCAATACCACACCCTCCTCAATCATGGTGGAAACTGCATCCAGCGATCCGTGCACCCAGTGCCGGGCTTGCCCTTCATCAAGAGGCTCCGGTGGGATGATCCGGGCCCGTATGTTCCCTGTGCTTACATCCCATTCGTCGGAAATCAACTGGTAATAAAGCAAGGCCATATCTTCGTACCGCCCGATGGCCCCGGTAACACTGAAACTTATGACAACCTCCCTGCGGGTGTCCACAGCATCAAGAAAAATGCGCAACTCCTGGTAACCCTCTTTCGGATCCAACATGGCGGTGCCCGGCTCCTTAGTCGTGGCAAACGGATGTTTTTGGCCATCGACCGACACTTCAAAATCATCAAACCGAGCCTGGCCGTCGAGTGGAAAGGTGCGAAACACTTCTGAAAAAGCGCCTTCAAATGCGAAAACTCTCTCCTCCTGCACAAGCATGCTGCCGTCACTGGCAAGCTCTAATGTAATGTCAAGGCTTGTAATATGATATTCCCGTGCCTGTGCAACTGCACCCGCAAAGAGGAGAACGAGGATCGCGGCGATTGGGTGGATGATGTAGGGTTTCATGGGTTTATATTTTTCAACTAATTGTTATTGAGGTGTTTATGTTCTTGTCAAAAGTTCAGGGGTTGTGTTGCAACTGTCAAAATGTCGAAATGCCAAAATGTCGAAACATCCCAGTAATCATCCCCCCTTGTGTCAAAAACCCTGTTATGGGGGTTTCATGGGTTAAATATGATGTTAAGGTTGAGGTTAAGGTTAAGGGGTTATGGGGTTATGTGG
>PWRF01000115.1 GCA_003556325.1 Bacteroidales bacterium | reverse complement strand
GAGAGGATGCCAGGTAGGTAGCAGTTTGCGAGAGGATAATGCGGCTCTCCGGCATACCTATCATGGTAACAGCCTGGAAACAGCTGGTCGCCAGCAGCAATGCGTTGGGGTTGGCGTTTCCGATGTCTTCCGACGCAAGGATGATAAGTCGCCTGGCAATGAACTTCGGGTCTTCTCCCCCTTCAATCATCCTTGCCAGGTAATACACCGCGGCATTGGGGTCGCTGCCCCTCACCGACTTGATGAAGGCGGAGATCACATCGTAATGCATCTCCCCTGCCTTATCGTACAGGGCCATGTTTTCCTGTATCGCATCCAGCACGACCTGGTTCGTAAGCTTTACCTGCTGCGTTTCTGCCGCGTTGACAGCCAGCTCAAGCGCATTTAACAGTTTCCTGGCATCTCCTCCCGAGATACGCATCAGAGCCTCTGTTTCAGCGACAGTGATCTTCTTGCCCGTTTCCTGTTCGAGAAGCTTCCTGCCCTTGGCAAGCAGCTTTTTCAGGTCAGTGGGTTGCAGGTCTTTGAGGATATAGACCTGGCAGCGCGACAACAGGGGGGCAATCACCTCAAAGGAAGGATTTTCTGTGGTGGCGCCAATGAGTGTTATAACACCCCTTTCAACCGCACCAAGCAGGCTGTCCTGCTGGGATTTACTGAAACGATGGATCTCGTCGATAAAAAGAATGGCATTGCCCCCTGATTCGGTTGCCTTTTGTATGACAGACCGAACTTCTTTCACCCCTGAGCTGACGGCACTCAGGGTAAAAAAGGGGATGGTGAGCCTTTTGGATATCAGGGCGGCCAGTGTTGTTTTTCCCACCCCCGGAGGGCCCCATAATATCATAGAGGGCACATTGCCGCTTTCGATTGCCTTACGTAAAATGGCGCCATCTCCCACAAGATGGTCCTGCCCCAGGTAGTCGTCAAGGTTCTGAGGCCGTAATTTCTCTGCCAAAGGGATTACAGCTTGTTGCATGCTATAGTTTTTAAAAAAGCGCCATCGGCAATCCTTATATCCTGATGAGAAAAAGGTTGTTTCCGGCGGGAACACCCATCTCTCCTGTGTTGTCTATGCAGCACCTGCATCCTGGTGATCGTTTTCAAACTTGTCGAGATGTTCAAGTCGTTTCAGAAGCGGCGGATGGGAATAATGCACATACACATAGGCCGGATGCGGCCGCAGGTTGCTCAGATGGTTCACCGATAGTTTTTTCAGTGCTTCCTTCAGCGGTTTGGGATCATATTTTTCTGCAGCAAAGGCATCGGCCTGGTACTCATATTTACGGCTAAGGTTGCTGCCAATGATGCCGAGCACCAAAGATACCGGCGAGTAAAGCAGTCCGAAGGCAAGTATTCCCATATGAAAGCTTGGCCCGGAGGCTCCGAGGGCCCCCGACAATTCGGGCCGGTTGATAAAGATTCCGAGCAGATAGAGCATAACCCCTGTGTGCAGCACCGATACCAGCATTCCCCGGGTAGTGTGTTTCTTTTTGTAATGGCCGATCTCGTGAGCCAGGATGGCAACAAGCTCTTCGGTGGTATGCTCTTTAATAAGGGTGTCGAACAGCACTATGCGTTTTTTGGGGCCAAGGCCGCTAAAGTATGCATTGGCCTTTGCGCTTCTTTTTGAACCATCTATCACAAAAATGTTGTCAAGCCGGAAGCCTGCTTTCTTTGCAAAGGATTCGATGGCAGAACGCAGCTCCCCTTCTTCAAGAGGTGTTTGTTTGTTGAACAAAGGCACGATGAGTGTGCTGTAGAACATCGTCATAAAAATGCTGAAGGCGCTGAACAGGATCCAGGCATAGAGCCAGAAAAGGGACCCGGCCGCTTTATAAAACCACACAAACACTGCCAGCAGGCCGCCGCCAAGGACCAGGGCAAGCAGCCATCCCTTTACTTTGTCGAGAACATAGGTTTTCGGGGTTGTCCGGTTGAAGCCAAAGCGCTCCTCTAAGACAAATGTTCCGTAGATATCGAAAGGTGTGGAGAGGACATCCGAGGCGAGACCGATGATCCCAAAAAACAGCAGAGCCATCCACACATCATGCTCAGTATACTGGCGGACAAAGTCGTCCAGGTAGCCGAAGCCTCCGAACCATAACATCAGGAGGATAAATAAAAATGAGAGCGTGCTGGTGAGGGTTCCGAAATACATGTTTGCCCGGGAGTACTCCTGGGATTTCCGGTATTTTTCCTCGTCATAGATCCCCTTAAGTTCCTCCGGGAGGGTTTTGCTCCACCGGCTTGCATTGAGATAGTCCATTACCCTGTCAAACAAATAGTCCAGGATGATGATCGCTACGATGATATATAAGACAATCTGTTCAGTAGTCATTGCCGGTCATTTTCGTCTGTTAATAGCTGCCGCTTCTTTTTCTTACAAACCATTCTACAGCCAGGAAAAACAGGATAATGAAGAAAAGGAATCTCATATTGATGATCTCCGCATATTCTTTATGGGCATAAATGCGGGGTCTGATATCGTCTCTTTGCCTTATATTGTCTGCCATTTCGTCCCACTGGCCGGGGTAATACATTGCGCCTCCTGTGTTGTCGGCAAGCTGATAGAGCAGCCGGTGGTCGGCAATGGTCCGCAGGCCTTCCAGGTCCAGCGCAACGACGGTGAATATTCCTTCTTCGGTATAGACATCGGTTCCCACTTGCGTGCGGGCTTCCCAGGCGTAGGTGCCGGGCTCAAAGGTTCCGGCATCTATCCTGTAGGCATTTGCCGTGCGGCCCATCGCATAAGGGAACTCCGTTCCCTCTTCATTTATAATGGTAAGTTCAACGTCGGGTTCGTTGATAAGCTCGTAACTCCTGTTATAGAGTTCTGCCTCGAAAAGGGCGGATTCGTTTTCGTAGATCAGGTGATCGGTATTCACCCGGAAAAGGCGCCTGTCTTCTGTGACCGACAGGAAGTTGACCATTCGCGATATCATCTCATCGAAAAGGTCGTGAGCATCCTGGCGCAGGAAGGTGTGCAGGCGCCAGAGCCATATACCCTCACCCGCGATAACTCCTGTTCGCCTCTCACCAGCTTCGTGGAACATCACCAGTGGATCTTCGGTCGTAACCGCACCGATCCTCTGGTTTAGCAGCACATGGGCGACCCCGGACGTTTCGTAGTTGCCAAAGGGCGTTTTAAGAGGGGGCAGGTAGTCGAAGAGGTTACGTGTGCCCTCTTGCAGGGAAAACAACACAAATGCCTGGTTGTAGGCCGGTGATGCTTCGGAGGCTTCTTCGGAGCGCAACTGAATGGTAAGGCCTGACCCGAGCCGGTTAAAGGCTGTCAGATCTGTCTGGCTGCCAATCACAAAGAGAAGGGCGGAGCCTGCCTCATCAGCACGCTGCACAAAAGCTTCCAGGGAATGGGAAGCCGAAGGAAGCTGGTGCAGCACGACAAGGTCGTATGCCTCAAGGCTTCCATCAAAATCACTGAAAAGGCTCACCTCAACCTCGTAGTGGTCGTTGCTTACCAAGGCTTCCTTTAAAGCCCCCACGTCAGGATGCGGGCTGTTGGCCAAAATCAGAACCTGCTGCCGGCTATCAATAACATCGATAAAAAAGTCCTGGCTGTTGTTATCAATACTTACTTCGTCTTCAACCGGAGAAAGACTTGCACGGTATTGCTGCATGCCAGGTTCATCGGCTTCCAGGTTGAAACTGACGGTTTCGATATGATGGCCGGAGGTAAACCGGATGGATTCGGCATAAAGCTCTTCGTCGTCGCGACTCACCGTAAGGCGGCTTGTGAGTCCTTCGCTTTCCAGGGCTTCTACCTCTATTTCAACGGGAAACCGGTTTCCCAGGTAGGTTATCTCGTTATGATTCACGTTTTTCAGGATCACATCCCTGCGCGGCACGGTGTCGCCCAGTGCTACGGTATAAATGGGATAGGGAACATTTGCCGAAGCATAGAGAGGGTTGATACCTCTGTTATAGATCCCGTCACCCGCCATGACCACCGCACCAATATTCCGGTTGCTGTATCTTGCGTCAATCTCCCTGAAAACCTTGGACATGTTTGTTTCCCGGTCAGAGAAGTCGACCCGGTCGCGATCGGAGAACTTCTCTCCAAAGGTATAACGCCTTACGTCATGCTCATCAGAAAGGCCCTCGAGAAATTCGTTCATGCCGGGTATGTAGTGGTCGTAATACCATGTGGAATCCTCTGCAAAAAGCAGTGAAGAGGAGTTGTCCTGCAAAAAGATCAGCAAGGGCTCTTCCGTATGGCGTGTGCGGCGTTCCACCAGCGGGGCCAGTAGAAGGAAAGCCAGCAGGGTTACGCTGACGAAGCGAAACGCAG
>PWRF01000228.1 GCA_003556325.1 Bacteroidales bacterium | reverse complement strand
ACCAAACTCTGCAAACCTAACTGGCAAATCCTTGTAGGAATATTGTTTGTTCTTGTAAATCTCACAGTGATGCGGACAGTTCATGGGCTTCAGGAAAAACTCCTCGCCCTCGGAAGGAGTGGATATGGGCTGGAAAGAGTCATCCCCGTATTTGTCGTAATGCCCGCTGGTTACGTATAGATTCTTATTGCCAATGTGCGGCGATATAACGGGCTTATAACCGGCCTTCCTCTGAACGCGCTTGAGGAATTTCTCGAGATTCTCCCGGAGCTCTGCCCCTTTAGGCAACCAGAGAGGCAGTCCCTGGCCAACGTTGTTGGAAAATGCAAACAGTTCAAGCTCCTTGCCAATTTTTCTGTGGTCACGTTTTTTCGCTTCTTCGAGCATCTCCAGGTATTCCTTCAGCATCTTTTGCTTGGGGAAGCTGATGCCGTACACCCTCGTGAGCTGCTTCCTGCTCTCATCGCCACGCCAGTAGGCACCTGCTATGTTTAACAGCTTTACCGCCTTGATAGGGCTGGTGTCAACCAGATGCGGACCGCGGCAAAGGTCTGTGAAATTGCCTGTACTGTAAAAACTTATGGTGCCGTCTTCAAGATCATTGATCAGGTCTACCTTGTATTCATCCCCTTTATCACGGTAATACTCCAGTGCTTCCTGCTTGGGCACTTCGGTGCGTACAAATTGCTCCTTACTGCGCGCGATCTCCAGCATTTTTTTCTCGATCTTATCAAAATCATTGCTGGATATGCTTTTGTCGCCCAGGTCAATATCGTAGTAAAACCCGTTTTCAATATCAGGACCTATGCCGAACTTGGTACCCGGATAGAGATCCTCAATGGCAGATGCCATAATATGTGCAGAGGAATGCCACATCGTAGCCCGGCCGTCCTTGTCATCCCATGTGTTTAGCTTTATTTCGGCGTCTTCGTTGATGGGCATGTCAAGATCCTGTACCTCACCATTAACCGTTACAGATAAGACGTTCCGCGCCAGGCCTTCAGAAATGCTTTTTGCAATATCCAGGCCGGTAACGCCTTTGGGAAACTCCTTTACTGACTGATCTGGTAGTGTAATTCGTATCATCAAAATCGTTTTTTATCATCAAGTGCTTCAGCACAATGCTAGCGCTTGGCGCTCACCTGCTGACATGCAGTGTAACAAATGTGCAAAGGTATAAAAAAATCTCCCCTGTTTAACATCAGGGGCTGCTTGAAAGTTCAACGCAGAAGCACGGTCTGTAACGGGGAAAGCTTTCAGGTAACTCGTTTTATCAGTCGCAGGGGGTGGGAATAGGTGCTTGTATCGGTGTTGAATATTCCATGATGGTCAATTTTATCAATGCGCACGGTACCATGGGCATGGATCACGTGTGCCTCGTCAATCAAAATGCCCACATGGTCAATTACCTCCTCAGCATCATCAAAAAATACCAGATCACCCGGCAATGCCTCGTGGATCAGGTGAACCGGCTTGCCCTGGTTGGCCTGGACATAAGCATCCCTGGGCAAAGAGATGCCTGCCATTTTATACACGAGCTGCACAAACCCTGAACAATCAAGGCCAAATGCCGAACGGCCACCCCAAAGGTATGGCGTATGCAGGAACTTCGTGGCAAGCTTTGCGATATCCCGGGAACGGACGGTTTCGGGAGTTAACACTTCCCCTTCGTAGCTGAACTCCCTGTCTGATATCTTTACGACCCCTTTCTCACCCGGATACAGGGTGCTTCCGCCGCTAACAGGAAAATGCGCGCCCGTTTTTATCTCACGTATGCCAGCAAGCATATCTCCCGCATATTGTTTCGTTGAGTTCTCAAGCAGCTCAAAACTCTCATCGCTTAGCGTTTTTACCTGGTTCCGGGCCACCCAACCCCGGTAATGGTCATGGAACAATTCTACATGATACCAGCTTGTGGTGGCCTCCAGGATGCAAAAGGTCTCACCAAAAAGAATCTGGGATACCATCTCGCTCTTATGATCTGCATGCATGCGCAAAGCCGCGGCAGCAATCAGGCAAATACCGTTCTTCATAACCTGCCTCCCTGTTTGTGTTTTCAATTCATTATGGGTGTAAAGCATATGTTACCAGTTTATAAAATTAGGTTTTTTTCGACGGATTAAAAACAAGTGTGGGCATTTATTTGTAAATTCGTTAGGCTTTTGAAAATAGATGGTTGAAAATGAAAGTTAACCGAAAGGTATGTTTAATTAGTATTGTCAGAATATCACTATGATACGGATACTTCACTGGTTGCAAAAGCAATATGCCAATATCTACAAAGGATTTCTCGTGATCCTGAGTATCGTTTTGCTGGTTCAGCTGTTTCCGCGGCAGCCCGGCTTTGATTATGAATACCAGCAGGCACGCCCCTGGATGCACGAAGACCTTATCGCACCCTTTACATTTGCGGTGTTGAAAACCGAGCAGGAGCTTGAAAGGGAAAGAGAACAGGTGAAAGAAGAGTTCGTTCCTTTCTTCAAGCGCCTACCTGATGTAGAGGCCTCAATGATCGAGTCGTTCCGCGAAAATTTCATACAATCCTGGGAAGAGGCGTATCCCGAAGGCAATGACAGGGGAGTGAAGAGGCAAAGCCTTCAGTTGGGCGAGGATATCCTCAGGCATTTGTATGACGCGGGTATCATATTCCTTGATGATGAGTTCAGGGATAAGCCCGGGAATTTCGAGTTGCGGGTGGTGGAAGATAATGTGGCACGCAGCAGGGTGCTGGGGGGCTTGTATACCATTCAGGAATCCTATATCTATGTGTTGTCAGTCCTTGAAGATCACTCCGGCCGGGTGGAACATGAGCTGATGCAACCGATTCTGGAAGAATCCCTGACTCACAACGTAATTTATGATGAGGAACTCTCTGAGAGAAGCATTCAGGCCAAACTGGATGACATTCCGGTAACCAGGGGCATAGTGCAGGAAGGTGAAAAGATCGTTTCAACAGGCGAACTGATCAGTCCTGAAACCTACCAGATCCTCGAATCATTCCGTGCAGAATACCAAAGGCAGATCGGAGATACAGCACTGGAGGCATTAATGTATGGCGGGCAGTTTGTATTGGTAAGCATCTCTATGGTGGTGCTCCTCTTGTTTCTCTATTTTCTCCGCAAGGACGTCTTTTTCGATAACCGGAAAATATTGCTCATACTTCTGTCCATATTATTAATGGTGTTTCTTACCAGTTTTATCATCCGCTACAACATAAACTACCTCTACCTTGTGCCGGTATGCCTGGTGCCAGTGATCATAAGAGCCTTTTTCGACAACCGGCTCGCTCTTTACATACATATTATCACCATCATACTGATAGGGTTTTTGATCCCAAGAAGTTTTGAATTTGTGTTCCTTCAGTTTGTTGCGGGGATCATTGCCATTTTGAGCATGGTAAGCCTGCGCAGGCGCTCGCAGCTTTTTGTCACTGTTACGTTGATCTTTGCCACCTATTCGGCCGTCTATTTCGGCCTATCCCTGGCGCATACCGGTTCTTTTGAGAACCTGCGCCTGGTTGACTTTGCATACCTGGCCGGAGGGGCTTTCCTTACTCTTTTTGCATATCCGCTTATTTTTCTTTTTGAGCGCATGTTTGGCATGCCTACCGACTTCTCGCTGCTGGAGCTGGCAGACACCAACAACTCGCTGCTCCGGAACCTGGGCTTAAAGGCTCCGGGTACTTTTCAGCATTCGCTTCAGGTTGCCAACCTTTCCGAGGAAGCCATCATTGCCATAGGGGGCAATAGCCTGCTTACACGTACCGGCGCCCTGTATCACGATATAGGCAAGATGAATAACCCGCAATACTTCACTGAAAATCAAACCAGCGGGATGAATCCCCACGACGAGATCTCCTACAAGGAAAGTGCGCGGATCATTATCTCCCATGTTATCGAAGGCATCGAGATGGCCCGGAAAAATTCATTGCCGGAGTATATCATCGACTTCATCCGAACCCATCACGGCACCACTACGGCCAGGTATTTCTATAACATGCAGGTCAAAGAGAATGATGGCAGCGAAGTTGAGAAAACCGACTTTATATACCCCGGTCCGCGCCCCTTCTCCAAGGAGACCGCCGTGGTGATGATGGCCGACTCAGTGGAGGCAGCCTCCAGGAGTCTGGGAAAACCAGACGAAAAAACGATTAATGACTTGGTAGACAGCATTATAGACACGCAGGTACAGGAAAAGCAATTCGATAACGCGGATATCACCTTCAAAGACATAACCACGGTGAAGGATATCTTTAAAAGAATGCTTCTGAACATATACCACGTCAGGATTGCCTACCCTTCGCTAAGCTGAGGCAGGTT
>PWRF01000053.1 GCA_003556325.1 Bacteroidales bacterium | reverse complement strand
GTAACTGCAACAGTGCTTGCAGGCCTGATCATCTTTACCCTGCTTTTTTTTAAAAAGAAAATGAAAAACCCCGTGGAAGGAAGTTTTTTCTTCCGGCTGAAAAGACACCTGCACGGCTTTGGCAACGGGTTCCGCACCATCAAAACCATGCGGCATAAAGGCTGGTTTGTCCTGTATACCCTGATGATCTGGTTTCTATACTACCTGACGGTATATCTTTGCTTTTTCGCTATAGAAGCAACCTCACACCTGACTATGCTCGCCGGTCTGACCCTGCTGGCCGTTGGCAGCCTGGGCATCCTGGCACCCGTACCCGGCGGGATAGGCACCTATCACTTTCTTACCATTATTACCCTCAGGGAACTTTACGTCATCGCACCCGAACCAGCTACCTCCTATGCCTATATCACGCATGCCACCCAGATCGTGGTAAACGTGGTGGCCGGTAGCATTGCATGGATTGTTCTGACTGCAAAAATGAAAAAAACAACATAACGCAAAAAACCGCCATTTAAGAAAAAATAACATTTTATGCGGGTCAATATGGCTACCTTCGTACATATTGGAACGCTGTTTGGTACCGGTACATCACACTTTTATCGCATTGCTGCTATGAACGAAAAGCGAAACCTCCACATACGCGCACAAGTATACATGCCTGTCATCCTGGCCATGGTGCTGGTGCTGGGCTTTTTCCTGGGAGTAAACCTGCGCAGGCCCGGGGCTGGCACAAATGATCAGCCTTTCTTCTCCGTTGGGGTCGAACGCAACGACAAACTGAACCACGTAGTCAACTATATTCTCGACTCCTATGTGGACCCGGTGTCCAGGGAAGACCTGACCGAAAGCACCATCCGCAGCCTGTTGCAAAATCTCGATCCGCATTCTTCCTATATTCCGGCAGCAGAGTTCCGCCGCATGAACGACCCGCTGATGGGCAGCTTTGAAGGAATTGGCATTGAGTTCAATATGATCAGCGACACCCTTGTGGTGATCAACCCTATAGCGGGCGGACCGAGCGAGGAGGCAGGGATCATGCCCGGCGACCGCTTTATCTTTGTGGGAGACACGCTGATTGCGGGCGTCAATAAATCAACCGACGAAGTTGTTGACATGCTCATGGGAGAAAAAGGTACCACTGTGGAAGTACAGGTAAAACGCACCGGCTTACCCGAATTGCTTTCTTTTTCGCTTACGCGCGACAAGATCCCTTCTTTCAGCCTTGACATCGCATACATGGCAGATGAACGAACCGGCTATATCCGCCTCAACAAATTCTCGGCCACAACATACCAGGAGTTTATTGAAGGGGTCGACGAATTAAAAGAGCAGGGAATGGAGCAGATGATACTGGATCTGCGCGGCAACGGAGGGGGGTTCCTGGATGCTGCCATCGAGGTGTCTGAAGAATTGCTCAGGCCGGGAGAGCTCATAGTGTATACAGATGGCCGGCGCAGGCCCAGGAATTATGCCAGGTCTGAGAGAGCCGGACGTTTCGGGACACAGCCCCTCATTGTGCTGATAGACGAATGGTCGGCATCGGCCAGCGAGATCATAGCCGGTGCTGTGCAGGACAATGACCGCGGCCTGGTGGCAGGCCGGCGCTCGTTTGGCAAAGGCCTGGTGCAGGAGCAGATGCAGCTGGGCGACGGGTCGGCCATGCGCCTTACCGTTGCCAGGTATTATACCCCTACAGGACGAAGCATTCAAAAGCCATATGACGAAGGCGAAGAAGCCTACTTTTCCGAATTCCTGCAACGATATCATAACGGGGAGCTGATCAGCCCCGACAGCATCTATTTCGACGACAGCCTGCGCTTTGAGACACCGGGAGGCAGGACGGTTTATGGCGGGGGCGGCATCATGCCCGACATTTTTGTACCCCTTCAAACCGACAACGACATCGGGTTCTTCAACCGCGTTTTCAACCGGGGTCACATCTATACTTTCGCCTTCGACTACTCCGACAGGCACAGGGCGTCTCTTGAAAATTACGGGTCCGCCGAAAGATATACCAGGGAGTTCTCAATAAGCCGCGAAATATTCCACAGCTTCCTGGAGTATGCCGGAGGCCATGGCTCCCATGCGCCTGAAAACCTGAGCCCCGAAGCGGAAAAGCTGATCAAAACAAACCTCAAAGCATACATCGGACGAAACATTTTCGGACCCAAGGCTTTTTACCCCGTCCTGCATAAAAGCGACAGGACGTTTCTGAAAGCGATGGATGCCTTCGAAGGCGAGGAAATGCAACTTCTCAAAGAAAGTGCAGACCTATAAGCCTATCCGGGGGCCCACCTGTTTCATGGCTCCCAACGAAATCTCCACGAATTCCTGAAGGCTGAGGCCAAGTTTTTCACACTCGCGTATGGTATCCCGGTTTACCGAGGCGGCAAAAGCTTTCTCTTTCATACGCTTGGTAATGGACTTAGGCTTCACAGAGGCCACTTTCCTGTCAGGGTATACCAACGCGGTAGCGGTGATCAACCCGGTGATGGTCTCTCCGGCAGCCAGCGCATGATGCAATGGCTTGTGCCGTACTCCGCCATGGTCGGCCTCCTCATTATGCAGCCGAACAGCCTCCACCACATCCGCATCAACACCCGCCTCCTCAAGCATCCGTGCCCCCTCCAGTGCATGGGTGCGGGGGTCTGCATTGGTAATCTCGATATCCACATCGTGCAACAAACCTGCAAGCCCCCATTTCTCACTATCCTCGCCCAGCCGGCCGGCCAACGCCCTAAGCACCGCCTCCGAAGCCAGGCAATGTGCGATCATCTTTTCGTTCTTTACGTGCTTTTGCAGTAAATCAAGCGCCTTTTCCCTTTCCATAAAGCAATTATCTTTTTTCTTGAATCTCTCTGTTGAAAAAAACTGTAAGAAAACAAAGTGTATGTACCTGCAAAAATAAAAAGAGTCGATGAAATTTACGCAAAACATTTTGTCGAATTGTTTGTGTTTCTCGCCAATGTTAATTACTTTTGGTTCTGCGAACAACCTTCTGTTGTCGTTAAAACATGGCGGATCCGAAAAGCCTTACGAGTAGGAAAACCAAAACAATTTATTTATCATGAAAAAAGTCCATTTACTATTAAGTGTGTTGCTGGTTTTTGCACTGGCTACAGGTGCAAACTCGCAGACCATCAGTTTACAGGGTGGTCTGACTCTTTCAAACATGTCTTTCGAGACAGACAACGATTGGGACATGGATGATGACACAGACTGGAAAGCCGGTTTTGTCGTCGGAGCCGCGGTCGAATTTCCCTTTTCTGACGTTTTATCGCTGGAAACCGGTTTGTTTCTTGCTTCCAGGGGGTATAAAGCATCGGAAGAATACACTGATACCTGGGCCGGTATGACCTTCAACGAAGAATTTGAGGAAACTCTGAGGCTTTTATACCTGGATATTCCGATAACAGCACGGCTATCCCACGACCTGGGTAACGGACTTGGCCTGTATGGCGTATTGGGCCCATATATTGGGATTGGCCTCACAGGAACCATGGAGTACGAATATACGGCAACATTCAACGGCGAAACGGAAACAGAGTCCGGTGAAGAGGATATTGAATGGGGCTCGGGCGACGAGGACGACCTGAAAAGAATTGATTTTGGCCTGAAAATTGGCGGAGGAGTGGAAATTAACAACTTTTTGATTGGCTTATCCTACCATTGGGGCCTGGCAGACATTTCTCCCCACGACATCGTTGAGATCAAAAACCAGGCAATCAGCTTTACCGTCGGCTATCGTTTTTAATGGGCTATATTTCCGGCATCACAACCTAGCCGGCTAAAAGGCCAAACAAAACAGTCCGTAATTTTAAAAAAAGCATTTCGATCGCGGGGCAGATCTCCGCGATCGTTCTATACTGTCAGGGATACCATGCTCAGATCATTACTCACCGGGGACCCATACGGATACCGATTCAGCCAGGCAGGAGAAATCCCCCATGCCTTCCTTGTCGGTGACAACAGGCTCAGTGACGTGCCCGGTGATGTCGACAAAGCTTGTGCCGGGGGCGCTGGTTTGCATTTGGATGGATCCGCCCTCGCCGTTACTTAGCACCACCGCGGCACCGCCGGGGTGATCCTCGTTGCCGGTGCGTACCCAGCCAATGCAGTTCGGGTCATCAAAATAGTCGTGCTCTTCCCCGTAGGCAAAGGTGCGCCGGACGTGCAGCATCTTGTCAATCATCCATTGGTGGCTGGCCATTTCCACATGTTGCTCCTGGCCATCTTTATCCGTATCGGTATAGCTGGCCCCGAAGTAATCGGCTGCAAACACACATGGGTACCCGCCCTTCCTGAGGAGGATCAGGGCGTAGGCCAGCGGCTTGAACCAAGCCTCCACCCTTGACTCCAGCGCCTGAAGCGGTTGCGT
>PWRF01000083.1 GCA_003556325.1 Bacteroidales bacterium | reverse complement strand
GAAGTTTGAGAATCGTCTCTCGAACCAAGGGAGAGATCTCGAATGTGAGCAATCTGTTTTCTTACCAGGATGCAAATGTGACAACGTTATGGTGCTATGGGGTTTCAGGTTTTGTGACCCGCCTTTCCTCTTGACCCATCCTGATCTTTGTTTACAAAAAGTGTAAACCTATTTCAGGACGAGACATTCATTCTTCATTTTTCATTCTTCATTTTTACTTCCTCTCTCCCCCAACAGCTGCTCCTCCACAACCCGTGGATAGTACAAGTGCTCAAGCCGTTGCACCCGCACCGCCAGGCTCTCCGGGGTGTCTTCCGGGTAAACAGGTATGCTCTCCTGGAAAAGAACGGGCCCTTCGTCGTATCGCTCATTGACAAGGTGAATGGTAATGCCGGTTCGCTTAACACCAGATTGGATCACCGCACGGTGCACATGGATGCCGTACATCCCCTTTCCTCCAAAATCCGGGAGCAGGGCCGGATGGATGTTAAAAATGCGGTTGGGGAACTTTTTGATGAGCCATTCGGGGATGAGCCGCATATAACCGGCCAGAACGATTGCATCAACAGCATAATCAGCAAAGAATGCCAGCACTTCTGTTTTTCTGCCCCAATCGCCCGCTGTGAGCACACGACTGCCGACACCATGTTCAGCAGCCCTGTCAAGCACCCCTGCTGCGGGATTGTTGCTTACCACCAGTGCCACTTCTATACGCTGATGAGAACCAAAATATTCCATGAAGTTTACGGCGTTGCTCCCTCTTCCGGAGGCCATTATTGCTAAACGCATCTTATTAACAGGATTTTTCATTATATTTGTTTGGCGTTATGCACATGAATTGCGGTTAAAAGTAAGGAAAAGAAGGGTGCATCCTGTTTCTTTTACCGGACATCTTATTGCAACTATGTTTTTAGTTTATCCTATACTGCTAATAAACAAAGTGTTGCAATGTTTAAAACAAAAATCAAAGCAAAAAAGTTGGTTATAACGAATTTAATATTTTTCTTTGCAGCCTGTTTAACAAAAAAAGGAGAAACCATGTCTGACATTGCAACAAGAGTAAAAGCTATCATCGTAGATAAGCTTGGTGTAGATGAAAAGGAAGTAACGCCCGAGGCAAGTTTTACCAACGACCTTGGTGCAGACTCTCTGGACACTGTTGAGCTCATAATGGAGTTTGAAAAGGAGTTCAACCTAGCTATTCCAGACGACCAGGCTGAGAAAATCAGCACGGTAGGAGAAGCAATTGCTTATATTGAAAAGGAAGGCAAGTAAGCTTAAGTTGATTTAAAAGGTGGAGCCCACATGCCCGGTGTAATCCTCTTCGCGTGAGAAGGAAAGTACCCATGTGGGCTCCATTTAGGAAGTTAAACAAAACCTTACGGAATGGAACTAAAAAGAGTAGTCGTCACAGGATTAGGCGCTCTTACCCCCATAGGCAGCAACACCACCGACTATTGGGACGCATTACTGAAGGGTGTTAGCGGTGCCGCCCCAATTACAAAATTTGATGCCTCTGAGTTTAAGACCCGTTTCGCTTGTGAGTTAAAGGGTTTTAATCCCTCTGATCATTTTGATCGCAAGGAGGCGCGTAAATACGATCCTTTTACGCAATATGCAATGGTATCCACAGAGGAAGCCCTGAAAGATGCCGGTATTGATATCGAAAAGATTGACAAGGACCGCGTGGGCGTCATCTGGGGAAGTGGTATCGGCGGGTTGGAAACCTTTCTCAGGGAGGTGACTGGTTACGCAAAAACCGATGGGCCTCCGCGTTTCAGCCCATTCTTTATTCCCAAGATGATCGCCGACATTGCCGCAGGGCATATTTCCATCAAATATGGTTTCCGCGGCCCAAACTACACGACCACATCCGCATGTGCTTCTTCTGCCAACGCGTTGATCGACAGCTTTAACCTTATTCGTTTGGGCAAAGCCGACATGTTCATCAGCGGCGGTTCGGAGGCAGCCGTCAACGAAGCCGGCGTAGGCGGATTCAGTGCCATGCATGCCATCTCGGTACGCAACGACGACCCGGAAACGGCTTCAAGGCCTTTTGATAAGGACCGCGACGGCTTTGTGCTGGGCGAAGGCAGTGGCACCATTATTTTTGAGGAGATGGAACACGCCCTGAAACGCGGCGCCAAAATCTATGCGGAGGTCGTTGGCGGAGGCATGTCGGCCGACGCACACCACATGACAAGTCCGCACCCCGAAGGGCTGGGTGCCGTAAAAGTGATGCAAAACGCACTGGAAGACGCCGGGCTGAGCATTACCGACGTGGATCACATCAACACACATGGTACTTCCACGCCACTGGGCGACATTGCAGAACCCAAAGCCATCGTAAGCCTCTTTGGCGACCATGCCTACAAGATCAGCATCAACTCAACCAAGTCGATGATAGGACACCTGCTCGGAGCAGCAGGAGCAGCTGAATCAATCGCCACCATTCTGGCGGTGAAAAACGATGTGGTGCCCCCTACCATCAACCATTTCACCGATGACCCCGAGATCGACAACAAACTGGACTTTACCTTTCATAAAGCCAGGGAAAGGAAAGTAAATATAGCCCTTTCCAACACGTTTGGCTTCGGCGGACATAATGCCTGCGTAGCATTCAAAAAGTTTGAAAAATAGATAATCTGCTTTGGGATTCTTATCGTTTTTTAGGCAAAGGCGCAAGGCTCCGGACCAATCGCTGTCTGAAGCCATACAAAATATTTTCGGCTATCAACCCAGAAATGTTTCCATTTATAAGCTGGCCTTCAAGCACAAATCGGCAGCCGTAACCATAGGCAATGGCCACCGCCACTGCAATGAACGCCTCGAATACCTCGGAGATGCCGTGCTGGGATCTGTTGTAGCTGACTTTCTTTTCAAAAAATTTCCCTTTAAAGACGAAGGCTTCCTTACAGAAATGCGATCACGCATCGTAAGCAGAAGCAATCTAAACACATTATCAAGAAAACTAGGCCTCGACCAGCTTATCGAAGCCAGCAAAGACGGAAACAGCTCCGGATCATCCATCATGGGCGATGCCTTTGAAGCACTCGTTGGTGCGATTTATCTCGACAAAGGATATCAGTTCACAAAAAACCTTATTATCAGAAACATCATACAAACCCATCTCGACATAGAAGAAATGATGATGCACGACATCAACTTCAAAAGCAAGGTCATAGAGTGGGCACAAAAAGAAAGAAAAGAAGTCTCCTATAACCTCGTAGCGGAAACAGAAAACAGCAAAAAAGGCAAATTGTATACTATCGAGCTGGTAATTGAAGAGGACGTTGCTGGCCGTGGCCAGGATTTTTCTATTAAAAAGGCCGAACAACATGCTTCCAGGCAGGCCTGGGAACTTATCGTTAACAGGGAAGCTATATAATTCCCGCATCTCCCCTTTGGATTGTGGTATCCTTATTTTACTTTTGCATACAGACACCTGTCAGTGAAAACGTGTCCTGAACAAAGCAACCTTCTTTTATTGCTGAAAATCAGGAACACGTCTTTCAGGACACTAAAGCTTTCCGGCCATGTCAAAAAAGCTTAAGCTTGATCTGGAATACACTCCTGATTTTTTGATCATTGGGGTTTTTTCGTCTCTGAAAGACTACCGGCTGTGCTGGTTGCTTAACAAGCAGCTGAAAACAGACCTGCGCCGCCTCCCTGATTTCGTCCATCACCCGGCAAAACAAGAGGCAGAAGAAAGCTTCTCTGTGTTCCACTACGAATCAGAGGCTTTACGGGCGCGATACTTTTTGTTGTCTAACAGGGGCAGCCAGGGAATCCTTTTCCCTGAGCCAAAAAACATGGACTACCTGTTTCTTTGCAGGCAATCGCCGGCAGGCTCAGACATAACAAAGCTGGTTAAAAGCATCAGGGAAGTACCCGCGGTGCAGGCTGCATACCTGCTCGACAAGATCCCGCATCGAACGGCAAAAGGGGTGTTATATGACTTTGAGATGTATCTCAACGATGCGTTGAAATAACCACAGGGATTGTGTAACGTTGTCCGCCCGTCTGCAAGACCACAAAACAGATTCCCGCAAGCCTGCCGGCAGCGTTTGGCTTCGCCGGGCTCGCAAGTGCTCGGTTCATCTGTTTATAATTTTTCAACTGATTGTTAGTGAGGGAACTTATGTTCCCGGCAAAAATTCAAGGGTTGTGCTGCAACTGTTTGAGGTTTGAAGTTGCCTCGGGTAACCTCAAACATCAAAATTCAAACCCATTGCATGTTCGCAAGGTTTGACCACAGCCCGGGTGCTGTGATGGTACAAAGCATTACTCCATTCGTTTTGCTTCGTCCCAGAACACATCCATCTCGGCCAGGTTCATCTTTTTCATGTCCTTGCCTGTTTTTTTTGCTTGTTCTTCGAGATGTT
>PWRF01000241.1 GCA_003556325.1 Bacteroidales bacterium | reverse complement strand
GTCAGCAGCAAGGTGCCTGACCAGCGCACTGCCAATATACCCGGTTCCTCCAAGAACCCAAACATTTCGTTGTCTCATCTCTCCATGCGTTACTTCTTTCCACTAATAATCCACTAATTTGTCCCTACTAGCTTTCTGTTCCCTGCATCCTCTTTATCCATCCTGATTTTCGTTTACAAATTCATTCTTCATTCTTCATTCATTTTTTCATTCTTCATTTTTCATTCTTCATTCTTCATTCTTCATTTTTCATTCTTCATTTTTCATTCTTCATTCTTCATTTTCATTCTTCATTCTTCATTTTCCTTATCCCCTCCCTCCCCTCAACGCCACAACTCACCCCAACCTTACCGCCCCGGTGATACACAGCCACGAGCCACGCGGCTGTCCCCCAAAAAAGGAAAGCCATCTTATCCGTGGTCAGAAAATTATTCACGAGCGCGTGAAAAAAATAGGTGCTGAGGGCCACCAGGGCGACTGCCATAGCATTCCTGTGGGGATGGTCACGCCAGCGGCGCACCGCGAGCCGTGACCAGCGGACCAGGATCAGTAAAAAGGCCATGAGGCCCATGATGCCCGTTTCGCTTAACAAGAGCAGGTATTCAGAATGAGCCGTACCTCCTGATCCCTCCGGAGGATTGTACGGGTCTGTGACCGTTAAACGGTTCATCAGACGTTCTTCCTGGTAAGGGATGTAGACAAACTGATAAGTACCAGGCCCAAATCCGGTAAGCGGCCGTTCCCGGAACATCCTCCAGGCCGACACCCAGCGGTTAAGTCGCTCTACATTGGATACATCCGTGGAGACATTGGCCACGGAACGGGTGCGATCCACCACACCAGCCCCGGTCTCATAAGAAAGAACGTCCGTTTTTTCGATGCGATCGCGCAAACCAGGGTACAGTGCATATCCTGAAATCAGGAGTAATACAAAGACTGTCACGACAATCAGGGGACGTGGTTTTAGCCACATGATAATGGCCACAAAAGCGGCAACTACAAGGCTGAGCATCGCTCCCCGGCTTGTGCTGTAAAACACGGCCACAAGAAAAAATATTCCTGCCACCCCACTAAAGATGAAACCACGAACGCTTCTCCGGCGCATGCCCGGTCCAATGGCCAGAACAGCCAGCAAGGCTGCCGAAGCACCAAAAATGGTGTGGTCGTTATAAAAGGGCCGGAAGATTCCCCGCAAAACCAGGGGGTTCCAGTCGTATTGCCCATACTGGTAGAGTGACCACAAAAAGACCAGCAAAAAACCCATCCCATAAAGCTTAAGCATGTCAGGAAACAGGCAGTCATCTTTCCTGAACAGGTGCAGCAAAAACACATAAAACACCAACACATATGCGATGTTTACCAAAGAAAACTTGAGGGATACTACGAACATCTCAGAGAAAAAGGTACTGAAAAGATAAACACCAAACAGGGGGATTACATACAAAATTTCCTTCCATAAAGGGATGTACGGTGATGTTCGTTCTTTCAGGAGAAAAATGGGCAGCATGATAAGGGCCAGTCCGATCATGGGTTCAGTGGGCAAGCGGATCATGGAGCCTTCCAGGAAGGGAAGAGGGGTGGAAAAGGGCAGCAGAAAGGCGATCGCCTTCATGTAAGCAGGCTCAAGGTTGTATAACACCAACATATAGGCCAGAAAGACAGAAAAAGCAGCTATCAAAGGCAAAGCCAGCATTGGTTGCCGGGATGCCAACAGCCAGGACAGTACAATGCTCACAACCAGTGCCGGGACAATGATCTTATGGGGATGGATGGTTTTAAGCCTGGTAAACATCTTTCCTGACTAATTCGATGGCAAAAAACAGCACGGCAAATATTACAGCCGCTGCCGCTGCCAGGATAAGGCGTGGGGGCCAGGCAGGTTTAAACGGTTCACTGGCAGCAGACACGACATAGCTTTGGGGAAGAGGCACATCAAGGCTCTTCCGCAGTGTTTCATACCTGTTACGCCGCTCGTTGAGTTCCCATACCTGCGACTCGTAAGTAACCTGGTCTCGGTATGCTCCGAATCGACCTGAAGCCGGCCTGTTACCGGTCACCGTGTCCATAACCGCCATCTGTTCTTCCAGCAATTCAACTTCCTGGAGCTTTTGCTGATACAGGTCACGGGAAAAGGCATAGGCAGCCAACCGGTTCTCCAGGAGCAAATCTTCCTTGATCACATCGCCAAGTCGCACTATGTCATTAGCCATCGCAGCTGCCCTTGCTGGGTCCGGATCTGAAACCCTCACGGAAACCGAGTTGTACCTGGTTTTCCCGATGTCTATCCTGGATCTTATTTTCTGATGAAGGCGTTGACTCCCACCTGGTTCGCTGCGATCGATTTCATATCTCGTGGCCAGATCGTGATTCAGGGCCAGGCTGTCAAGCAAACGCGTTGACTGTAACATCTGGATATGCCCGTCGATCTCATCATCGGAAGCAAAACCAATGCCTTGCTGATCAAATTGCTGAGAAAAAAGGGTAAGCGGAACAAAAATAACAGCTTCTGCACGGTACAGGGGGCGAACAAACAAACTTGAGGAAAAAACATATACGAGGATGAAGCTGGCTGCCGAACCAATCAAAAGCCACTTCAGAAATTTTGGCCTCAAAAAAGAATTATCAGGATGTTGCTTTGCCATGCGAAACGCATTTTCTCAAACAGTGTTTACATTAACCTTCCAGAATGAAACCTAATGACAAAGCAAAATGTTCATTTCCATTTCGTTTTGAATTTTTGATTTTTATATATCTTTGCACCACCAATTGATCGCTTGCATTACGGGGCGTTAGCTCAGTTGGTTCAGAGCGCATGCTTGACAGGCATGAGGTCGCTGGTTCGATTCCAGCACGTCCCACATTGCTATTTAGCCGTTGACGGAAATACGTGAACGGCTTTTTTATGGCTTCTCAAATTTTTACCCGAAGAAAACCGGGTATTATTGTCAGTTTTATCCAAAAAAATGGTTATTCATTATCAAAGTCGGATTAGTAGTTTTTAAATAGCAAGATGTATTATGCCGTAATTGAACATGCCGTTACGAGATATTGAAGTCAAATACCGCTTAACCCAAATATCTGACAATTAAGAAAATAAATAGCAAAAGGGATTGTTTTTCAACTCAGCCTTGTTTATTTTTGAATAAAAAACAGGCCATGCTATCTGATCAGGATAACAATCAGCTAAATGAGCCCACGAGTTCTTATCAGCCGCCATTAACCTTCGAAAAGGTGTGGATGATGTTTCAGGAGACCGACAGGAGGTTCAGGAAAACAGAGGAACTCATGACGCGTCTGTCAAAATATATTGGCGGATTAGGCATGAACGTCGGGGAGCTTGCGGAAGATTATTTCCGGGGAGCGCTGGAAAACATGACAGCGCTGGCCGGGATCCCCATAGACCAGGTGGAAAGTTTTCGCAGAAAAAGAGGAAAGCTGGAAGGGCAGTATGATGTGGTCCTCGTAAGCAATGATACAGTTGTGGTCATAGAAGTAAAACACAAACTCCACAGCGCGGATGTGATTCGTTTCCACAACCGGAAGCTGCCAGTGTTTAAAGTGCTCTATCCCGAATATGCCAGGCGAAAAGTCGTAGGTGCCGTTGCCGGTATGACTATAGCGAAAAACGCAGCAGAAAAGGCTTTAGAAATGGGTTTCCTGTTGCTTACACAATCAGGGCAGAAAATAGAGGTGCTTAACCCGGAAGGCTTCACACCGAAAATCTTATAAACCGGAATTAACAAACCAAATCAATCAATCATCGGCAGCTTCATGAGGTAATCGGTCTGATACTCCCCGGCAGTATGAAAGGTATGCGTATCAAAGACCTCGAAGCCATACTTTTGATAGAATCGCACAGCCCGGTAATTTTTCGGCCAAACGCCCAGCCAAACGTAGGTGGCCTTTTTATTTCTGGCGATCTTAAGGGCATGATCCATCAAAGCCTGACCCACCGACTTGCCGTGCCATTCCTTTTTCACATAGATCCGCTCCACCTCAAGGGCCTTCTCGTTCTGTGGCTCGGTCTGTGCCTTGCCGGTGTTGACTTTCAGATATCCCGCTACCGTCCCATTGATCCGGGCCAGGTAAAAATGGGATTCCGGATGGCTCACTTCCTTTAACATGCGATCGGGATGAAAACTCTCGTCCAGGTAGTGCAAAAGGTTCTCTTCCGCAATGGTTTTGTGAAAGGTCTCAAAAAAAGTCTGGCGGCCAACCTTCACCAGGGCCGGCACATCTCCGGATCCGGCGGGTAAGATCTCAATATCATAACAAACCATATTATGCCATTAGTTTGACAGTGAATTCTTAACCAGGGCAAAAAACAGGCACCCACAAAACTTATATCTGCGAAGATCTTCCTTGTCAGGCAACTGTATCGTTCGCCTGATCAAAGATCTGCAATCCTGATACACATCAGTGAAACTCCCT
>PWRF01000021.1 GCA_003556325.1 Bacteroidales bacterium | reverse complement strand
GGTCCAGATCCGATGAGTCGACCAGCATATCGTTGTAATTCCATATCCTTTTCCATGCGATCTTTTGAACTCTTGCCAAATCTGCAAACGTTTTCAGTCTTGACAGCCTGGATGTGGCTTCTGTCAGAGGGTCGCTGACAGCTGCATCGCGCGACGTGAAAACGGTTGCCAGCTTTTCTATACGTATGGGCTCCAGTTTGCGGCATTCCAAAATATAATCCCCGGCAATGGCATCCTTCAATTGCACAACCTTCTGCTGAAGTTCAAGATTTTCCTGGTGCACGTAAAACTCCGTCCTGACGGCCTGTGTCATCCGGATATCCGATTGTTTGGTGCGGCTCGAGAGATATACGCTGTTACCATTGATCTTTTCCGTAGCCATCACCTCCAGATGATCCTGATTCAGATCCCTGTAACGTGCAACATTATTATTGATAATATTTCCATCAATCCCGGAACGAACGGTCATCTTACCCGCCCAGTTTTCCGGAATAAATGTCCATTCGAGTGCAGCCACGTGATAATCATCAAGGCTTACCATCCGCCGCGAAATGATGGTGGTTATATTCCCTTTATCGCTTTTGAAGCGCATTTTCCGCTCCAGTATGCCCTCTTTCATATTAAGGGATGTAATAAACCCCAGCACCTCAACATCGTCGATGGAAAACCAGGGACCGTTGCCGATTTTAAAGGTAAGATACAGCCAGTTCGGCCAGTTTACAAGGTCTTCGTTTTCAACATCACGGTCTTTGATCTTTGAGATCCTCCGGTTGTACCCGCCGGCAAGGTATGTTCCCGGATAGTTGTACCGGTTGTCTTTTTCCATTTCCAGCGCACCGCGGGTCACAATGTAACCATTCCCGAGGGCACAAAGCGCCTCCTGAAGCGGATGTTCATCTTCATTCCAGTCTTCGTATTCCAGGAACCAGTTTTTGTCTTTGTCGTTCTGTTTGTCTTTCATACTTTATTGTTTAATCACCGTTACATCGGTTTATAATGTCGAAATGTCAAAATGTCGAAAAGTCAAAACGTCAAAAAAATCATTCTCCTTAGTAGCGAAATTTCAAACATGGGGCTTGTCTTCGCCGGGCTCGCAAGTGCCCGGTTCATGTGTATAAATAATGTCGAAACCATTGGTTTCACACGGTTTTAACCAGATTGCGGAATAAGAGGTGAGCTTCCCATAATTATTGTTTATCCTGGTACATCCTGATAATTTCGTTGAAAAAGGCCCTCACCTGGAACACATTTTTGAGGGTAAAGCTTGCCTCCGTATCCTGTCCTTTGTTTTCGACCAGGATCCCTATGCCAAAATCTTTGATGGCGTGAAAAGCGTCTTCGTCAGTAACATCATCACCGATAAAAACCGGAATCGTATCATCCTGTTTATTAAAACCAAGTTTTTCATAGATCCAGGTAACAGCTTTTCCCTTGTGCCAGTCGATATCGGGTTTGATCTCGACCACCATCTTGCCTTCTCCTTTTTTGATTTCTTCATGTTTTTCAAGCATCTTATCCACAACCTTGAACACATAGGGAACATCCTTTTCACTGGCGTTGCGGTAGTGAACAGCAATAGCATATCTTTTCCTTTCGACCTGGAAACCTTCAGTTTGCCCGTCCAGCAAATCGTGCAGGTCTTTCTCCACAGCATCAAGCCTGCGTATGATCTCTTCCGATTTTTCGTGCTCCATATAAAGCCCGTTTGGCCCCTCGGTCACATACCCGTGGCTACCGGAATAGATAATATTGTCAAGCTTTATAAACTCCTGCACATCTTCCTTGTCTCTCCCCGTTACCACAGCTACGGTAAAATGCTGTGCCAGTTTTTTCAGTGTCTGTCGCATTTCACCGGTTATCACGGCATCTTCGGGCCGGTTTACAATGGGGGTTAACGTGCCGTCGTAATCCAGGAAAAAGGCGGGTTTTTTCTTTTTGAGGAGGTCAAAGACCTTTGAATTTTCGGAGAACACCATGGGCTTGGACGGCCGGAAGTAGCCGGCCAGTTCCTCGTCTTCGAATAACTCAAAATCATCAAAATCTTTGATGACGATATCTGCACCGTTTTCCAGGAGGGCTTTCTCATTATTATGATGGGCCACGCCAACAACAAGTGCAAAAAAGCCGTGCTGGCCAGCCTGCACTCCAGCATTGGCATCTTCAAAGACAATGCTTTTCTCTGGCCGCGCATTCAGTTCGCGGGCTGCTTCCAGGAAAATATCCGGATTTGGTTTCCCCTCCAGGCCACGCTCTGCTGACACGATGCCATCCACCCGTGTATCAAAGAAATTGGCAAGTCCCCCCTGTTCTACGATGGTTTTGCAATTCTTACTTGAGGATACAACAGCCATTTTTATTCCTTTGGACCTGTATTCTTTAAGCCTGTCCACAGCAGCTTCATAGACCTCAACTCCTTCGGTTCTGACAAGTTTTTGAAATTTCTGATTCTTCAGGTTGCCCAATGCACAAACCGTGTCGTGACCCGGCTCATCGTCCTCGTTTCCGAAGGGCAGTTCTATATCTCTTGACTCCAGGAAAGACCTGACCCCTTCGTAGCGTGGCTTGCCATCGATATAATCAAGGTAATCCAGCTCATCCATCTCGTCATCGTTGCCCTGTGATCTCAGAAAATCATCAAAGAGGTATTTCCATGCTTTCATATGGGTGTTGCGGGTCCGGGTAATCACACCGTCAAGGTCGAAAATAATTGCATCAATTTCATTTGGTTTAAGGAGTCTTTCTTGCGTATTCATCACAATGCCCTTTCAATTTTTTCAACGTACTATGTACACACAATATCATAATTTGTGCCATTTTGTTCAGAAAGCTCAGATTGAGCGGTGTGGTTGCCAAAGCACCCATAAAACCAGCTTGCTTAGTGTGGGAGCGGGTTACGGGTTACACGTTGGTGGGGAGATTTCTCTACAATATTGTTCCATAAAGAAAACAGGATCTGGCTTCTTTAGGGCCATCCTGCTGTTACGGATACGGTACTGAGGGATCAGCGCAGCTTTTGAAGGATTTTTAGTGGTTCCACAAGCAATTGGGGTTCGTGCCTTACAAAGTGGTTAAGCTCCTGCACCGCTTTTTCAAACATAAACAAGTTGAGCAGGTTTTCCCTTTCCCGCGTGTCCTGAGGGATAAGATCCGCAGGTTTTATATGTTCTGTGTATCCATTCAGGAAGGCGGTGCTGACTTTTTTGTACCATTGTGCGATAAGGGTTCGCAGATAATAGGTGTCGACAGGGACAAACTCCTTGCGTTTATAATAGCCTCTGTATATGGCGTAGTGCAAGGAGCTGAGCATGGAGGCCACGTCTCTCAGGGGGCTGTGTTTAATTTTTCTCACGCTGAAAGACCGCTCCAGTTCGCCTTCGAAATTGATGATCTTAAAATCTTTACCTGTAAAGAGCACTTTGTCGAGTTTATAGTTGCCGTGAATGCGGATCCTTTTTGCTGCCATCTTTTTTTGTTCCAGCCATTCCCGTATATTTTTCAGGAACAATGACTCGCTATCGAGCATTTCCCGGAGCAGGGTCTGGTGTTTTTCTGCTACATCAGTTTGTACTGCCCTGATATCCTGAAAAGTGCGCTTCACATATGTGCGCATGGTCTGATAGAGTGATTTTTGATAGAGGAGCGAGAACTCTTCGGGTTCAAATCCTTTAACGTCTCCAAGAGAATACAGACTGTGGTGCATCTCGGCGGTGCGCTGTCCCAGCAGGGTGATCATTTCCAGAAAGATAGGATCGATATGTTCTGAGAGTGCGTCCTGATGCAGCGTTCCTGTTTGATCATAGCCGTCCTTTTCGGCAAGGGTTTTGTCAAAGAAGCTTTCGATGGCGGTTTGTGTCATTGCCCATGCGTTGCCCACGTTGGGGATGAGTTCCATGAGCATCGCTATGGACGTATCTTCCCGGGCAGAATTGCGGTAGTCGATCCTCCCCATATAAGCCGGCACATGCGGAAACTCTGCCTTACGTGTAAGGTTTTTCATTACCTCCACATCCGGATTCATCCCGGCTTGAGGGCTCCGGTAGAGCTTAAGGAAAAACTGGTCACCATATACGATAGATGCATTGTCTTTCCGGGAAGCTACCAGGTGCGGGGTTAAATGCGTTTCTTTTCCGAGCTTTCCTTTCAGAAGCCGGCCTGACTTGGCCAGCAAACTGCCATGCATCCCCTTTATCCCCGATCGGTTCCGGATAAGGTCAAACAGGCTGTCCTGGATGGTTTTATCGGTTGATCCGTCATATATCACCCCGTTCTCATTATCACATTTTACAGGGATAACCACCGCCTGGGGGTTTTGTGACCTGATCTCCTCTGCCTTGTTATTCAATGCCAGTGATACCGGCATCATATACGTATCTTTCCTGCCTTCAATAAGATCAAGTTCAATAATATAGATGTAGGGGGCAAAATGTTTGACGGCCATTCTGAACACATCAATGATATTGATGTTTTTGAGTTTCCTGGTATCTCCCCGGAACCATTGGACATTGAGGAGGTAGTTGTAAATGTGTTTTTTGATGGCCGTCTGCAGATCACCATCCATGGTATCCCAGTCACCGGCCTTCAGCATCAGCCGTTTTTTACTGGTTAGATCTATATGCGGGTGTATATCAGTTCCCGGTTTTCGTATTTCGAACCAGAAATAGTTTTTAAACTGCATGGAAAATGACCAGGGCTGTTCGGTTATGGTTGGAAACTTATTGCGGCTGAAGGATTCTACAGGAGTTGCCCCGGCGTAGTCGGAAAGATCCAGCTCCACGTGTTGTGAATACCTCGAAAGGTTTACCACCACGAGAATATCTTCGTCTTCAAAAGATCTTACAAAGGCAAGGATCTTTGGGTTGTTTGTATTTATAAATGTGAGGCTGCCTCTGCCAAAAGCCTTATATTGCCGGCGTTTGGCAATAACTCGCCTGTGCCACCACAAAAATGAGGAGGGATTTTTTTCCTGGTTTTCGACGTTCACCGACGTATAATGGTAGTCCGGGTCGATGACAAGGGGCAAAAACAGCCGTTGAGGGTCCGTTTTGGAGAACCCTGCGTTCTTGTCCGGCGACCATTGCATGGGTGTTCTTACGCCATCTCTGTCGCCAAGGTAATAATTGTCGCCCATGCCTATTTCGTCGCCGTAATAGATAATGGGTGTGCCCGGCAGGGAAAGAAGCAGTATGTTGAGAAGTTCGATGCTGCGGGTATCTCCTCCCAGCAGAGGGAACAATCGCCGGCGAATTCCCACATTGACACGTTTGCGCGGATCTTTTGCAAAGGCACTGTACATGTAATCGCGCTCCTCGTCAGAGACCATTTCAAGGGTTAACTCGTCGTGATTGCGAAGAAAAATAGCCCATTGACAGTTATCAGGGATTTCGGGAGTCTGTTCAAGGATATCCACCACCGGGAACCGGTCTTCCATACGCAGAGCCATATACAGGCGGGGCATAACCGGAAAGTGAAATGCCATATGGCACTCATCGCCTTCACCAAAGTAAGCAATTGCATCGTTGGGCCACTGGTTAGCCTCGGCCAGCAGCAGCCGGTCGTCGTACCGCTCATCAACATACTTGCGCAGTTTTTTAAGGTAGACATGGGTTTCAGGCAGGTTTTCGCAATTCGTACCCTCAGCCTGGTAAAGATAGGGCACGGCGTCAAGCCGGAAACCGTCCACGCCGATCTTAAACCAAAAATCCAGCACCTTGAAGATCTCCTGCTGTACACGCGGATTTTCATAGTTCAAATCGGGCTGGTGAGAATAGAACCGGTGCCAGTAATACGCTCCGGCAATATGGTCATAGGTCCAGTTTGAAACCTCGAAATCCTGGAAAATTATCCGGGCATCCAGGTATTTATCAGGTGTGTCGCTCCAGACGTAGTAGTTCCGGTAGGCACTGCCGGGCTTGGCTCGCCTGGCGCGCTGGAACCATTTGTGCTCCATCGAAGTATGGTTCAGTACCAACTCCGTGATGATACGTAAATCACGACTATGCGCCTCGCGAACAAAACGTTTGAAGTCTGACAAAGTTCCGTATTCCGGGTTGATGTTGGTAAAATCAGCAATGTCATAACCGCCGTCTTTCAAAGGCGAAGGATAAAAAGGCAGCAACCAGATGGTGTTCACCCCAAGACTTTTTATATAATCAAGTTTTGTGATGAGACCTTTGAAATCACCAATACCATCGCCGTTGCTATCATAAAATGACCTTACATGAACCTGGTAAATAATGGCATCCTTGTACCATTGCGTATCCCTGACTTCCTTCATAAATGAGTCTGTATTAGTATTTATATATTTACCTACCCATGATGTCAATACAAAGGTAATAATCCCTGGAAAAGTAGAAAGGGAAAATTTCTGCATATTGAATACACCGTTTATAAAGCAAAGCAGGCGGCCAAAGAAGACTCCGCAAATACTAAACTTTTGTTTAACTTTGTGTTTTTATGCGCCAGACTGCCACAAAAGTGTATTTTTGTATGTTTTTGCATACAGGGGAATGGCAATGATGCCATAACGCATTATTTAATAAAAAGAGAATAATATATTGAAAATGGGAAAAGTAGCTAGAACAGGTCAGAAAAACCATGAATCTGCAAGAATGAAATTACCCAAAGACAGAGATAACGACTATTCGGCCGAAGCGATGAAAAACCGGGCTTCCTATCTTTCGGAGCTCAGTAATTTCCCGGTTTCACACCTTACCTCCGGCAGTGTAAACCCTGAACTTACCAGGGGCAATATCGAGTCGATCATTGGCTTTGCCCAGGTACCGGTGGGTGTTATTGGTCCGCTTCGTATCAACGGCGAGCATGCAAACGGCGACTTCTATGTTCCTTTAAGCACCACGGAGGGAGCCCTTATTGCATCATACAATCGCGGAGCACGTGCTGTTAGCCTTTCAGGAGGGGTGAATGTGGTGGTCACAGGCGACAGTATGCAGCGGGCTCCTTATTTTGTTCTGGAAAATGTATTCAAGGCGAGAGAGTTCGTGGAATGGATTCAGGCCAACTTATCGGCTCTCCAGGAGGTTACAGCCACAACTACGCGACATGGGAAGCTTGACAACCTAAGATGTTTTCTCCAGGGCAGGACAGCATTTGTCCGCCTCAACTTTTCCACAGGCGATGCCATGGGAATGAATATGATCACCAAGGCTTCCTATGAGATTTGCCGGTACATTGAAGCCAACTATCCAATAGATCATTATGTTATTGAAAGCAACATGGCCGTTGACAAGAAGCCTGCGCACATTAACTCCATACTGGGACGCGGCAAGACTGTCACCGCTGAGGTGTTTTTTAAGAAAGCTGTTGTGAACAGGGTTTTACGAACCACAGCCAAAGCTATTGATGATGCTTACCGGCGCCAGGTGGCCGGTGGACAAATGGCAGGTATTGTAGGGTCTAACGGACATATTGCCAACGGCATTGCGGCCCTCTTCCTGGCTTGCGGCCAGGATCTTGCCAACGTCACCGAATCGTGTATGGGCTATATTTACACAGAGGCTTTGGGCGACGACCTGTATGTATCGTTGCAGCTGCCTTCACTGATCATCGGGACTGTTGGTGGCGGCGTATCTTTGCCTACACAGCGTGAATGCCTTGAGATCATAGGATGCTATGGAAAGGGGAAGGCAAAAAAGTTTGCTGAAGTAGCTGCTGCAACACTTATGGCCGGTGAAATATCTCTTGCAGCCTCGCTGGTAGCCGGGGATTTTGTTACCGCCCACGAAAAATACGGCCGCAACAGGCCCAGGAAAAAGGCTTCCGAATAAAAGAGCCAACAGGTAGTTATTTCACACGGGCAGGCTGCGGATTATCACTGTATATCCCTGATCCTGTTATCTGACAACGGGTCCGAAAAAAAGACTGTTCATAAACATTTTCCCGGTACCGAACCAATACCCCCTGAAATTGGGGTTGTGCATAAAAGAGATCACATTCCCGCGCCCCTTGCGATGTACGATGACACCTGCCGTATTGTCCAGAAAGTTTCTGTACTCTTTCCACGCATAGCCGCTAAGGAGGGCATCGCTGGTGAATACCATCGGGTTGGCAAACGGATCATCTGTGATTTCGGCTGCCAGCGTACCTGAGACATGCACTGGCAGGTATTCGCCGCGGTATCCGTAAAACAGGGGATGCGTGGTATCAATGCGGGTGTTAAAAATGGATCCTGATATCCTCCGTGCACCAAAAATATCCCTCCGCTGGCTGTAAGGCAACATGTCAGGGTCATCGGTCTCAGGTGTTTCGACCCACTCTATATCAACTATTTCCTGACTTTGAAGCCACCTGTTTGCCGTCCCGAGTGCCACAATGGTGCCTCCGCTGTTAAGCCACCTCTCTATTGCTTCTGTTGTGTTCTCGTTAAAGCTGCTGTAATTGCCGGAAACCAGAACCATAACATTATACCGGCCGAGATCGATGCCCGACATACGATCCAGTTCAACCTTTGTAACCGGGACATGGAAGCGTTTGTCAAGCATATGCCAGATCTCGCCTGCTTCCCTGCTATTGGTGCCGCGGCCAACAGGCATGATGATCCGTGGCTTATCCAGCGGGGCAAAGCTGGGGCTGCCCAGGTGTATGCCTCTCTCCACCAGGCTCGTACCCGTGGAATATATATCTATACCAGCCACTCCGGCAGCACGTTCCATGATTTCGTGCACCTTTTCTGCTGGCAGATCCTGGTCGCCGACCGGCACTGTAACAGCTCCGTAATGAAAAGTATGCGTGTCGCCTTTGATTTGCATGGTGAAGGGGCTGGTAGCAACACGTGTGCGCAGCCCTTTTTCCTGGATATGGTACAAGGCACGGGGCGCATAATAATCATCCCATTCAAAAACGTAAGCCATTTTTGTTTTCCCGCCATGAAGCTGTGCGGATGGCCTTCCGGGCTCTCCCATTCTTTCTGCCTTTAGTGACCGCATAAGCCCCGGGCTGTCTACCTTGTCATAAGGCAGATTAAAGGAAAGGGGTTTGGTCCAGGTGGACACATCGTAAAACAGGCTGTCCTCAAAGCTGTGTACAGTTTCAAACATCGACTGTATGAGCCTGTACTGGGGTTGTTCCAGTGGCACCATCCAGGCATTACCGGGTTCGAAGCGTTGCCCGTTGATCTCAACAGGTTCGCTGATGCCATACACCTCTACCTGGTGGATGTCAAGAATATCAAGCAGGTGATAGTTTCTTCCACGGTCGTAAGGGTCTCCAAAAATCCAGGCGACGAAATCCTCTTGCGCAGCTTCTTCCAGAGCAGAGGTGTAGAACCAGCGAAGGTGGTCGAGCAAGGTGGTGCGCATTTGCAGCCCTGCCTCTATAGTGGAAAATGAGACGACCACCTGGTTGCGAATGGTGCTGGCAAAATCCAGGATGCCACGGGTTGTTTCGCGGCGGTGCCCCCGGCTTGATGCCTGTTCGAAAAGAATCCCTATGCTGCCATGTACGTCAGGATATGTGGATCCCTTTCCATAGTAGAAATCGTCGAACCCCTGCTGCAGGTAATAGGGTTGCCCGATCTCGTCAAAGGCAGCGGCATGGAACTTTGCCACCTCCATGGTAAGGTCGTCGGTGCGTTGGGGAGTGCGCGGGTTTACCCTTGACGGCTCACCGGGCTGAAAGAAAAAGGTGTTATTGGAACCAAACTCGTGGTGGTCGGTATTTATGTTGGGTTTCCACTGATGATAGGCCCGCACCCTTCCGCGGCTCTCGGGGTGAACGACAGGCAGCCAGTCGCGATTCAGGTCAAACCAATAATGGTTTGTTCTCGACCCGGGCCATGCATCACGGAACTCCCTGTTGTTGGGATCCGGGTTTAATGTATGACTGCGATGCCGGTTCACCCAGCTGGCAAACCGGTCCTGGCCATCAGGATTGAGCGAAGGATCTATGATGATCACCATATTATCAAGCACCTCTTCGATATAGCTGTCCATGCCGGCGACCAGGTGGTAGGCCACAAGGGGGGCTGCGTTATGCGCAGAGGGCTCGTTGCCATGAACTCCGTAACCCAGGAAAACCACCAGCGGCATATTCTCAGTGTCGAGGTCCGAAGAAACCTCAGGGTCTGTCAGCTGCAGGTGCTTTTCCCTGATATTTTCCAGGTTACGCTGGTTTTCCGGTGAGGTGATGACCAGGTGCTGCAAAGGGCGTTGCTCATGAGACCGGGCATATTCATAGACCACAGCACGATCCGAGCTCTCTGCCAGCACTTCCATATAGCGGGCAAGCAATGCATGATGCAAATGCCACTCACCGATCTGGAAGCCCAGGAAATCTTCCGGCGATGGTACCCGGTCGTCATAAGGAATATCATCAAGAAAATAGGTAAGAGGGCGCCCCTCAGATCCCTCGCTTTTTCCGGCTCCAAGCAAAAAAAAGCAAATCAGGGCTAAAACATTCAGTTTGATCATTGCAGAAAAATTTAGACGGTAGATAATTGGGCGTTTCAGGATCAAGGAATATATGTCAAATTACTGAGCCCGTTCCCGATAGTAACGAGCCCTTTCCTCGTCCTGAAAGCGTTCAAAAATGTTGGCCAGGTACCTGGCATATTCACTGGTGGGTTTTTGGTCATAAAGTTTTTTGAAATAATTCATGGCGATGCGCAGATCTGTATTAACAACCTCAAGCGCTTCCAGAAGTCTTGCATATTGCCTATGTGTGCGATTTTCATCGTACGCCTGCATCTCCCGGTTATACAGTTCTTCAGCTTGCCGGAAATGTTTTTTTGCAAGCCAGTCCAGTGCCTTTACGTTATCCTCGTTGACATCCAGGATCCTCTCTGCATATTCGGTGGCTTTTTCAGGCTTGTCAAGGGCTTGTATCACCTGCAGGTACAAAGAAAGCAAGTCCTCATCATGGTATGGTTCACCCGCAAGGTCGGGCCATAACTCATAGGCCGGCACGTAATTCATGCTCTCCACGAGGGTTTCAAAATACCGGTGCTGCATGTTTTTGTATTCAGCGGCATCGGGATAATTTTCCACATAATGCTCGAGCATGGTAATCTCGCGCGACAAATTGTCAATATACCTGTAAGCTTTTGCGAGTGTGGCATAGGTCTCGGCATCGGCAGCGGATGTGTTTCGTGCCTGTTCCAGGTATTCCATGCTTTTCCTGGTATCTCCCAGGTCATATGCCAGCAGGCCGGCTTTCCTGTATACCTCTCCGGGTGCCCGGTCGCTCCTTTCCTGATAGGTGTTGATAAGCTCGTCGTAATGTGCCATTGCCTGCTCAGTGTCGCCTGCCTCCAGGGCTGCTTCGGCTTCCTGGGCCAGTTCATCCATAGGTCTGAGCAAGGAGCAGGCAGAGAAAAGAAGAAGAAACGTTGCGAAAATCAAATACGTGTGTCTCATGGGTGCAAAAATACAGATAATTTGGGAAGCACAGAAGCACCCGTCCCGCTTTTAGAAAGAGCATGGTCTGTATTTTGCCTCTGCAGCGGAACGCACCGCTCAATCTTTGTTTTTTACGGAATACCCAAGCTTCAGGAGGTTTTCCGGGGTCATCAGCGACCTGAGCTGCTCAGGTTCCATCAGGCGCAGCTTCTCATTGGCTGCAAAAATTGTACACCCCTCTTCTGTCATCGTTCTTGCCAGCCTGCCGGCATCCTGGTAACCCAGGTGGGGTATTAGAACAGTGGTGATGCTGGGGCTGAGAAGGACTTTCTCCATCGAACGCGAAGGCTCGATCAGCAAATCGCCAAACATCATTTCCCTCATGCTTTTTCCGGCAGCTATAAGTGACTTCAGGCTATCCAGTATGGCATGTCCCATGGTTGGGGTATACGCATTCAGATCGAGGCAGCCCTGCCCGCAGAGAGAAGCAACAAGCACGTCGTTGCTGTAGACTTTATGTGCAACGCTGATGACGAATTCGGGAATCACAGGATTGACCTTTCCGGGCATGATACTGCTGCCTGCTTGCCTTTCCGGGATGCGGACCCCGCTATCGCCGGCAATATCGGAAGACAGCAGGCGCATATCCGAAGCAATCTTTTCCAGGTTTACGGCATGTGATTTCAGGATGCCATGAACTTCGGCCAGGGCGTCCATATTCTGAGTGGTGTCGGCCAGGTTTTCGCTTCGGGTAACAGGCATACTTGTAAGCTGTTGAAGATGATGCACTACTTCCATGATGTAATAGCGGGGAATCGACAAGCCGCTGCCTGTTGCCCCCCCACCCAGGTTTACCACTTTTATCCGCTCAAAACATTTTGATACCCGCCACCAATCGCGCGCAAGTGCTTCGTTGTATGTGCTGAAAAGTACTCCGTATGACGAAGGCAATGCTTTCTGCATTTGTGTATAGGCCATGCGCATGCTGTGCCTGTGCTCTCTTTCAAGCTCCTCCATTATTGACCGCAATGCGTTTATGCTTTCTTCAAGAACGGTAAGTTGCTGCATGACAGCGATCTTCAACGCTGCAGGCACCACATCATTAGTGCTCTGGAAAAGGTTGGCATGACGATAGGGATCAATGATTTCATACTGTCCCGGTGAATGACCCATTTTCAGCAAGGCTGCATTAGCCAGAATCTCGTTCATATTCATATTGGCTGATGTACCTGCGCCGCCCTGTATGGCCGGGACCAGAAAATGCTCTATGTATTTCCCCGCGGAAGCCTCTTCAGCAGCTTCTTCCAAATGGTTAAAAACAGCCATATTTTCCATCCCCGCAGGCATATTCCTTAGAGGCACCTTGCTCGAAGCAGCCTTTTTGAATGCCTTTATGCATCGATAGGCGGCGAGTTTTACCAGGGCCAAAGCCCGGTACCATTCCGGGTGGAACTTTTCCTCACCCGGGAAATTACGTGCGGCGCGTAAGGCATGTATCCCGTAAAGCGCATCATCCGGGAGGGAAAGTGTGCCAAGGAAATCAGTTTATACTCTCATAACCAACTATTTTTAAGGCAAATACATAATATGAACGAAATATAAAAATTGAGCTGCTGAACAACTTAGAACCTTTTCAGGGGTCATTCCTTATTGTTTAACAGAACGGGTTGAATATCAATACTGTTTAAGCTTACTGCTTTCGTAAACAAAGATAAAAATTTGATTGTATCGCGTTATGGCTCTCATCCCATATTTTATATATATTCAGGCAATCAGATATATTGCGTGGTGAATAAACTTTTTTGTAAAACCATTGTTTGTTTAAACAAACAACCATTTAGCTACTAATAAATCAAGAAAACATTCTATGGACAATTTTTACCTGTATCTCATTCCCGTGATCGGCATCATTGCCATATTCTTCACATACACGCGCGTGCAGTGGATCAGAAAACAGCCCAAAGGTACTGACAGGATGAAGCGCATCGCCGGCTACATTGCCGACGGTGCTATGGCGTTCATCAAGGCAGAGTATAAGATCCTGTCGATCTTCGTCCTCTCCATTGCGATTCTTCTGGCCCTCACCACGGGCACGGAAACAACCCACCCACTGGTGGCCCTTTCCTTTGTGATAGGGGCACTGAGCAGTGGTCTAGCCGGCTTTATCGGACTGCGCATCGCCACCAAAGCCAATGTACGCACCACCCATGCTGCCCGCACCGGGTTAAATCCGGCGCTGCGCATCGCCTTTGCCGGTGGCAGTGTCATGGGCCTTTCAGTGGTTGGCCTGGGCATACTGGGACTCAGCCTGCTGTTCATCATCTATGCCCATGCCTTTGGTATGGAAACGGTGGCCAGTGTCGACCGGGTGCTTACCATCGTGACCGGTTACTCGTTTGGTGCCTCGTCCATTGCCCTTTTTGCCCGTGTAGGTGGCGGTATTTTCACCAAGGCCGCCGATGTGGGTGGTGACCTGGTGGGCAAGGTGGAGTCGGGCATACCGGAAGACCACCCCCTGAACCCTGCCGCCGTTGCGGATAACGTGGGTGACAATGTGGGCGACGTGGCCGGCATGGGTGCCGACCTGTTCGAATCGTATGTGGGCAGTATGATCGCTGCCATGGTCCTTGGAGCTACCTTTATGACAGCAACTTACACCGATGCCTTTAACGGCCTGTCCCCCGTTGTCCTGCCACTGTTCCTGGCAGGCGCAGGTATTATCGCTTCCATCATAGGTACCTTCTTTGTTCGCGTAAAAGAAGGCGGCAACCCGCAAAATGCACTTAACGCCGGGCAGCTCACCTCTTCCCTGATCATGGTGGTATTCGCCTACCTGCTGATCACCAACATCCTGCCGGCAAGCCTTACATACACAGACATGCTTTATGGCGGCATAGAAAGGACCATCACCGCCAACAACATATTTTTCTCCTCAGTGATCGGACTGGCTGCCGGACTGATCATCGGGTATTCGACGGAGTTTTTTACCGGAACAAACTACCTGCCTGTAAAGATCATCGCACACCAGTCTACCTCAGGCGCAGCAACGAATATCATTTCCGGTCTTGGAATCGGGATGCTGTCTACCATCATTCCCATCCTGACCATAGCCGTTGCGATCATGGCGGTATTCCACCTGGGCGGCCTTTATGGCATTGCCATCGCAGCCGTGGGAATGCTGTCCAACCTGGGCATACAGCTTTCCGTGGATGCCTACGGCCCCGTTTCTGACAATGCCGGTGGGATCGCTGAGATGTCAGAGCTGGACCCGGAAGTGCGGGAGCGTACGGATAAACTGGATGCCGTAGGAAACACCACGGCAGCCATTGGAAAGGGTTTCGCCATTGGGTCAGCCGCATTAACCGCCCTGGCGCTTTTCGGTGCCTATATGACGGCTGCGAATATCACCAGAATCGATGTGTCGCAACCCTTCGTGATCGCATCCGTGTTCGTGGGAGCACTCCTGCCCTACGTCTTTTCCGCCCTGACCATCCGCGCCGTCAGTGAGGCAGCCCAGGAGATGATCGAAGAGGTACGCGATCAGTTTAACCGGATTGAACCGCTCAAAAAAGCCCTGGAAGTGCTGAGAAAGAACAGTGACAAGCCGACCAAAGAGTGGAGCAAGGAAGATCAGGACATCCTTGATGCCGCTGACGGTACCCCGGATTACGCCAGCTGTGTCACGATCTCCACGCGTGCAGCACTCAGGCAAATGATCCTGCCGGGCATCATCGCCGTGGCCGTACCGGTGCTGACCGGCGTATTGCTTGGGCCTGAAGCACTTGGCGGCCTTTTGGCCGGTGTAACCGTATCCGGTGTGCTGCTCGCAATTCTGCAATCCAACGCAGGTGGATCCTGGGACAACGCAAAAAAGCTCATCGAAAAAGGAATCACACACAACGGCCAGGAATACGGCAAAGGAACGGAAGCCCATAATGCCTCCATCGTAGGCGACACCGTTGGCGATCCATTGAAAGACACAAGCGGCCCCTCCCTGAATATCCTCCTGAAACTGGTCGCCATAGTAGCCCTTGTCCTGGCAGGCGCTATATTCTGATAAAAGAGATCCCTGATTGCCGGATAAATTACTTATTTGACAGGCAAACCCCAAAACAACAAGGGGTTTCCTGTTTTTGTCACATGTAGTATCTTGTATTTGCATATTTTTGGAGTTGTTGGGGAAAAACTTCGCCTATCTTTGCCTTCGAACAAAGATGAAGAAGAGCACAAACACTAATAAATGTCACTAAGCCTGTCATTTGCCCCGTTCAGGGGCATCACAAACAAGACCTACCGCCGGGCCTTTCAAACCCACATTGGGGGCTTCGACAGGTACTACGCTCCTTTCGTAACCGGAAGCGGCCAGCAACACGTCCACCCCTCTAAACTCGAAGACCTCGACACTGCCAATGGCAACCGCACATATACCATTCCGCAGATCCTCAGTAACGACGCTGCAGAGATCGCTGCATTTGCCCGGGCAGTTTCAGGGATGGGGTATGAAATGATCAACTGGAACCTGGGATGCCCTTTCCGGCGTATAACACACAAAAATAGAGGAAGCGGGCTGCTCCCCTATCCGGATGCCATACGCCGGATCCTGGAACAACTATTTCGCCACGAGATATTTGCTTCCCGGAAGATGTCTTTGTCTGTAAAAACCCGCACCGGCTATTTTGACGCAGGCGAAATATACGCAGTTATCGATATACTTAATTTATTTCCATTGAAAGAGATCATCCTGCATCCGCGCACGGGTTTACAGCTATACAGCGGCGAGGCTGATCCCGGGAGGTATGCTGACGTAAAAAGCCGTTGCCGGCATAAGCTCATTTACAATGGCGACATCATCAATACCACCTCTTTCAGGTTCCTGCAGGGTACTATTGAAGGTCAGAGTCACTGGATGATCGGCCGGGGCGCGCTGATAAATCCTTTCCTGGCCAATGAGATCCGGGGAGTAGCAATTCCTGCAGATGAGAAGCGCGAGCGGCTTCATGCTTTTCATCGTAGCTTATGGGAGCATGCAAAAAATGCCATACCGGGAGAGCAGAGGCAGACAGGATGGATGAAAGCCATATGGCATTATATGTCGGGACTTTTTTCTGACAGCGTTAAGGTTTTTGCCGCGATAAAAAGGACCCATACAGAGGCAGATTTTCTTGTTGCAGCAAACGATGCCATAGGCCAGCCCTTTGCATCTGACCGGGAACTTGAGGAACATTTCAGGAAACTGACAAGGTAGGCCG
>PWRF01000188.1 GCA_003556325.1 Bacteroidales bacterium | reverse complement strand
GAGTATGTCGTCGCCGGATTTTATAAAAGCCTCTATCCAACAGGGTAGGGGCTTTTTTGGTTTTCCACCCTTTCGGAGATGTTAAACTCAATTGTTGAGGCAGGGTAATGTGCTAATGTGCCAATGTGCTAATTAAGGGTCCGTTTGGCAATGTTTAGCTGTTTGTTTGTGGCTGCAGGGTGGTATTGGCGCGTGTCATGACCGGGGGTTGTTTTGATACGGTTCCTCCGCTTCGCGTTCGGAATGACGTAGCCCCGCATTTCATACGGGGCTATTCACATTGAACCCCTTATCGGGGGTCCTGTCAGGGGTTGTCTATGCCCTGGGAGCATTGACTGAACACAGCCCAACCGACCCTTCCATTAGCACATTGGCACATTAGCACATTAGCAGATTAAAAACTGTACGCCTGCGTACGGTTTTTGTTCGTTGACGGACAAATAACCACCCTGAATATGGTAATAAAAAGTTGATATATAGGTGATTGATGAGAATGGCTGTTTTTTTGATAAGAAATGATTGCATTCTGTAACCATTATCAAAATAACACCATGATATTTGTAAAATTATCCATACGTCAAATGCTCAGAAACAAGTTTTCTGCATTTGTTAATTTATTGGGATTAAGCATTGGCATCGGCAGCTTCATTCTCATTGCTCTTTATGTGTATGATGAAAGCAAGTACGACAAGTTTCACGAAAACCGCCACAGGGTCTATCGCATACACAGCAATACGTTCAACCCGGATGTCCAGATGGCGCAACTGCCAGCGAGGTTTTATGACCATCTCAAAGAAGGACTGCCTGAGGCTGAGGAAATCACCAGGGTGTTCAGTTCAAACGCTATTTTTACCGTAAGCCACGGAGATCAAGCAGTGGAGGATGTTCGCGATCTTTATGTGGAACCGGCGTTTCTCAATATGTTTTCCTTCGACTTGTTGTCAGGGTCGGTGGCCAACTTTAAAGAGAACCCGTATGCCGCATTCCTGTCAAAGTCAGTTGCCGGCAGGCTTTTTGAAGATGACGACCCGGTAGGACAGACCTTTTCTTTCGAGGACTACGGCCAAACATTTGAATTCGTGTTGGCAGGCATCTTCGATGATGTTCCCGGGCATTCCCATTTGCAGTTCGACGTGTTGTTTAATCTTGAATGGATGCAACTCCTGAATCGGGATATGTTTGAATCCTGGGGCAATTTTTCATCAACGTTTTATGTAATGCTTCGCGAAGATGCGCATGTGAAGGATATCCCATCCAAAATCCAGCATATTTATGCCTCAGCCATCAACAACGAAGTATTTCTCGACAGCAGGTTCTCATTTCACATACAGCCCCTTGACGACATCTACCTGGGGTCGGCAGGTATTCAGACCCATCTTGTTGTACAATCGGGTAGCAGGTCAGCCATTTACATATTTTCGATTTCTGCATTGTTGATGCTGGTGCTGGCATGTCTGAATTACGTTAACCTTAGCAGTGCCAGATCCGTTGTACGTGCCCGTGAGGTAGGCGTCCGCAAGGTGCTTGGAGCAAATCGCGGCCGGCTCGTTCGCACTTTTCTGGCCGAATCTGCTGTGATGACGCTGTTAGCCCTGGTTATCGGAGTGGTTCTTGCAGAAATTTTCCTGCCTTCTTTCAATCGCATTTCGGGTAAGGACCTTACACTTGGAGATGGATGGCCCTTTATGCTGCTGTTGGTACTTGGCAGCCTTTGGGTCACGGTGTCAGTTTTTTCAGGTACATATCCTGCATTTATCATGTCTCGTTTTCAGCCGGTTGATGTGCTTAAAGGGCATGCCTTTGCCTCCGCAAATGCAGGAAAATACAAGAGCTGGATGGGTATGCGCTTCAGGCAATCCCTGATCGTTGTACAATTTGCCATCTCCATTGGTTTGATAGCAAGCAGCCTTGTTTTATACCAGCAGATCAGGCATGCGCTGAGTCAGACAGGATTTGAAAAGGAGTCGCTGATAGTTGTTAACAACCAGTTTCATCTGCCCATGCGCCAGGTTTATGAAGCCTTTCGCAACGAGATGAACCAGTATCCCTTTGTCACAAAAGTAAGTGCAGGCACCAATGTGCCCACCTCCAGGGTTGGCAACCAGGGAAGAATCAGACAATCTCACCAGCGGTTGGAAGAAGCTCCATTGGTTTATTTTTCGCCTGTTGATTTCGGATATTTTGAAGCACTCAACACCAAAATTGTGGCAGGCCGTGACCTCGACAGGCGAATTGCTGCAGACAGCACCGAAGCAGTGATCCTGAATGAGACGGCTGCCCGTAGCCTCGGCCTTACGGATAGCATAGGTGTAATGCTCACCGGATTCTGGGATGGTCATGACAAGAGGCTCATCGGCATAGTTGAGGACATACACTTCCAGAGCGTGCATCAGGAGGTGCTTCCCATTTCATTTTTTGTATTGCACAGAATGATTTACCAACCGCCAGCTTCTTACAGGATTATGGTACGCTTCAATGCTGAGCATACCAGGGAGGTTATCGGAGCAATTGAACAGGCATGGGCTAACGCATCTGGTGATCAAATGCCTGCAGACTGGTTCTTCATGGACGAACGGTATAAAAACCTTTACCGTTCGGAACTCCAAACCGCCAGCTTATCAAGGATCATGACCTTGCTCTCCATGCTGATTGCCTGCATGGGGTTGATCGGTACTGCTTTTTATGTGATGGAATCCAGGAAGAAGGAATTTGGCGTACGAAAGGTCCTGGGAGCTTCCATGTTCAGCCTGTCAAAAATGGTGTCCAGGGAGTTTTTCCTCCTTATCGCCGTAGCTTGCCTCCTTGCCTGGCCTTTGAGTTATTATTTCATGGACAGGTGGCTCGACAATTTTGCCTACAGGGTGCCGTTATCGGCCTGGTATTTTGCCTTTTCCGGTTTTGCTGCCCTGGTACTGGCGCTTGTGGTAAGCAATGTGCTGGCACTGAATCAAGCGAGACAAAATGTGCTGGATTCGCTGAGGCACGAGTAGAACAACCGGACCCCTCGGCATTGGCTTGTGTGCGAGTGATGCACTGGTTGTATCGGGTAATCTTTGAAACAATATACAGACTTTTAAAATATAAATCATGTTACGACACCTCATCAAATACAGCGTGCGAGCGCTTAAACGCCAGGGAGCATATGTCTTCATCAACGTATTTGGCCTGGCGGTTGGCCTGGCCTGCGCCCTGCTCATTGCCCTCTTTGTCATCAATGAACTCAGCTATGACAAATTTCATGAACACCGTGACCAGATCTACCGCGTCGGGCTGCATGGACGGTTTTCCGGGCAGGAAGCCAAAATGGCCTATACCTCTCCACCGCTTGCGCCAACCATTGCCGATGAGTTTCCGGAAGTGGAAAGTTATCTGCGCATGCACATCTGGGACGAAACGGTCATTCGCATAGAAGACAGGTTTTACACCGAAGACCATCTCGCCATGGTAGACTCCACCTTCTTCGACTTTTTCTCCATTCCAATGATTAAAGGCAACCCGGAGACAGCACTTACTGAACCTTATTCGGTTGTACTCACGGAAACCGCGGCGCGCCGTTTTTTTGGAGATGAAGACCCCATGAACAAGCTATTGCAGGCAGGGGGTGAAGAAGAATACTTCCGGGTAACAGGCGTTATGGAGGACATTCCTGAAAACTCCCACTTCCGCGCCGGAATGCTGGGGTCGATCACTTCTACCCATCCCACCTATGATCTGGAACAGTTTCTTTCCAACAACCTGTTCAGTTATGTGAAGCTGCAAGAGGATGCCGATCCCGCTGTGGTGAGCGAACGCTTTGAGGGGTTGATCCTCAAGTATATCGGCCCCGTGCTACGCCAATTTATGGGAATTACCGTGGAAGAATTCCTTGCAGCGGGCAACCAGTTTAATTATTTTTTGCAACCGCTTACCGCCATTCACCTGGATCCTTCTGTCGAATCCAGCCATCATCCCCCGAATGACCCCAAATACCTCTGGATCTTTGGCAGCATTGGATTGCTGATCATCGTGATTGCCTCCATCAACTTTATGAACCTGTCTACGGCACAGGCCACAAAGCGTGCCAGGGAAGTAGGAATGAAAAAGGTTGCCGGGGCTTCAAGAGGCATGCTCATAAGACAATTTATTGCAGAAACCATTATCCTGGCCTTCGTGGCGATGCTTGTCGCTCTGATGTTGGTTGAGCTTGTACTCCCGTATTTCAATGACCTGCTATCCCTGGGCTTGTCACTCTCTTATTTTGGAAGCTGGTATGTCATCCCGGCCTTGTTTGTCCTGATTGGCATCATAGGATTTATGGCAGGAGGCTACCCGGCCTTCTACCTGTCTTCCTTTCATCCGGCTACGGTATTGAAAGGAAAAAACAGCGGCAAGCAAAACATCAAAATCCGAATGGGACTCACCGTGTTGCAGTTTGTGATCTCCATCATGCTGATCACCGGCTCCGTGATCATGTACCGGCAGCTGGT
>PWRF01000293.1 GCA_003556325.1 Bacteroidales bacterium | reverse complement strand
TGCAAACCTTTGGACAGCTTACAAGGCAACTTATGGTCCTGAACCGCCATCACGAAGCCAGCCAGATAATGCTGCTGGGAACAGAGCTGTTTCCTGACTCCGCCCCGGCCCACAGAATATTGGGTGATGTCTGGCATGCCAGGGGCAAACAGGAGAAGGCCATAAAATCATGGGCTCAGGCGCTTATCATCGACCCCGCCTATGAAGCCGCCCTGATCCGTATTAAAAACATCTAGGCTGCATGAAGCCGCAATGCCAAAAGAATGGACACGCTTGGGAATGCTTATTGTCCGCTTGGCACTGATCACTGGCTGGTTGATTTGTGATGGGAACCAGGTGGTTTTAAATGTGAGGCTTGAAGCCGCTTCCCGGGCGTTTATGTTTTGGGTTTTAAAGCTTACCCTAAAGCGAGTCTTTCCCTGGCAGGTATATGCATGATCTGTAAATAGCTTAGATTGCAAAGGTCTGTTGGATAGCTGCAAATCCCTTTCCTCTTATCCCAGGTTATGCCAGTTGCTTGTAATGGGTTTCGCATTGCCGGCATTTGTGTAATTTTGACCAATGAAATTGAATCCTTACCTCGCGATCATTATTGCGGCTACAATAGGCGGCTCAAGCGGCGTGTTCATCAAACTGCTTGATCTCCCTGCCACCACCATAACTTTCTTCAGTATGGCCGTGCCTGTGATCGTGCTGCTGGCTTACCTGAAATACAAGGGTGTTACATTTTTCCGCGGAAATTACCGCATCATGATGCTGGCATCCGCGCTTAACGCCACCAGGATGTTCTTTTTCTTCGTAGGATATCTCTACACATCCATCGGCAATGCGGTCATCATCCTTTTTACCTGGCCCATTTTCGGATCGCTGTTTAGCGCGATGTTTTTGAAGGAAAAGGTTTCCACGCGTACCGCTGTGCTCATCGGGCTGGCATTCCTGGGTATCGTGATCATGTACATGAATAAGGATATCAGTTTTGGCAACGAAGACTTTATCGGTATGGCGGCCATGCTCTTCTCTGCGATCCTGTTTTCCGTCACCGCAGTGATCTTCAAAAAGGAACTGGTAAACTATTCCCGGACGGAAACGATATTTTACCAGAACCTGATCGGGGCCTTTGTCTTTCTGCCCTTTATCTTTATCAATACGCCGGCCCCGAGTGCCTTACAGGCCGGTGTGGCTTCCCTTTATGGTTTTTTGATCGGCATTGTGGCCTTCGTGCTCTTCTTTTTTGCTCTGAGAAGGCTGAAAATGAGTCATTATGCGTTATTTACCTATTGGGAGGTGATCGCAGCCCTGTTTTTTGGTGTGGTCTTCTTTGGCGAGGAGATCTCCCTGAACATGGTCATCGGGGGTGGCCTCATCCTGGCCACGGGCATCCTGCTGAAAAAGCAAAAGCCGGCCGTGCCCAATGCCAAAGCCTAACCGTCCGGGCGCTGCTTTGATGTTTGCATTTTTTGCATTGTGCAGATCCTGGCGGACAACCTCAATCTCAATATTCAAATCCCGAATTGTTTCGCTTCCCGAATCACTTCGCTCTCGGGACTTGCAGATCGGGACTTCGCTTCCGCTCAGCCTCAAACCTCAAACTTAAACCTGCTCCGCTGAATCATCTTTTCTTATGGGTTGCAGCTTGCCGTAGGTCATGCTGCGCCACAGCCACTCGAAGGGGCCAAAGCGGTATTTTCTGAGCCAGGGCTCGCTCCAGTATAGCTGTAGCAGGTAGATGGCCGCTGCCAGCAGGATGCCCTGCCAGTAGTTGATCTGAGCATAAAGCCCCAATCCGTATCCGTAAACGAGAGTGGTGACTATGATGGTGTGCATCAGGTAGTTGGTGAAGGCCATGCGGCCAACAAAAGAGATACGCCTAACCAGCGGCCTTTCTTTGAATTTTTTGTAGAGCAGAAGAAAAAGATAGAGGTAGACAAACATTTGTGCTGTTCCGCCTATCATTCCGCCCGCGATCATCAGAACCATATTCCAGTCCGGGACCAGCATCGAACCATGAAGCATGGCATATACATAAAGCGGGGTGAAGATGACCGCAACAGGCAGGCACCAGTAAAAGATCTTCCGTAAAATGGTTTCGGCACGGTCAAGGTCCTGGAATACCTTCTTTCGACCCATATACATACCTGTAAGGAAGAGGAAAAGAACATTTGGGAAAGCAAAAATGATTCCGTTTATGGCATGGGCGTACTCCATGAGCCTGACACGGATCATGTCGCTGAAGCTGCCTTCTCTGTAAACGAGAATGGATTTTTCAATAAAGTCCCTGGCATACAACAGTTGTTCGCGGAATCCTGCTTCCAGCCCTGGCCCGATTTCGGGCATAGCCATGGCCATTTTGAGCAAAGCGACCAAAAGGGATATGATGGCTACGGGCAGCAGCAGAAAGATAGTCCCCCATACCATCACCTTTTTGTCGGAACTTTTGTAAAACCAGGTCATCACAAAGCCAAACAGGGCATAGATGATCAGGATGTCGCCATGCCAGAAAAACACAACATGCAGGATGCCGAAGATCAGCAGGTACAATAGCCGCAGCCTGTATCTGTAAACCAGGGCTTGTATGTTTACGTCTGCCTTTTGTGTGAAAACATAGAAGCCGATCCCGAACAACAGCGCAAAGAGGGGATAAAACTTGCTTTCAAAGAAGATCATGATAAATATGTGGGCCAACCTGTTTGCCGTATCATCAAACAGGACAAAATCGCCCATTTGGGCAAATAGAGGTGCATTATACCAGGCCATGTTGACTATCAGGATGCCAAAAATGGCGATGCCGCGGAAAAAGTCAAGAATGACCATCCGTTCGCTACTCTTCAGGGGTTGAATTTTGGTTTGGGAATCCATCTGGATAATATATTTGGTTAGAGAAAAAAGCGCATAAAGATAAATAATTATGCGCTTCGTTAACAGCCTGCTTATGGAAATAATTTTTACAATTACCGTTTATTTAGTACCAATTGCCCATATTCACGTAAATCCCTGTGCGGAATCCAGGCCATACTATGGATTCGAAGCTTCCCCAGGAGTCCTCATAGATCACCCTGCCGGGAGCGATGTCTGTGCCGGTGAATCCGGTATCGGGGTCGTCTTTGTAAAGGTGGTGATAAAGGACTGCCCCTGCGAACCATTCCACCTTGCTGCTGAGCCTGTAAGCGAAGTTCAGCCTGATTTCACTGAGGATGTCAACCTCTTCTTCATCCCAACTGAGAAAATCCTGCTGCAGTTGCATGCTGTGGATCTCCGGGTAGAACACGACATTGTCACTAAGCAAGAAACGGCTGCCGATGCCGTAGCCAAAGACATTGAAATGAGGGCTGCTGAAAGGCCGTGCGTTATAGCTGAAGATGTTATAAAAGGTGGGTGTGCCGATGCGAAACGCCACCGCCATGTGGGTGGCATCTGAGGCTGTGATCTCCAGCTGGCGGAGCCCGCCGCGCCTCACGATGCTCAGAAACCCGATAGGGGTGCCGGCCGTGACGGTATCTGCGAGGTTGATGACTCCCAGCTGAAGGCCTTCCACGCGCCGGGCAATATTAAGGAAACCTGCCATCTGGGCACCTTTCAGATCGCTGCTGATGTTCATGAATCCGGCAAGCTGCAAACCGGTTACAGGACCTCGCGTTATGTTGCCAAACCCCGCACCAGTGAAGCCTTGTGAACCCTCGCCGCTGATGTTGGCAAATCCTGCGCCGGCAAAACCCTGGTGAAAACCCCCGCTGATGTTGGCAAATCCTGCGCCGGTGAATCCTGTCATGTCCCTCCCGGCAATGTTCGCAAACCCGGCACCCGCAAATCCAAGGTATTCGCCTCCTGTGATGTTGGCAAATCCTGCACCCGAAAAACCCTCTGCCTCTCCTGAACTCATGTTCATGAACCCGGCGCCCTGCAGCCCACTGAATTCGCCGGCATTCACATTCATGAACCCTGCACCGCGCAATCCGGTGAAGTCGCCGGCGTTGACATTAATAAAGCCGGCACCCTGAAGGCCATATATTTCATCACTCACAACGTTAGCAAATCCACTTAGCTGAAGGCCATTCACTTCTCCATTGGTGATGTTCAAAAAGCCGCCAAGCTCGTATCCTTCAATACCCCCTGTGATGCCGCCCAGGATGTTAAAACTCCTTTTATAACGAAAGTCAATACTTTCACTGCCATCTGTGCCAATAAAAGGCACCAGGCTGATCTGATACGATTTCAATGGTTTTTCCGGCTCTGCATTCGCAGCCAGGCATGGCACCGCCATGATGCAAAAGGTGAACAAGGTAAGAATCTGTTTGTGGTTCATAGGTTTGTATTTTTAATGACGAAAGGACAAAAGGACAAAAAGACAAAAAGACAAAAAGACAAAAAGACAAAAAGACAAAAGGACAAAAAGACAAAAAGACAAAAAGACAAAAAGACAAAAAGACAAAAAGACAAAAAGACAAAAAGACAAAAGGACAAAAGGACAAAAAGACAAAAAGACAAAAGGACGA
>PWRF01000134.1 GCA_003556325.1 Bacteroidales bacterium | reverse complement strand
GGCGGCGATGTGCTCGACGGCGGGATCACCATCTTTGCCGCCGGCAACTCCAACAGCTCCGGCAATTGGTATCCGGGGTTCTACGAAGGAGCCATGTCAGTGGCCGCCACAAACCACAACGACCAGCGCGCAGCATACTCCACCTACGGCGAATGGGTTGACCTGTCGGCTCCGGGCGGAGAAACCACGGCAGCCAACAACCAGGGCGTACTCAGCACCGTAACCGGCTCAAACTACGCCTTCTACCAGGGCACTTCTATGGCATGTCCCCACGTTTCCGGGGTAGCAGCCCTGGTCTTGTCAAAGGCACCGGGAGAATTTACCAACATGGAACTCTGGGATCTGCTCGTCACCACCACAGACAATCACTACGAAGCGAACCCCGGGTTCATCGGCCAGCTGGGTAGTGGAAGGCTCAATGCACTCAAGGCACTCCTTGAAATAGACAACTACCTCATAGGCCTTATCAACCCCACCGGGTTTGTGGCCGAAGCTACCAGCATGGACGAGGTGGAACTGTCCTGGACACTCAATGCCGACCAGGACCCGGTATTGCTGGCTGTAAGTGACGAAATGTTTTTCGGCGCCCCGGAAGGGGATTACGAGCCGGGCGACATGATAGAAGGCGGCGGCACCATCATATACGCAGGCACGGACACCACTTTCACGCACAGCGGCCTGGAGTCGGCAACCCGGTATTACTACCGTATCTGGACCCGCAAGGACGGCCAGTACTCTACCGGAAGAACCGAAATAGCCACCACCTGGTGCGATCTGTTTGTGCTGCCTTTTGAAGAAGATTTCGAACACCAGGAAGTACCTGTGTGCTGGGAAACAATGGCCTCCACTGGTGGGACCTGGCAGGTGGGGAGCTTCCCCGATGGCCTCAATATCGACGGCAATTACGCCTATTCAGGCAGCGACCTGAGCTTCGGGGGACAGAACGCCTCGCTCATTTCCCCTATCCTCGACATGTCGCAATTCGAAGATGTCACCATCTCCTTTAAACATTATTTCCGCGACACCTTCCTGGGAGGATCCGATGCTGTTTTTTCCTATAGCCTGGACAATGGCAACACCTGGGTCGACGTGCAATCGTGGTCATCAACCACCTCCAACCCGGAATCCTTTGACGTCGCCATCCCCGAACTGGACGGCGAACCGATGGTAAAGCTGCGCTGGAACTTCTCCAGCGGGCTGTTAGGATACTACTGGACCATGGGAGAACTTTCCGTTACGGGAAATGCCGTGGAATCTCCCAAAATCATTGTCGATGACGAAGAATTGCTCATCGAAGTGGAATCCGGCGAGTCGGAAGAAATTACCCTCCTTGTCGCCAACCACGGCGATGTTACCCTGGAGATACACGACATCTATGCCGAATACGGCGAGGAAGCCGACGGATTCATAGGCGTGGGCACAACGTCTTTCTCCCTCGAGCCGGGCGAAGAAGAGCACATGCACCTCCTCTTCGACGCCACAGGACTGGATGAAGGCAGCTATCCCGCCACCATCCATATCCTCTCAAACGACCCGTTCGATCCGGAAATAATCATCCCCGCGGTGATGGAGGTGTTTAAAGTACTCCCGGAAACTGTTGCTGAGATCATCAGCGAAAGCGAAGACCACACAATCCTGGCGGACGCACTCGCGGCAGCCGGCCTGGCTGATGCCCTGGGCGGCGAGGGCCCCTTTACCGTATTTGCACCTTCCGACCATGCATTCAACCTGTTGCCGGATGGCGTGCTTGATGGCCTGATGGACGACCCGGAAGGCGATCTTACAGACATCCTTCTTTACCACGTGGTGGAAGCTTTTGCCCTCGCGGGCGACCTGTCGGACGGCCAGGTACTGACTACCATGCTCGGCGAGGATCTGATCATAACCATCGGCGACGAAGGCGTTTTCGTTAACGATGCCGAAGTCACCGTGTTTGACCTGGAAGCAGAAAACGGGGTGGTGCACGTGATCGACCTGGTGCTGATGCCTCCTGTTACAACTATCGTCGACATCATTGCCGGCAGCGAAGACCACAGCATCCTGGCGATGGCGCTGGAAGCAGCAAACCTGGAAGAGACCCTCGAAGACGACGGGCCCTTCACGGTTTTTGCACCCGACAACTTCGCTTTCGACCAGCTGCCTGATGGGCTGCTCGAAGAACTTATCGACGACCCTTTTGGCGACCTCACCGACATCCTCTTATACCATGTTGTGGAAGGCGCCCTTCTGGCGGATGATCTGCACGACGGACAGGAGCTGACCACCCTTGGCGGCGACAACCTGATCGTTACCATTAACGGCGGCGGTGTATTCATCAACGATGCCGAAGTTACCCTTGCCGACCTGGAAGCCGACAACGGGGTCGTTCACGTGATCAACCAGGTGCTTATCCCCGGCGGCGACGAAACCAGCGTGGACCCGTTCGCAGAAGCATCGCTGCCGGTCAGCCTGTATCCCAACCCGGCACGGGATGCCGTCACCCTGGAACTCACGCTCACAGGTGCGGAGAACGTGCGCGTCACCATTTATTCCCTTACCGGGGAAACCGTTAACACACGGGACCTTGGCGTGCTCCCCGCCGGATCACACAATTTCACGCAAAACATTGGCGACCTGAACGCCGGCCTATACATCGTAAGCATACAAACCGACACTAGCAGGGAAACCCTCAGGTTACAGGTGATCCCTTAACCCTTTCAAACTATGGCTAAACCCGGCATCCTCCAAATGATCCGAGCTCCCTTCCTGAGCTCCATCATCGCACCCCTGCTTGCGGGGACCTTACTGGCAATCAGCATCAACGAAGGCTTCCACCTAATTAACTTCCTGCTGGTTCTGGTCATTGGCATTGGGCTGCATGCTGCCGTCAATGTCTACAACGACATTTACGACACCATACAGGGCACCGACAAGGTGAACGTTCACCGCAACGAAGCCAGCGGCGGCTCGGGCATCCTGCAGGACCACCCTGAGATGATGGGCAGGATGTTCACACTGGCCAGGACATCGCTGGTCGTGGCGCTGGCAGGAACCGTTGCACTGACCTTTTTTATCGACAGGGCCTTGTGGCCGCACCTTTGGTTTTTGTACCTGTTGTCTGCCTTTTTCAGCAAGTATTATACGGCACCTCCGGCAAAGCTGGCATACAGGGGGCTTGGAGAAGTGTCGGTGTGGTTTGCCTTTGGCCCTATGGCCATCATGATCGCGTCGGTAAGCCAGCAGATAGGCTTTCATCCACAGGTCGTGCTGCTGATGCCCGCCACCGGGCTCAGCACCCTCTCTATTTTGCTCGTGGGCCAGCTTATCGACCTGGATGCCGACAGAGCCGGGGGCAAGCACGGGGTGGCAAGCCGCCTGGGCACCTGCAAGGCCGCCTGGATATACCTGTTTGTGCAGCTGGCCATCGTGGCCAACATCATACTGCTGGCAATCTTTTTACCGGCACCCGGCTGGCCCCTGTTGTTCAGCCTCATCCCCTACCTGCTCCTTTTCCCAAAAGCCGCCTCCATCATCATGAAAAACCACGACACGGCCGATATAGTCAAAAAAGGGGCAAAACTAACCGTACTTATCCACGTTACCTTCTCTCTCTTGCTAATTCTTGGGATGGGCTTACGGATTCTGCTCTAGCAGCGCTATGCAGGAGGAAGGCCAGGGGCTTTTTGCACTCCGCAGATCACAGTGACTCCCCCGGCGTTTTCTAGCGCATGGAACATCTGATAATAATTCTACAACTTGTTGATTTTTCTTGTGTTTGTGTTTTTGCCACCAGGACTGCTTTTGGCAATTGGCCTTTAGCTTTTGGCTTTCTTGCCAATTGCCAATAGCCAATAGCCTTCTTACTCTCAGTACCAAGTGCCAATAATCATCCCCCCTGTGTGGCGAATATTTCGGAATGGGTGTTTGGCTGCACCAGGCTCAGGTAATAAGCATGCGCAGAAGGATGAAGAACACCGGGGCAGTGAGTGAGCCCATCAGGTTAACCACATCGTTGGGTGAGAGGGCCTCTTTTTTGATGGCCTGTTTACGGAACCACCGGGAGGCGGTCATTGGTTTTTCGGCGAAAGCGCCCAGGAAGGAATCCACGAAGCCTGCAAGAAAACCTGAAAGGGCGATGGCGACGATCATCCCGGCACTCAGGGTATCGAAGAGCAGCATCCCGCCGAGATAAGCGACCAGGAAACTTCCGGTGAGGCTGGCCAGTGTGCCAGCAAAGGTTATTCCGCCCGAAACCCCCGATGCACGCATTGCCATATCCGCCAGGGAAAAGGACCTGCGGTGAAACAGGGGGCCGGTCACACTGGCCCAGGTGTCGGCAGTGACGGCTGCAACCAGCGCAACATAGAGATACAGGAAAACTTCTTCCTGTGTGACCAGGTAAGCAACGGAAGCCAGCAATGCCCACAGGATATTTGCCAGCACCTGCCAGGTGTTACGCCTGTTTTCGTGCGTTGCC
>PWRF01000339.1 GCA_003556325.1 Bacteroidales bacterium | reverse complement strand
TTTGAAGTACACGAACCAGGCTTCCGGATACCTTCTCATGGCAGGTCATACGGCGAACCCTTTGTCTCAAATCCCACGATAGTTTCATCTCATACGGCAAGTCAATCATGGTAAGCGCCGTGCCCCTTTCCCCAAAATAATGCTGAAACTCACGGGAGTGCTGCAATGGCCATTTATGTGGATTCGGCACAACGATCTCATCAGGCCTCCACCCTGGCTGCACCTTGCCATACCTCGCCAGGTAGTCAAGTTGTTCAAATGCCCCCTCTGTCATGGGACCCCATAACCCGTCCACAGGCCCGGCATCGATTCCTTGTTCTTTTGCTATGACCTGGATAAACCCTGTCAACTGCCTGGTCTTAGGCCATCTCCGGTTCAATCCCTTTACCCGGGCAAGACCGGCCATGGTTACCGGCCCGGCAATCCCGTCAATTGCCCCGCTGTATAATCCCTTATCCTGAAGAAATTTCTGAACAAGTTTGATCCGCTTTTTCATAGGCTTAAAGTTTTATAACTGGTTTATATTTTTTGACAAGAGAGGCAAGATGACTACTTCTTTGTGTATCCTTTCGTGAGCCGGCAGCCAAAAAAATAAACTTTAAAAGTAAAGCATACATGTAAGTTAATAAGAAAATTCGAATAATCCAAATTGTTTTTTTGTTCGTTCACCGGATGTCCACTTTGCTGCAACACCCATAAAATCCAGATTGACAATGGGAAATACCGGAAAAAACATGCGGATCACGCCAAAACGCAGGTTTCGGAAGCCAGGAAAGAAAAACCAGGGAAGATACCAGGTCGTTTTATGGGCAGGCCAGGTATGCTTTTAGAAAATCGATTTTTTTTATACTTTTATATGCAGATTGCCCGGGCTGCAATGCCGGCAGCAAAACGGAAAGGACTATAAAAATGAACCGCAATATCAACAATCCATCTGTCAACAACACATAATCCCTCGTGTATCATGAAGAAACCGATCATTTTTTTACTGTTTTTGCTGTGTCTTTCGATCCTGGCAAAGGCCGGGGGCATCTCGGGCACCGTATATTTCCAGGGTGGCAGGTCAGAAAAATTCCTGGATGCAAAATACATCAAAGGATATTTCCGTAACGACCGGCCTCTTTACAGAACCGGGGATGACAACCGGACCGGCTCCTTGCTGACGCTCTACAACAGCGCTTACCGGTGGGTGTCGTTCAGTGACATCGCCTCCATTGTCATCCAGGAATTCGATTTCGATGAGAAAGGTGACCTCACGAATGTCAGGGTAGAGATACGGCTGAAGAACGGGCGCACGATGCGCAACCGGTACATCGGCCTGGAAACCTTCTTCGTATCCATGGACAGCCCGGTATACGGCACACACGATAAGATCGGCCTTATGTTCAGGGAACGGCTGGAAGACAGAAGCCTCCTGAATATCAGACGAATCGTGTTTGACTGAGGCGGGAATTACATCCCCGCCTGTCCCCTGCCCCGGCGCAGTAAAATTCAATCAAGGGATAGAGGCTCCTGGCAGGCATATTCACAAATGTATTGAAAAGGCAGGTTATAAGCCCGTAAAGCCAGAGAGGGGAAGCCCATTTTGTTGCCAGCCACGAATGCCATCATCAATATAAATCACTTCTCCCTGGTAAAACATGGAGAGCGTCTCCACAATTTTGCCGGTGCGCCGGTTTGTTGTACAATACACAACGATAAGCGGCTCATCCGCATGCTGACTGAGCAGATCGTAAAGGTTTTCATCATCCGCATCAATATTGATGGCATGCTGCAGGTGGCCGCCTTCATACATCTCGCGGGTCCGCCCATCTATCACAAGAGCATTTCCTTCTTCAAGCAAATGCAGGTGATTAGCATAAAACTCCATGGAGTCCATACCGGTAACCTGTAAATTGTTTCTGTTACACGCAGTCATAAGCAGGATTAACATTACAACCGATATCCTTACTAAAGTGGTTTTGGGGATAGTCATCAGCATATCATTAAGAGCAATAATAAACGCGGCAAATGTACAATTTTCTGAATAATATGCTGTCAGATCCTGTTTTTGATTCGCTTTCGGACCAATTACAGGGCCCTGGTGCGAAAAAAGGCTAGTCCAGTACCTGTATTTTACGCGTGATAGCCCCCTTATCAGTTGTTACCCGGAGAAAATACATGCCGGCTTTCACGTTGCTGACCTCAATCTGGTAGTGCATGCTGCCAGGTGCCACGGAGTAAATCGTTTCACCAACCAGGTTAACCAGGCGTACTTCCTCAAGCTGAACACCAGATTCGATATGCAGCAATTCCCTGGCAGGGTTAGGAAATACTTCAAGTGTTATCGCATCAGGTGTTTTAACCTGCACATCATCCGGCTCCATGGTGACCTCAACCAAAATATCAGGATAGACATACACCTCTCCTTCCACGGTATGATACATGTCGTGTTCCACTTTGTAATCATAGTACTGGAATGCCTCGATATCCGGGATCTGGTACACTCCCGGGTCGTAAGCTACCCCGTCAAACGTAATAACCGCGCCGGGTATGGTATTTCCTGTATCGTCGCTGATCTCAAAGCTTACTGTAACAGGAAAGGGTCCGGGGATATCCACCGGCCCGAAGTTATCATAGACATCCATATCCCCGTAAACGCTTATCTCCCGGTTCGGGTCACCCTCCCATTCGCCGCCTTCCCAGCCTTCGCCAAGGAAGTCTGAAAAATACTTGTATTCGTATACTCCTTCCTCAAGCTCGAATGTCTTGCTGTATTCCATGATATCCGACCCGGTATGTTCCATGATAAGTTCCTCGTCCGTTCCGGGCTCGGCCCAGCCGGTCATGTCGCCGGTAATGAAAATATGGTGTTCGTTGGGGTCAAACCCTACGAGCTGGCCAAAATCGATGGCATCTTCCAGATTGACATAAAAAACCACCGTAAAAAGTTCCGGGGCTTCAACTTCAGCATGTACCGTATATATGCGTTCCTCCCCATGGAAAGCTGTAACGGCATAGTCAAACGGCTCCGACAAGTCCACGGACTCCCCTGAGGCCGGTTCACTTACTGCAAATGCAGATTTCTGCAGAGTAGGAATAATATTGGTCACATCAGCACTGGAAGGCAATTCCAGGTGGATCACTCCATCATCGTGATTGATATCTCCCTCAACATCATCATCCAGGCCTTCGTTATGCTGGGCTTCAACAACAAAGGATTCGATCCTGTTACCAGGTACCCAAAGGGGTAAAAAGGTCACCGGACCCAGGCTTGGATCGTCGTCCTGATCAACGATATAACCAGCAGCCTCATCTTCATCATCGGTTCCCCAGTAATTGTGTTGGGCAAAAATCGACTCCGGGGTATTGTTATACAATCCAAAAACGGTTCCCGTGTTTTCGTTATCTTCAATCACATTGTAACCGGTAAGGTCATTGCCTTCTTCGCCAAGGTTTGGCTGTGCGTTGTTCTGTATGGTAACGCCCCACAGGTTACCCCGTATGATGTTGTTTTTCACATACGCCTGGTTGGTTGCACCCCCCATGAAGTTCAGTCCGCTTCCTCCCAGGTTTGGCTGCCCCTGGATGTTATTGTCAATAAAGTGGTTGTGACGAATGATGCTCGTGATCTGGCTTCCCAGACCAGCATACCCGTAGCGGTTGTCAACCACATAATTATCTTCTATAAGTGCAACGGTATGCCCCACCGACATCAGGTTGGCCACGGCGATGCCTCCGGCCATGTCGTGCTCGCCCTCAATGTAGTTCCCGATGATCTTCAAGGTGTCCGCTCCACCGGGCCCCATATTGATCTGGGGGCGATTGGTGTTTGCCGTTCCGTTGCGGATGAACTGGTTGTTCAGGATCTGCGGGGACGTCTGGATGTTGGCACCGCTTCCAATAGCCGATCCGGCATTTTCGAGGAAAAGACAATCTTTGATCACCGGATGGGAACTGTGGAGGTTTATGGCGGCGCTGGTATTCGACATGTCAAAGTAACGTATGGTGCAGTTTTCAAACACCATGTCGGTATCAATAAGCTGAATCCCGCCTGCATATTCTATTGTGGCATTCCGCATTACGGTATGATCCGCAGCACCGTCGAAACGAAAGCCCTGGAAACGGTTTGCTGTATTGATAGCAGTAAATAGCACCTCTTCAGGAGGGTCGACGGTCAAAGCGCCTTCAATAACAATACGAATGCCCCCGGCAATTTCTACAATGATGTCGTCAGTGATCTCCAGTTCGTCGTTTTCGGAAATGGTGAGTTCCTGGTGAACCCGGTATACACCGTCATCTTCGGTTACCGTGCCTCCGCTGAGGCTCACAAGATCGTCCATGTCATAGGTTTGCCCGTCTCCCGGGGTGCTGTATTGTGCCCGGGCTGTCAAAGAAAAAACAAGCAAAAGGGTGAAGGTAAAAAGTGTTTTCATGTGAATATTATTTTTCAACTAATTGTTGTTGAGGTGTTTATGTTCTTCTCAAAAGTTCATGGGTTGTGTTGCAACTGTCAA
>PWRF01000164.1 GCA_003556325.1 Bacteroidales bacterium | reverse complement strand
GTTCAGCTTCATGTGTCTGCACTTACCCCAGGCATCTATGTGATACAGGTAAGCTCGGGTAATAGTATGAACACACAGAAACTGCAAATTCAGTAATCTCTTTCCAGGAGCTCAGATACCTGCGATCAGCCGGTTGCAAGCGAATTACCTCCCTTGCAACTGGCTGTTTAAAGGTTTAAACGACCAACTCAAACTATGTTTTCAAACTTTGTGAAACGGATACGCCTTATGAAAAATCCCATTTTTATTATCAGTTTTTGTCTGGCAGCAGCCCTGATGCTGCTGTCCGGACTTCAGCTTCACGCTTCTGTGGTTTCCGGCCGCGTTGTGGATGACGAGGGGAATCGCCTGCCGGCTGCCCTGGTCGAGCTTGTCAACGTGGAGACTGACAGATCCTACGGTACCACCACCAATATCGACGGAGCCTTCGAGATCAGCGTGGAAGCGGGTATCTATTCCTTGAAAATTTCCTACATGGGCTACGAAGAGAAATCGCTCCGGGTTGACGCTACCTCCGACAAAGACCTGGGCAGGCTGGTGATGAGAGCCACTGCCATAGGCCTGCAGGAGGTGATGGTGGTCTCCTCCTTTGCCCGTGACCGGCAGACACCGGTCGCCATCTCCAACATTTCAGCCGAAGCAATCACCGAAAGGCTGGGTACACAGGAATTCCCGCAACTGCTGCAATCAACACCCAGTGTTTATGCCACACGAGATGGAGGTGGATTCGGTGACGGAAGGATCAATATGCGAGGTTTCGACTCCAACAACATTGGTGTACTCATTAACGGTGTGCCTGTGAATGACATGGAAAACGGACGGGTATACTGGTCGAACTGGGCAGGCCTGTCAGATGTGACCGAAACCATGCAGGTACAGCGCGGTCTTGGTGCTTCCCGGCTGGCCATCAGCTCTGTGGGCGGTACCATCAACATCATTACCCAAAGTACGGATGCCAATAAAGGCGGTACTATATTGTATGGCATAGGCCATGACGGCTACCGGCAAGAATCAGTCAGCCTTTCAACGGGCATGCTGGACAACGGATGGGCTGTTACGGCACTGGGAGGAAGACGTACCGGCGAGGGCTTTGTAAGAGGCCTGGACTTTGAAGGCTGGTCTTATTTCCTGAACGTATCAAAAAGGGTGAACAGAAACCACACCCTTTCGCTGACTGCCTTTGGGGCGCCCCAGTGGCACAACCAGCGCTGGCCCAGGATGCGCATCCAGACCTATCGCGACCACCCGGACGGGATCCGCTATAATCCCTCCCTCGGTGTCATGAACGGGGAAAAGGTAAGCGCATCATTCAACCAGTACCATAAACCGCAGATCTCATTGAACCACTACTGGTCCATCGATGATCAAACTACATTGTCTACTGCGGCTTATGTATCCATTTCCTCCGGAGGGGGCCGCCGCATCGTTGGTGAGCGCAATGACTGGCTTCAATACAACAGAGACACCGGTCTCCCGACGGATGCAACAAAGCTGACACCCGACGGCTTGCTGGATTTTGATGCAGTGATGGCCGAAAACGCCCTGTCTGAGACAGGGTCCAAAGCCATCAAGGCCATGGCCGTCAACAGCCACGACTGGTACGGCGTATTGTCAACCTTGCAGCACGAATACGATGACTTCATAACACTCACCGGCGGAGTCGACCTGCGCTATTACAGGGGATATCACTACCAGGAGATTACAAACCTCCTCGGAGGCACCCATTTTGAAGATTTCAGCGATGTAAACCAGGATCCTTCAGTACGGTTAAAAGAAGGTGATAAAATTAATTATCATGACCTTGGTGAAGTCATGTGGGGAGGCCTCTTCGCCCAGGCCGAATACACAACGGATGAATATTCTGCTTTTGTATCTGCAACTGGGTCGCTAACCAATTACCGGCGTACCGACTATTTTGACTACGCCGATGATGACCCCATGCAACAGACCGACTGGGTTGACTTTTTCGCCTGGAGCTTTAAGGGCGGCGCAAATTATAATATCACCGACCGCCATAACGTCTTTGCCAATGCCGGATATTTTACGCGTGCACCCTTTTTCCGCTGGGCGTTTGTCGGTCATACGAACATCGTAAATGAAGATGTGCGCCACGAAAGAGTATTCTCTACAGAGGTGGGTTACGGTTTGCGAACCCCGCTTGCCGCTGCCAATATCATACTTTACCGGACAGAGTGGCTGGACAGAGCCCTGGTAAGAAACCTTGGGCAAGGCGTCATTGCCAATATCACGGGGTTGAATGCACTTCACCAGGGCATTGAAATGGACGCCACCCTGCGTCCGACCGACAAACTGGAAGTACGTGCGATGTTCTCCTATGGGGACTGGAACTGGCAGGACGACCTTACGGCTGAGATCTTTGATGATCAACAGGTTTTCATCGACAGCATCGAAGTGTATGCCGGAGGACTGAGAGTTGGAAACAGTGCACAAACAACAGCCGCCCTGGGCATAAGTTATGAGGTCCTTGACGGACTGCGGCTTGGATTTGATGTAAACCACTTTGACAGGCTCTTCGCAGATTTCGACCCGGTAGACCGCGGTGACTTTGAAACACGCGGAACGGACTCCTGGCAGATGCCATCCTACCAGCTGGTAGACCTGAATATGAGGTATCGCTTTGAATTTGCCGGACTGAACGCTACTTTGATAGCCAACGTCAATAACCTCTTCAATACAGAAGCCATCCGCGATGCGACAGACGGACGATCCTTTAATTACGATACAGCCCTGGTCTACTATGGCTGGGGACGATCGTGGACCACAACCCTGAGGATCAGATTCTAATAGGCTGATTTTATGAACCTTAATCACTTGACACTATGAAATACTTAAGCAAAATAAGCCTTCTCCCGGCCCTGGCCGCGATTTTCATCCTGCAGGCCTGCGATCCCAATGAAGACCTCTATAAACAGATGGACGCGGACATACCCCCGCACAGCGAGAATATTGAATACACACTTACCGATGCGGATTACAGCAGAGTCGGCGGCGTGGTTGCCGACCATAACGCTTTTAACGATACCATTCCCGCAATGGACCATATCCCCGATATCCTTGCCAGACGGTATGTTACACTAAGTTCTGGAAGCGCTGCCAATGTGACCTTTAACCACCTGATGCTGCATCCCGACTGGTGGGACGCAGGATTTGGCTATGAGCTCACCGATGACGATTATGCCTTTCTGGGCTTTCCAAATGGTTATTTTACCCCGGAAAGCCCCGCTTACCAGTATGTTCCCGACTTCCTCGACAGAAACTACCCCGATGCAGAAGAAGAAGACCAGGTGCAGATAATCTACAACTACGAACTCGACGGGGATATCGTAATGAATGAGGACACCTATGAGCTTCTGGACGGAGCATGGAACCTTGTTGAGACACGGGAGAACGTTCCCTATGTCGGCTATGAGATGACTCCGGAAGATTATGATCTGTTTGGCGGAAGCGTGGCCGATTTCAATAACTTTTCGGAAAATGACCCCCCGGGCATATACATTCCCGTCTTTCTTAAAAATAAGTTTCCCCTGGCACTTCCCGATGCAGAAAAAGTCATCAAATACCGCTATTTTGATGGCAGCCAGACTGTCAATAACATCGATAAATATGTCTATAACGGAACTACCTGGGAAATGGTTCCGTATATCGAAGAAAGGACTGAACAGTATATCTTCGGGGATGTTGGCTGGGCTTTTGATCCCACCGTGATCTTTACTATGTCGCGTGAAGATTTTCAGTATCTTGTTGACATTGACCCTATAGGAAACCAGGAGTTCCAGTATGATGACTTTGCCTACTACTATGGTGCCAGTGTTTTCTATCAGAACTTTGACATTCGCATCATTGGCAGGCGCCTCGATAAGCTGGAAAGCGGTGAATACGCCGACCCTGAACTGGGTGAGATATACGAGAACGAAGGGGCCGGAGCTGTAATGGACGAAATGATCCGGCGCATCAAGCACGAGGGTCTTATCTCCCTGTTGCAGCACAAATATCCGGATGCACAGCCACAGCTGGGTGGCCTGGATGTACATTACTTTGTTCGCTTTGAAACCTTTGCCGACAACTGGGTGCGCCGCTTCCCCGAAGCGGAATACATCGTAACCGAAGCAGGAACACCCCCGCAGTTCGAACTGGTTAACTTCATTGAAACCATCGAATAACTCGTTTGCTATTAACCCGTTTTTACAGGAGGAGTTTCCCGTGTGAAACTCCTCCTTTTTCAATGCCTTATTGTCAGCAACAGCAGTGAACCATTAATCCATCTATTTTGTTAAATTTGCGGCACTGTGCTTTTGAGCGCAGGATTAAACACATGAACCGAGCACTTTTGCGAGCTCGGCGAAGCCAAACGCCCATGTTGTAGATCCCGGCCATTCGGGAACAAGATTTTTGACACACAGAAAGATGATTATTGGGACGTTTCGACATTTTGACATTTCGACATTTTGACAGTTGCAACACAACCCCTAAACTTTTGCTAAAAACATAAACACCTCAACAACTACTAGTTACCAAAAAATAAACGCATGAAAACCACCGTATTTAAGGAAAAACACGAAGAAATGGGTGCCAAAATGGTGCCTTTTGCAGGGTTTTATATGCCTGTGCAATTTGAGGGAGTGAACATAGAGCACGAAACCGTGCGAAATGCTCTCGGGGTATTTGATGTATCGCATATGGGAGAGATCTGGGTGGAAGGGCCCAGGGCCTTTGACCTGGTCCAGTGGGTAAGCTCCAACGATGCATCGGTATTGACAGACGGGAAGGTACAATACACCTGCTTTCCTAACGATACGGGAGGCATTGTGGATGATTTCCTGGTTTATCGTTTTGATGAGGAAAAATATCTTTTGGTGGTGAACGCTGCCAACATTGAGAAAGACTGGGAATGGCTCAACAAGCAAAATGAAAAGATTGGCGCCCGCTTGCGGAACGCTTCCGACGATATTGCCCAGCTGGCTGTCCAGGGACCTCTGGCCATGAAAGCCATGCAGAAACTTACGGAAGAGAATGTGGAAGAGATGCCGTTCTTTACCTTTAAAGTGATCCGGTTTGCCGGCGCGGATAATGTGATCTTCTCCAATACAGGATATACCGGCTCCGGTGGTTGCGAGATCTACTTTGATAAAAAAGACGGCATAAAGGTTTATGAGGCTGTGCTGGAAGCAGGCCAGGAATTTGGAATCAAACCCATAGGCCTGGCTGCACGCGACACCCTGCGCCTGGAAGCCGGCCTCCTGCTCTATGGCAACGATATCGATGATACGACCTCTCCTATCGAAGCCGGCCTGGGATGGGCCACCAAGTTCACAGATCAAAAGGACTTTGTGAATAAGGAAGAGCTTCTAAAGCAAAAAACCGAAGGGACCACCCGTCGGATGGCAGGCTTTGAACTGCTTGACAAAGGCATCCCCCGTAAGGGATATCCCATTAAGGATGCCGATGGCAACACAATTGGAGAAGTAACGTCAGGCACCATGTCGCCCACACTGAAAAAGCCCATCGGCATGGGCTACATCAAAAAGCCATTTAACAAGGCAGACACGGAGGTCTACATTGAAGTGCGCAAAAAGCTGCTCAAAGCCAAAGTAGTGAAGCTGCCGTTCTACAAAAAAGATAAATAGGTTAAGGTTAAGGTTAAGGTTAAGGTTAAGGTTAAGATTAAGGTTAAGATTAAGGTTAAGATTAAGGTTAAGATTAAGGTTAAGATTAAGGTTAAGATTAAGGTTAAGATTAAGGTTAAGATTAAGGTTAAGGTTAAGGTTAAGATTAAGAATGAGATTGAGAATGAGAATGAGGTGCACCATTCCGAGGTGAGGAATCTGTTTGCTTACCGGGATATGACTGAAAAAACGTTACTGGTTTAAGGGGTTATTGGATTAAGGATATAAATAGGTTTGAGGTTGCCCCGACTTTTAGACATTTTGACCTTTCGACCTTTAGGCTTTGTTGATTATGTATAGTGAATCCGGCGACTACAGCGTAAGCGTATGTTATTCATCCCTTTCCTGGCATTTGTTTGCCCCGGAAAGAGCCGTGGTGATCGTAACTGACGTGTTCCGGGCGACCACGGCGATGTGTGCGGCGTTTGACAACCGGGTCAGGGCGATCATTCCGCTGGAGACAATTGCCGCAAGCGAGGACTACAAGGCCCGGGGGTTCATATGCGCCGGCGAACGTGACGGAAAAACTCTCGACTGTGCAGATTTTGGCAACTCTCCTTATAATTTCATGGATCCCGCTTTGCAGGGAAAAGTCCTGACCATGAACACCACCAACGGAACACGTGCCATCAGGATGGCATCAGCAGGCGACAACCTTGTCCTGATCGGCGCTTTTACCAATCTTTCGGCAGTCTGTACCTATGCAGTTGCCGCTGAAAAGGACGTGGTCATCCTCTGTGCCGGATGGAAAGACCGGTTCAGCATGGAGGACTCTTTGTTTGCCGGAGCCGCCGTGAAAAAAATCATCGAACTGGGCCAGGGCAAGCATCATACAACCTGTGACTCAGCCATTGCTGCCGCTGATCTCTGGAGCCTTGCCGCTCCGGATCCCGTTGCCTACATCCAGAAAGCCGCACACCGGCACCGCCTGAGAAAACTCGGGCTGGATGACATTATTGAATACAGCCTCACCCCCGACTCCACTTCTGTCGTCCCTGTTTTTAAAAATGACCGCTTAATCAATAAAGACGACATATAAGCAAATTTAAGCGATAATATAATATATTTTATTTTAAATTTGCGTTTAAGAGCCTGCTGTTTATACCCTATCTTAATCTTAACCTTAATCTTAACCTTAATCTATCTTCATACCATGATTACTCCCATATACAACCTTCTTATCCTTGCCCTTCTCTTGTTGATCCACTCCCCCAGCGCCTTTCCCTTTGGCTTCCACGCCCATCGGAAAATCAACCGGATGGCCGTTTTCACCTTGCCTCCGGAGATGATAGGCCTTTATAAAGCCCATATCGAATTCATTTCGGAGCGATCCATTGATCCTGACCGCAGGGCGCACGCCGTTGAAGGCGAAGCGCCAAGGCATTATATCGACATTGATCATTTTGGAGACAATCCCTTTGAGGTGATGCCCAGGAACTGGGAAGATGCCGTGGAAAAGTTTACGGAAGATACACTTATGCTATACGGCGTGCTGCCCTGGCATATTCACGTAATGATGGGCAGGCTTACCCGGGCATTCAGGAATAACGACATGGATGACATCCTTTTGCAGTCGGCGCATATCGGGCACTACATTGCCGATGCCTGCACGCCACTGCACACAACAAAGCACTATAACGGAAGAACACCGGACGAAAGAGGTATCCATGCCTTCTGGGAGAGCCGGCTACCCGAACTCTATGCCCATCAGTACGACTATTATGCCGGCAGGGCGTCCTACATTCATGACCCTCTTGAGAGAGCATGGGAACTGATTGAGATCAGTCATCTTAAAGTGGATACGGTGTACATGGTTTTTGACAGTTTGCGAAAACATATGCCTGATGACCTGATGTATGCGCATGAAACCCGCGGCCAGGCTATTAATAGGGTATATTCAAGGGATTTTTCCAGGGCATTTCACAAGGGTATGAATGACATGGTCGGGCGCCAAATGCAAATGGCTGTCCGCACCGTAGGGGACTTCTGGTTTACCGCATGGGTTAATGCCGGCCAGCCTGAATTGAAACCACTTCACGGAAAAAGCATCAGTCAGCGGCTGCGAAACTTTTTGCGGCAGGAAGAACAAAACTGGGAGGAGACAGAAACAGGCACAGCCCGTTATGACCCCGAATAGCTCATGCAATGTCTCTTTTCGTCTTGTTATGCTTATCTGCTTATATTTTTTCAACTAATTGGTTATCTGGTGTTTATGTTTTCAGCAGGACTGCTATTGGCTGTTGGCTTTTAGCTTTTGGCTTTCTTGCCAATAGCCAAAAGCCAACTTAGTCTGAACGCTCCCGTGACAATAATCATCCTCCTGTTTGTCAATTTCCTGGGATAGAGGCTTCTTTTTGTCCTTTTGTCCTTTCGTCTTTTTGTCTTTTTGTCTTTTGTTCTTTCAACAAAAATGAACACGCTGACCAAAAAATCCATATCTTAGTAAGCAAATAAGTAATGACACAAGTGCTTTCATAAATTGTCTGATGGCTTACATACAATTCGATAAAAATCAACTGGTTAACCTGGAGTATTCGCTTAACAGGGAGATGGTTCGCTCAAACCTTTCCGGCGCTTTTTCTTGTACGACCATCATAGGATGCAATACGCGCAAATACCATGGTTTGCTTATCACCAAGCAGCCTCAGCTCGACGGCGACCATCACGTGCTGATTTCGCAGGTTGACGAAACGGTAATCCAGCGGGACGCGGAGTTTAACCTGGGCGTCAATAAGTATTCAGATCACTTTTACCCGAAGGGACACAAGTATATCAGGAATTTTTCCGCAGACCTTCTCCCGGTGGTTACCTATCGTGTAGGTGGTGTATTACTGAACAAAGAAACCATGTTTGTATCGGACCGCGACATGGTCATGATACGCTATACGCTCGTGGAGGCACGGTCTGCGACCCGGCTGCGCTTACAACCCTTCCTTGCATTCCGCAACATGCACGAGCTCAGCAAAGCCAATGCCTATCACGACACAAGCTACGAAGATACCGATCACGGTATCCGTATCCGAATGTACGACGGATATCCCTGGCTTTACATGCAGCTCTCCGGAGAAAATGCCAACTATCAGCACAATCCGGAGTGGCATCAAGGACTTCACTACTTCCAGGAAGCAGAAAGAGGCTACGAAGCAAGCGAAGACCTGCTGGTTCCCGGAACTTTTGAAACAGAGATCAGAAAAGGCGAAAGCATTATTTTATGTGTAAGTGCGTCAGAAGCCCCGGAGACGGACCTGCAACGACTTTTTGACCTTGAGGTCGGCAAGCGCATCCCCCGCGATACATTTCTGAACAGTTTACGCAATGCAGCCGCACAGTTTTTTGTGGTCAGGGATGATAAGTCAACACTTGTGGCCGGCTTTCCCTGGATCTCCTACAGCGGCCGATATACATGGATAGCACTGCCCGGATTGTTGCAGGCAGCACCACACGAAGGCATCTGCCAGTCCATCCTTGACCATATGGTCAGCCAGATGCATGGCCCGCTCTTCCCCGAATCCTATAGCAAAGATAAAGTGATGTTTAATGCAGCAGACACATCCCTGTGGTTTTTTCACGCACTCCCCTATTGCAGTGCCGGAAAATCAAAACCGGAGATATGGAATACATATGGTGAAGTGATCAGAAAAATACTGGATGCCTATGCAGCAGGCCTGGAGATGGGTCTGGCCATGCATGACAACGGCCTGTTGTTCATAGATCCTGCTTCAGATGCACTCACCTGGATGAATGCCATCAGCGATGGTCGTTGTCACACCCCACGTGCAGGCTATGTTGTGGAAATCAACGCCTTATGGTATAATGCCCTGCAATATGCTCTGGAATTGGCCAATGATGCCGGCGATCATGATTTTACGGCAAAATGGGAGCCGGTTGCCAATAAGGCGGCGGGTAGCTTTATCTCCACTTTCTGGAACGAACAAGCCGGGTACCTGGCAGACTATGTACTGCACGATGTGCCAAACCTGCAAATACGACCGAACCAGGTAATCGCTGCAGGCCTTGCCTATTCCCCTTTAAGCAATTTTCAAATCAAATCCACACTGGATGTGGCCGCACATGAATTGCTGACTCCCCGCGGTCTCCGCACCCTATCCCCGCAAGACCCGCAATACCAGGGCCGGTACCAGGGCGATGCGTTTGCAAGGGATACCGCCTACCACCAGGGCACTGTCTGGGTCTGGCCACTGGGCTTTTATGCACATGCATGGCGTAAGGTATATGGCGAGGATGGTTTGGCACGGCTTAAAAAGATATTTGAGGGATTTGAAGCTTGTCTTACTGAAGCCGGCGTGGGTACCGTTTCAGAGATCTATGAGGGAGATCCGCCGCATCATGCAAGGGGCGCTATTTCCTTTGCGCCAAGTTTGGGAGAATTATTGCGTATCCGGTCGGTCATCACCAAAAAGGGAGAGCCATGAAAGTACTGATGTTTGGATGGGAATTCCCGCCACACATTTCCGGCGGATTGGGTACTGCCTGCTACGGGCTGACAAAAGCCATGCTCAGGTCAGACATGGAGATTCTCTTTGTGGTACCTAAACTCTATGGCGACGAGCCGGCAGAAGGCATGAAGATGATCAGCGCTTCCGGTGTGGAAATGCATCCCGGCGATGAGGTCTTTCAGTCGCCCGATGGCAAAATCAGCCTGTTCGAAATAGACTCCACCCTCCTTCCCTATACCACCGAAGAAGAATATTTAAAACTGGCTAAAGAACTCGAGAAAGTCCAGCACGTGAAGAAACTGCAATGGGACTCTAAAACCTATTCTTTCTCAGGTGGGTATGGGAAGAACCTTATGGAAGAGGTGAAAAGATACGCCATCGTGGCTTCAAACATAGCCAAAACACACGATTTTGAGATCATTCATGCACACGACTGGCTTACCTACCTGGCAGGTATCGAGGCGCGAAAAATAAGTGGCAAGCCCCTGGTGGTGCATATGCACGCCACGGAGTTTGATCGCTCAGGTCAGCACGTGAATCCTGCCGTTTTTGAAATCGAGCAAACGGGCATGCAGGCCGCCGATAAGGTAGTGGCCGTGAGCCACCTGACAAGGGATACCGTGATAAAGAAATATGGGATCGATCCCGATAAGGTCATCACGGTCCATAATGGCGTAGACCCCCCAGCAAAAAAAGCACCCGTAGAAACCATCCGGCATTTTCCGGAAAAGATCGTTACGTTTTTAGGAAGGATCACGTTCCAGAAAGGTCCGGAATATTTCATAGAAGCAGCCCATAAAGTCCTCCAGCGCGACGGCAACGTACGTTTCGTGATGGCGGGCAGCGGTGACATGCTGCCGCGTATGATCCGGCGGGTGGCTGAGCTGGACATGGGTACCCGGTTTCATTTCACAGGCTTTCTCCGGGGTGCCGATGTGGACAGGATGTACGGCATGAGTGACGCATACGTGATGCCCTCGGTATCCGAACCCTTCGGCATCTCACCCCTTGAGGCCATGCGGTCAAACGTACCTGTGATCATCTCCAAACAGTCTGGCGTGGCAGAAGTACTCAAACATGCACTGAAAGTGGACTACTGGGATGTAGACGGCATGGCGGATGCCATATACGGGACACTCAACTACCCGGCGCTCAGAACTATGTTCAGAAAATTCGGAAAAAAGGAGGTGGAAGGTATCAAATGGGATCAGGCAGCAATTAAACTGAAGAAAATATACCAACACATGCTCCACGAATAGCAAGCATTGCTTGAGGGCCTGACCTGGCCGGCCCCATGTTTTTCCCGGGATGAGCCCTGGAGCAACACCTGGGCTGTCCAACAGAAGACCGGCCCAAAATAATTACACAGCATGCGCCGCAGGCGCGGCACTTAGACTGTCCAACGATAGCTAAAAGCAGACCTTAGGACATTTCGACCTTTCGACATTTTGACGTTTAGACAAAATCTGTACATATGAACATCTGCCTCTATTTCCAGGTCCACCAACCCTATCGATTGGCGGCCTACCGGTTCTTCGACATCGGCGATCACGATCGCTACTTTGATGAATATGCCAACCGCTTTATTTTGCAGCAGGTTGCAGAAAAATGCTATTTGCCTGCCAATGAGGTGTTGATGGAACTCATCGAAAGGTATGGCGACGATTTCAAGGTCGCCTTCAGCATTTCCGGCATGGCGCTGGAGCAGTTCAAGGCCTTTGAACCCAAGGTCATTGAGAGTTTTCAGAAACTTGCCAATACCGGGTCCGTTGAGTTCCTGGCCGAAACCTGGGCACACTCCCTGGCGTCGTTGAAGAGCAAAAAGGAGTTTGAAGCACAAGTATCCATGCATGAACAAGCCATCTGGGACCTTTTCGGGCAAAAGACCGTGTCGTTCCGCAATACGGAGCTCATCTTTTCAAATGATATTGCGAAGATGGTAAACGACATGGGTTACAAAACCATGCTCACTGAAGGCGCGAAACATATCCTCGGCTGGAGAAGCCCGAATAAACTTTACACCAGTGCTGAGGTGCCTGCCTTGCGCCTGCTGTTAAAGAACTTCAGGCTTTCCGATGATATCGCATTCCGGTTTTCCAACAGGGACTGGAAAGAGTGGCCCCTTACGGCTGAAAAATATGTTTCCTGGCTGCAGCAGGTTTCATCCGATGATGATGTGATCAACCTCTTCATGGACTATGAAACCTTCGGCGAACACCAGTGGAAGGAAACAGGGATTTTTGATTTCCTGGAGGCCTTCCCGGGCCTGGCAATTGAGCAAGCCGGGATGCGCTTTAAAACGCCGGGAATCCTGGCAGATGAGCTAAAACCTGAAACGGAACTGGATGTCCCCTACCCCATATCCTGGGCCGACGAAGAACGGGACCTCACCGCATGGCTGGGCAACGAACTGCAAGACGAAGCCTTTGAAAAACTTTATGATCTGGAGGAGGATATCTATCGAATAAAAGATGAAAAACTACTGCACACCTGGCGCTTACTGCAAACCAGCGATCATTTCTATTATATGTGCACCAAGTGGTTTTCGGATGGGGACGTGCATAAGTATTTTAATCCATACAACTCCCCTTATGACGCCTATATTCACTACATGAATGTATTATCAGACTTATACCTTCGCATGCAAAGCAAAAGCATAAACCCCGCATCAAAATAGCCAGGTTCTTTTTTGCTTTCCTTCACGATAATCGACACCAACAAGCATACACCTCAGGTTAAGGTGCGGTTTACCCTTAGAAACCACTGTCTTTTTGCATGTTTTCCACGCCGGTCCATTTTTTCAGGTCCGGCTTTTTTTTTAACTTTACATATATAGCTACAGTAACTATAACTGCAACAGACATGTATATATAAACCACAAAACACATTTAACTATGAAAATAATTACTTTTATCAGAGCATTTACCGTAATAGCCATTTTATTGCTTTTCAGCATGCCGGCAGCAGCCGACGAGATCTTTTCCACGAAATTTGAAGTGGAGGACAACTGGTGGGCTGACGGCTCCATGACCGGATATAATGAAAAATCCTATACCGAAGGCGACTGGTATTTTCACAGCACAAGTGCGGTCAGGGGCACTTCCGGTGAGAGCTATGGCGGGTCTCCCTACTCTTTCCGCGACCGCGATGTCTTTACCGTGCATAACACAGCATCTGTAAGCGGAATGGCGGGCTTTAGCCTGCAACTGCGCGACTGGATGTTAGGAGACGGCGAACAACGTGATCTGAAAATCAGTTACGACGGTGGTGACAACTGGGAAACCCTGATCACCATCAATAAAGATTGGTTTGACGACTACCAGGTATACCAACAGTATGTCTATACTTTCCCGGATGGGCCACAAAATTTTGCTGCAGAGGAATTTCAGCTGGAAATCGATGGAGGAGGCGATACCAACGACGGCAGGATCAACATCGGCGAGTTTGTTGCACTCGGTGAGCTTACTGCAGTGTCCACACCATCATTTAATCCCCCAGGGGGCACTTTTTTTGATGATGTGGAAGTTGAGATCACCACCAGCACACCCGGTGCCGATATTTACTATACCATGAACGGTAACGATCCTACTGAGAATGATATCCTTTACACTGACCCTATACTGGTCACCGAAGACGTGACCATAAAGGCCAGGGCCTTTGCTGATGGCCTCGACCCCAGCAATGTGGCTGAAGAAACCTACATGATCCGTACCCTGATCCTGGAAAAGGATTTTGAGGATGAAAGCCTGTCCTCAGGCGGATGGATGGTTTACGATCTGATAGACGGGGCTAATTCATGGGAAATTGATGACTTTGCCGGTATTACCTATGCGATGATCACCGAGCATGAAAGCGACCCCCCCTTCCCGCATTCCTGGTACATTTCTCCTGAGATAGATCTTACAGAAATAGAGGAAACAGCCCTGTCATTTTACAGTCAGGCAGCTTTTCGGGAAGGAGAAGCCCTTTTTGTAAAGGTTTCGACGGATTATGATGGTGACGGAGACCCAACCACTGCTAACTGGACGACGCTTGACCCCGAACTTGATGACCATACAGGAGGTGGCTTTGGTTCGTGGACGTTTTCTGAAGAGATTGATCTGGGTGCTTATAACGAGCCGGTTCACATTGCTTTTCAGTATAATTCTGATGAAGACAATTACGGGAGGTGGCATCTTAACGATATTATGATCACTGGCATCGGGGACGTGGAAATTGGAGACGAGTATATCCAGCTGTCAGCGACTGAACTGCCTTCCTTCCGGGAAGTATATGTCGATCATGATTCAGACGACATTCCCCACGGGTCAGATGTACAGTTTTATTACGTGGAAGCCGGAGGCCTGACACAAGACCTCGAAATCGCTTCTGAAAGTCCTGTAAAATTATCCCTTAACTGCAGGGAGAATTTTCAGGAAAGCCTGACTTTAAGCCCTTCAGCACAAGGCATAATTTCTTCAACACGCATTTATGTACGTGCCTACCCGGATGCTGAGGGAAGTTTTAATGTGGATATTACGCATTCTGCCAGTGACCTGAGTGAAACGCTTGAAACCCATGTGGAGGGCATTGCTTCACAAATACCTTCCGGATATTATACCACAGCAACAGGTGAAGGCGAAACCCTGATGCAGCAACTGAATGACATCATTGATAATCATACGGTGGTTTCGTACGAGTCCATATGGGATCATTTTGAGTCGACGGATGCCCGTTTCAACGGGGATGTCTGGGATATTTTTTCCTATATAGAATGTGAAGAACCACCCTATTCATACACGTTTGGTGATGATCAGCAAGGGGCTGATCCTGTTGATGATGAGGAAGGAATTGTATATAACCGTGAACATCTTTGGCCGCAAAGCTGGTACGGAGGAAGTGCGTCTCCCATGGAATCCGATCTGCATCATGTATATCCTGCAGATCGATGGGTTAACATCCAAAAATCAAATTATCCCTTTGGTGAGATCAATGATCCGGATTGGACGTCTGAGGCCGGCAACATGATTGGTGACAACAGCTATGGAACGGATTATTCAAACATGGCGTTTGAACCCGTCGACGAACTAAAGGGTGACTTTGCAAGAACATACTTTTATATGGCAACGCGTTACATGGACCAGCTGCCTGACTGGAGTCAGAATGCTTTTGCTGCCGATGTTCTTGACGGGTCTGAATACCCTGGATTTGAAGCCTGGTTCATTGAAATGCTTCTGGAATGGCACGAAAATGACCCGGTGAGCCAAAAAGAGATCATGCGAAACGACGCTGTTTATGACATTCAGGGCAACAGAAACCCATTTATTGACCATCCTGAATTTGCCGGGCAGATTTGGAGCGATCTGCCCGAGCCCCCACCCGCGGAGCTCTGTAACATGGATTTTGAAGACTGGGTCAATGAACTGCCCGTATGCTGGTATGGAGAAAGATCTAATATAAGTCAGGGTAACGTTATCCAATACGCCGACGATCCGCAAACAGGATCATACGCAGTGCAATTGGTGAATGAGGGTAGCGGTCATCAGCGTTTTACCACACACGGAGTTCCTGTTGAAGCAGGCGTCTCCTATGAGATCACCTTTTGGGTGAAAGGCAAGGGAGAGATCAGAACGGGTCTGTTCGATGACAGGGAAACAGGCTGGGGTTATGCCCCGTACAATAATTATATTGATGTGGATACAAATAACTGGGAACAGCACTCCCAGGTGGTTGAAGCTGTAAATACCACAAACATAGCTGAATATATCTTTTCATTGAGAAACACAGCAGAAGATGGAAATCACCTGATCCTGGACAATGTGAGTATTGAGGAATACGAAGAAATAATTGATCCAACAGAGGTCAGCACCATTGCCGAGCTGCGGGATGGAGATATCGGAGATCTATATTTGCTTACCGGTGAGGCTGTTTTAACATTCCAGACTGAGAGCCGTAATCAGAAGTATATTCAGGATGAGACTGCTGCGATCCTTATTGACGATCCCGCTGGAGTGATCACCACAGATTATGCTACTTATGATGGCATCACGGGATTGATGGGAACACTCAGTGAATATAATAATATGCTCCAGTTTGAACCAGCAGAGGATCCGGGAAGTGCCAGCAGTACGGGTAATGTTATACTGCCTGTGGAAGTGTCCCTTGAGGATTTTGATCAGACTTACGAAGCTCAGCTCGTTCGTATAAACGGAGTGAGCATATCACCCGGCGGTGATGATGTTTTTCAGGAGGCCACCAACTACGAAATAACCGACCAAACAGGAGATGGAATCCTGCGCACAAATTATAATGATCTCGATTATATTGGAGACCCCATACCAACTGTGGCCCAGAACATCACTGGAGTGGCTCATCAGCGCTTTGATGCTACTCGCTTAGTGCCACGGTCAGGAAATGACTTTGAAGATATGGCGGAACCTTTTATCTCGGTGAGCCCCACTTCCCTTGCGGGCTTTGACTACGTAGAAGGCGAAGGTCCTTCAATGGCGCAGAGCTTTGAGGTAAACGCAAGTTATCTGGAACCGGAAGAAGGCGAACTGACGGTTTCGGCCGGCACATATTTTGAAGTTTCCCTGGAAGAGACCGCAGATTTTGGACCCACCCTGGGAC
>PWRF01000257.1 GCA_003556325.1 Bacteroidales bacterium | reverse complement strand
TATTCGTGCCTGAGGGCTTCCACCGGGTTGTTCCTGGCAGCGAGTTTTGTTTGCATGCTGATGATAAGCGCTCCGGAGAAAAGGATGAGGATGCCGGGCAGGATAAACCAGAGGGGGTTCATGCTTACTGTAAAAGCAAAGCCGCTCATCCAGTGGTCCATGGCCAGCCAGGCAAAGGGCCAGGCGATCAGCATGGATATGACGGCCAGTTCGACCGACTCCCGGTTGTACTTCCACAACAGCTGCCTGAGGGATGCGCCCAGCACGATACGGATACCCATCTCTTTGACCCTGCGTTCGGCAGCAAAAGCTGCCAGCCCGTAAACGCCAAGCAGGGAGATCACGAAAGCCAGGACGGCACCCGTGGAAAGCAAGGAGGCAGCACGCTGTTCCTGCTGATAAAGCAAGGCAATGGTCTCGTCGAGGAAGCGGATGGTGGGCGTGTAGTTTGGATCAAACTCCCTAAGCGCCTTCGTGATGTCCTCCACCAGGGGAGCATACTCACCCGGGGCGGCTTTCAGGTAAATATGTGGAAATCCCGCCTGGGCGTAGTTCACAACCAGGGGCTCGATAGGCTGGTGCAGTGACTTCATGTGGAAATCGCGCATGACACCTATTACCGGACCTTCGATGTGGATGACCTCGAGTTGTTTGCCTGTAGGGTCGTCAAACCCCAGGGCATTGACAGCGGTTTCATTAAGTATCAATGCACTTTGAACGTCCATCTCTGAGCCGGCATGAAAATTCCTCCCCTCGACAAGCTCAATTCCCATCACATCCAGAAAGCCGTGGTCAATGGTGACGATATCTGCAAGCATGCCGGTATCCTTGTCTGCGCCTTGTTCACTTACCAGGCTGATGTTGGTGATGCCCCCGTAAATGAAGTTGGAGCCACCGGTGGATAACACACGCGGGATCGCTTCAAGGCGTGACCGCAACGGCTGGAACGAATGCCAAAGGCGGGCTGACAGGTTTTCCAGGATGATCACCTCTTCCTGGTCGAAGCCCAGATCCCTGTTTTGTACGTAGTGAATCTGCCGGGTCATGACCACCAGCGAGCTGATCACGAAGATGGTGATGGTGAACTGAAAGACCACCAGTGCCCGCCTGAAGGTCTGGCCTTTTTTGCCCCTCACCACTTCACCCTTGAGTGTGCGCACCGGGTTGAAAGACGAAAGGTAAAAGGCCGGGTAAAGACCTGACAGCAAGCCGGTGACCACGAGGACCATCAGAAGGACAAGCAGGCCCCCGGTGCTCAACAAGGTCGACAGGTGGAGCGGTACACCCAGTGCCTGTGAAAACCAGGACGAAAAAATTTCGGCCAGCACCAAAGCCACAATGAGAGCCAGCGAGACAGTAAGGAAGGATTCGGTCATGATCTGCCGTATCAGGTTGCCGCGGCTGGCCCCTGATACTTTGCGCACACCGATCTCTTTGGCACGCAACATGCTTCGGGCTGTCGCGAGGTTCACATAGTTGATGATGGCTACAAAAAGGATAAAGACCGACAGCAGGGAAAACACAAGCACAGATTGCCAGCTCCCGCCCTCCTTCATTTCCCAGATGAGATTTGAACGCAGGTGAATGTCGCCGATGTTTATCAGCCTGTGTTCCAGGCGGAAGGTAACCCCGTCATAAAGGGGGTTCGAACCCACAAAATCTGCGAGGGCCTCGTCCATGTATTGCTGAATGCCGGAGATGTCTGCGCCGGGTGTGATTTTGAGATAGGTGAAAAAGTTCACGCCGCTCTCCTTGATCACTTCAGGAAGGTTGTCGTGGTGTGAAACGGCATTGAAGTCCATGTGGGTGTTGTCGGGCAGGTCTTTGAAAATGCCGCTGATCTGATAGGTCTGGTTTTGGATCCGGATCATCTCGTGGAGCGCATCCAGGGGCTCTCCAGCCAGCCTTGCGGCCGTGGTCTCATTGATGACGATGGCGCCGGGCTCTTGCAGGACCTCTTCGGGGTGACCGGCCAGCAACTCAAAGCCAAACATCGAAAAGAAGGTTTCATCTCCGAACATGATACCTGACAGAACAGTGGTTTCATCACGGAAGATGATTTCCGGGCTGCTGTAGTAGGAGCAAAAACGGACCATATCTTCGACGCCGGGATGGTTTTCCCGGGCCCACTCGCCGGCCGGGAACATGGCAACGGGCAACTCCTGGGGATCTCCCGGGCCAAGCGTTGCAATGCTGTTAACACGGTAAATCCGGTTGTGGTCAGGAATAAATTTGTCGTAGCTTACTTCATACAGGATAAACATCCAGATGAGAAGGGTGATGGCCAGCCCGAGAGCCAGGCCCAGGATGTTTACCAGGGCATTGGTTTTCTGTTTCTGCAGACTACGTAACAGGGATTTTATGTGATAAGTGACCATGGCTTGTTTTTTAAGGACAAAAAGACAAAAAGACAAAAAGACAAAAAGACGAAAAGACAAAAAGACGAAAAGACGAAAAGACAAAAAGACAAAAAGACGAAAAGACGAAAGGATGAAAGGACGAAATGTCGAAATGCCGAAAGGTCGAAAGGTCAAAAAGTTCGGGCTTGCATTATGTTTGAGGTAGCCCAAGTAACATAACCCGGTGCTTACTCCGCCCTCAGACTACTGACCGGATCGATACGTGCGGCGCGCAGGCTGTGAAAGCTCACCGTGAGAAACGCTACGATGATGGCGGTTACTGCTGCGGTGATAAGTGGTGAGAGGGACATGCCCATGGCATAGGTGAACTGGTCAAGCCACCGGCTCATCAGCCACCACGTGACGGGTGCTGCCAGCAAGACCGCGACCAGGATCAGGCGCAGGTATTCTTTGTATAGCATCGTTATGATACCGGTAAGCGATGAGCCCAGCACCTTGCGTACACCGATTTCTTTCCTTCGCTGGTTGATCATGTAAGAGGAGAGGCCGAACAGACCGATAAACGATATCACGATGGTGACTACGGCAAAGAAGCCAAAGATCCTGCTTTGCCGCTCTTCGTTTTCAAATGCTTGCAGGAACCCTGCTTTCAGGGTGACCACTTCCGGCATCAGTGCCTGGTCAAAGGCCCGGGTTTCCTCATCAATAAATGCGTGCACTTCCTCTTCTGCACCCTTGTCATAATTGATGATCACATAACGGAACTGTGCAGGGTTTTCAGGCATGATCATCATCATCGGTTCAATTTTGTTGTCAAGGGAGAGAAAATGATAGTCGCTGAAGACGCCGATCACCCTTAAGGTGGTTTGGGGATGGCCTTCCTGGTCAAATTGCATATATATCTCTCTGCCCAAGGCATCATTTTGCCAGCCGTACTTTCTGGCTGCCGTTTCGTTGATGATGGCTGCATGATAGATGTCGGTGCGCATGTCGCGATCGAAGCTGCGCCCTTCCAGCATTTTGATGCCCAGGTTCTCCACAAACTGGTGGTCGACATAGTTTACGGCGATCACCGTTTCCTGTGGACCCTCTTCTGACTCAACCCGCACGGCATTCATGTTATGTCCCTTGCCGGGGATGGAAAAGGCTTTGGATGTAGCGGTCACCCGTGGGTGCCGCTGGATTCGCTGTTCCAGGGTTTCAATCTGTCCGCGTGAGGTGCTGCCCTGCAGGTTGACGATGGCCGTATTTTCAGGCTCAAAGCCCAGGGGTTTATTCCTCAGGTAGGACAGTTGGTCTTGTACTGTGAAGGTACCCCCCACAAGGACAATCGAGATGGTGAACTGGAACACGACCAGGACTTTCCGCATTATGCCTGAATGGCCACGCTTGTCGCCATGTCCCTTAACGGTAATGGCGGGTTGCAGCCTGCTGAGGAACAGGGCAGGATAGATGCCTGCCACCAGTCCGGTCAGGATGGTGATCAGCAGAATCTGGAGCAGGATGCCCGGCTGTACCAGGTCTGTCAGTATAAAAGCGTTGTTTGTCACTGCGTTAAAGGCCGGGAGCAGCAGTTCCACGATCAGCAGTGATACCACAAGTGCGATGACGGCAATCAGCAGGGATTCTGAAAGAAACTGTGCTATCAGCTGTCCGCGGCTGGCACCCGCTGTCTTGCGGATGCCGATTTCACGGGCACGCGTTGCGGCTTTCGCCGTGGCCAGGTTGGTGTAATTGATAGCTGCGATGATCACCAGAAACAGGGCAACCATCGAGAAGATCAGCAGGATGGTTTTGCTGCCGCCTTCCGGACTCATCATCACAGGGTTGAAATGGGTGTCGCGCAAAGGGGTGTATACATAGTTTGCACTTGCGCCCATAAGGTCTCCCATGGGTGCCACATATTTGTCTGTAAGCTCCTGCATGCGTCCGGCTACCCGGGCCATGTCGCCAGGCTCATGTACCTTTATATAGGTGTAGTTGATGTTGATGTTCCAGAAGAGCTCGGGGTCTATGGTATAAACCATCTCCCTGTCCTGGGTGGCCATCGACAACAGTGCCTTGTACCTGAAGTGCGTGTTGGCTGGGAGGTCCTCAATGACCCCGGTGATCATGTAATGGTTGCCACCCACATCAAGGGTCTGTCCCACGGGGTTTTCTTCACCAAAATATTTTT
>PWRF01000124.1 GCA_003556325.1 Bacteroidales bacterium | reverse complement strand
GCTGAGTTGCAGAAAATAATGGGATAAGGCACGAGTCATTGAATTAGCAAGCACAGCTCCGCCAATGGCACCCTCCCATGTTTTGTTTGGAGAGATCCTCTTAAACAACTTATGTTTTCCCACACCCGAACCGATCAGATAGGCCCCTGTCTCGTTTACCCATACGAGAAAGAAGAAGCCCAGTAAGATGTTGGCATAATGCGCTCCGTATTCGAAACCGGGATTAGGGAAATAGTTAAGCAGGGAGAAGGGAACGGCCACGTAAAGGAGTCCAAAAAACGTGAACGCAATATTTGTAAAAGGGTTTGGATTTTTACGGTAGAGTTCAAGGAGGAAGATGACAAATATGGAAAGGAAGTTCAGCAGCAGCCATTCTACTTCGAGCAGATGCATCGCCACCATGGCGTTGCTGGCAAACAAGACAATCCCGGCAAATATCCCTGCGGGTTTGTTGGGAAACACCTGTGCCCGTTCCACAAGGGTATAGAACTCCCATAATCCGATCACGGTGAATGCCAAAAACAGCAATGCGAAGGGATATTGACCGGCAATGATCGCGGCGATCACCAGCACTACCAATACAATACCCGTTATGGTCCTTGTTGCGAGGTTGCTCACAGCGTTTCTTTTTCAATGATTTGTTTCGCCTTTATTACATTGTCGGTTTGCACGTAGAGTTCAATTTCGCCGAAAAGATAAGCCGAATCTTTTTTGTTCATGATGACACTTTCAATGTCGTTGTCTTTGAGAACAGCCTGCACGATCTCCACTTTATGCTGATAGGTGTTGCTATAGACTTTTCTCCAGTTGTCGGTCATCTTTATTGTGTTTCGGTCGTCATATCAAGCAGGAAGAGATACACTTCCCGGGGGCCGTGCATGCCATACACCAGGGTTTTTTCTATATCGGCGGTGCGACTGGGTCCGCCGACAAAGGTAATTAATGATGGCAGGTTTCCGCTATATTTTTCACTTATCTGCCTGTACGCGTCTTTCGTATCGGCTACCAGTTGATGGGTGCCGGCAACCACGATATGAATGTCGGGCATTACGAAGGCCTTTCTGCTTACTCCCTGCCTGCTGCTGAGCACAATGCTGCCATGCCGCGCCACCAGTGATTCACATCCTGTGAGGGCGGCCTGGCACGAGGCTATCTTGTCATTCTCATCTTCATAAGGAAGAGACAGGCCGGCAAGCAGTTCTTTCAGGAAGCCTTCGTTGCAATACAGTTTGCCTGCAGCTTTTCCTTTCACCAGGGCGGTAATGCCATCGGTTAGTTCCTCTACGTTGCGGCAAAAGACAAACATGCCTTTCGATTCGGTAAATGCAGTTGCGAAGGCTTCATCCAGGCGATCTGCCGGAGGTGGGTCAATAACAGGGGTTTCCATGTCAACACCTCCGTATGGGGGCGGCATGCTTTTTACCAGGGCGTCCCTGATCCGTTTGAGTACTTTTTCCTTTGTAGTGCTTTCCTTCATGGACATTTATTCGGGATTTCCCTCGCCGGACTCCTTGTCTTGTTTGTCTATGGAGCTACCTAAAGAGAATTCCGTTTCTTTGGAGTGTTCAGGGTCAGGATAAGGCCTTTCACCGAAAATCCGCTCGAGGTCTTCGCGGAAGATCACCTCTTTTTCCAGCAGGAGCTCACCAAGCTCTATCAGGTTCTCCTTGGATTTAAGCAGGATGTCTTTTGCACGCTTGTACGCCTTTTCCACCAGTGCACTCACCTCTTCGTCAATAATTTGCGCTGTCCTTTCCGAATAAGGTTTGGTGAAAGTATATTCGTTCTGGCCACTGGAATCGTAATAGCTGATATTGCCAACCCGTGGGTTCAGCCCAAAGTAGGTTACCATGGCATATGCCTGTTTGGTAACTTTTTCAAGGTCGTTCAGGGCTCCTGTGGATATTTCCCCAAACAGGATATCTTCTGCTGCTCTGCCGCCCAGGGTACTGGTGATCTCGTCGAACATCTGCTCACTGGTTGAGATCTGCCGTTCTTCAGGTAAATACCATGCTGCTCCGAGGGCTTTTCCCCTGGGAACGATAGTAACTTTTACCAGCGGATGTGCATGCTCCAGCATCCAGCTAACGGCTGCATGGCCTGATTCATGGTAGGCAATGACCTTCTTCTCGTTAGGGGAGATAATTTTATTGCGTTTTTCCAGTCCGCCGATGATACGGTCTACAGCATCCAGGAAGTCTTTTTTCTCAACGGTTTTTTTGTTGCGCCGTGCTGCAATGAGTGCAGCTTCGTTACACACATTGGCGATATCGGCTCCTGAGAATCCGGGTGTCTGTTTGGCGAGGAATCCGGCCTCGAGGCCTTCTTCAAGCCTCAGCGGCTTCATGTGCACTTCAAAAATGGCTTTGCGCTCTTTCAGGTCGGGCATTTCCACATGTATCTGGCGGTCAAAGCGTCCGGCGCGCATAAGCGCCCTGTCCAGGACATCGGCACGGTTGGTGGCTGCCAGGATGATGACGCCAATATTGGTGCCGAAGCCGTCCATCTCTGCCAGCAGCTGGTTCAGGGTATTCTCCCGTTCGTCGTTGGATCCGGTGACGGGATTTTTGCCGCGGGCACGTCCGATCGCATCTATCTCATCGATAAAAACGATACACGGGGCCTTTTCTTTGGCTTGTTTGAAAAGGTCGCGCACTCTTGATGCCCCTACGCCCACGAACATCTCAACAAAGTCCGATCCACTCAGTGAGAAAAACGGCACCTGTGCCTGTCCGGCCACAGCTTTCGCCAGAAGGGTCTTTCCGGTTCCCGGAGGTCCAACCAGCAGCGCGCCCTTGGGTATCTTGCCGCCCAGCTCCGTATATTTTCTGGGGTTCTTCAGGAAATCCACGATCTCCATGAGCTCGATCTTTGCCTCTTCAAGGCCTGCTACATCTTTAAAATCGATGTTTACATGGGTGTCTTTATCAAAAAGCGTTGCTTTTGACTTGCCAATGTTGAACATCTGCCCTCCCGGGCCGCCTCCACGGGCCATCCTGCGCATGATAAAGATCCAGAAGGCGATAAGTAAACCAATGGGCAAAAGCCAGCTCAGTATGTCGGTGCCCCAGCTTTGCCGTGTCTCGGCAAAGACCTCTATCTGATCCTCCTGTGGCCAGTCCTCCTGGGCTGCATATAATCGCTGCTCAAAGGTCTCAACCGAGGCAATACGAAAAACATAATGCGGTTGTTCCCTGGCAGCAAAACCACGGGGCTCCTCCACATCCTCATGCTTTTCTTTGTGAAGACGATCTTCTTTAATATATACCTCAACAGTTTCCTGGTTGACGATGACGATCTTTTCTATATCGGTGCCCTTTTCCTCATCCCAAACCAGGAGCTCGTTTTCAAACTTGCGTTGCGATATTTCGACAGCCGAACCGCCCCAGTTAAAAAGGTTGATACCTATAAGGATAGCAATCGCAATGGCATAGATAATGTAAAAGTTGAAACGTGGTTTCTTCCCCTGGGGCTTTCCTTCTCCTTTTTGATTATCGGAGGGCTGAGGCCGCTGGCGATTGTCACCGCCCGGGTTACCTCCTCCCGGCGGACTGTTTTTCCAGTCCTTTTTATTTTCCCTGTTGTCCATTATATAGTTATGAATCTCTTGTTTACACTGAATACTATAAAATCATTCCTTCCCTACTCTGTGATTATTTCGGAGGGGACGTCAGCCCAAAGCTCTTCGAGCTGAAAATGCCTTCTTACAGGCTCCTGAAACACATGTACCACAACATCCAGATAGTCAAGCAACAACCACTCCCCGTTCACGAAACCCTCCTTGCGGGTAGGGTTTACTCCACAGTCCTTCTTTACCTCCCTCTCAATGGATTCCGCTATAGCAGTGGCATGCGTACGTGAGTTGCCATGACAGATGATAAAATAATCACAAACTGTTGAATGAATTTTCCCTAAATCGAGACTGAGGATCTCTTCTCCTTTTTTCTCCTGTATACCTCTGGCAATCGCTTCAACAAGAAGCAAAATCATTTTGTCTTTTTCTTTTGTTTTTTTTATCATTCGCGAGATTTGGTTCTTTTCGTGCAAAATTAATTAATTTTAATCACATAATTCTTTATTTGTGTAATCAACCCTTTGTTAACAAGCTTTAAAACATAAAACAGACCATGATTTGTTAAAAAAACTCTAATTTTGTTAAAAAGACGCACGCTATAAAGCATTGCCCCCGTTAAGCTTTTTTTCCTGCCACCCCCGGAACATAGGAAACACCCTTGCAGAAGGTCCCGGTTGTCCCGGAACAAAAATTTTAACAACCAGAGGAATGATTATTCTGTCATTTCGACATTTTGACAACATGTAAACACATGCAAAACAGCTCTTCCATTATTTACCTTGATCACACGGATTCAACGAATCTTGAAATGTGGCGGATGATTGACTCGGGGCAGATTGAGAAAGAACTTACTGTGCTGCAGGCGGGCTCCCAGAGCAAAGGGCGGGGGCTCGGCCAAACCTCATGGGAAAGCGAACCAGGGAAAAACCTGCTTTTTTCTGTTTTCCTGAAACCTGTTTTTCTTGCACCGGG
>PWRF01000103.1 GCA_003556325.1 Bacteroidales bacterium | reverse complement strand
GATGGCAGGAGAACAACCCGAGCGTTCCGTTGTATTTGCCGCTGTTACCGCCGAGGAATCCGGGTTGCTGGGTTCTGCCTACTATGGCGAAAACCCCCTGTTCCCGGTAGAAACTACGGTTGGCGGCATCAATATCGATGCGCTTAATGTGTATGGCCCCACATGGGATGTCCAGGTGGTAGGCTATGGCAATTCAGAAATGGAAGAGTACCTGCGCACGTATGCTGAAGAACAGGGCCGCTATGTGACCCCCGAACCCACTCCGGAGGCAGGATATTTCTATCGCTCAGACCATATCAGCTTCGCACGCCAGGGAATCCCTATGATCTACGCACAGGGAGGCAGCGATTATATCGGGCGTGATGAGGAATATGCTGAGATGGTAGCCGAAGATATGGCAAAAAGATATCATGCCCCCACAGATGTAATTCACGACCTGTGGGTATGGGACGGCATGCACCAGGACATGTGGCTGTTCTACTACATCGGCAAACACCTGGCAAACAGCCGCGACTGGCCCAACTGGTACGAAGGTAACGAGTTCAGGCAGTTGCGCGACGAAAGCGCGCATATGCGCGAATAACGATGCATACAACACTATAGGTGTTGAGGTTAAGGTTGAGGTTAAGATTAAGATTAAGATTGAGATGTGACATCGTCTTTCCGAATCCTTAGCGGGCCATGCCCTGAACAAAGTGAATGGGCTCAGAACAGGCTCCGTGAGGAATTCGTTGGCTTCCCCGAATTGAGCCCTTAAAAAGGTTTCAAACTAATTCATAAAGCAATGGCCGCTTCAGTGATGAGGCGGCCTTTTTTATGTGTGTTTCCAGAAAACGGGATGATGCAGGGCGCAGCTATTTAGACTGCATATAAATTACTGATATTCTGCAAAATAAATAAAGAAAAAATTATTTAATTGCATGAGACTTGTTATTTTTGGGGCGTCAAAAAAACACGTTAAATTAATCACAATAACCACTTAATAAGAAAGGGATAAACATGACTAAAGTTAAAGAGCTTGTAAAGGAGCAGGCCGAGAAGCACGGCCGCCAGCGCACAAGTCTGATGCCTATCTTGCAGGCAGTGGTGAAATCAGAGCATTACCTGTCGGAAGAGGCCATGGTGGCCATTGCGGAAGAGCTCGATCTCAGCACTGCAGATGTGTTTGGCACTGCGTCTTTTTATACGTTTTTGGACACTGTCCCTCGTGGGAAGTACGTCATCCGCGTATGTAAAACCATTACCTGCCACATGAAGGGCAAGGATGAGATCATCAACACCATTTCAGACATGTTGAAGATAAAGCTGGGCGAGACAACCACGGACAAGAAGTTCAGCCTGTTGCAGGCCAACTGCATTGGTTGGTGCCATAAAGGCCCGGTTATGCTCATCAATGATGAGGTATATCCGGAAATTACCCCGGAAAAGACCACTGAAATTATTAATGAATACCTGAAAAAGGGCTGACCGGGTAAGCAAAACGTAGTTGTCTAACACAAAAAGAGAAACACAGTTATGGAGAAAAAGATAAAAAAAGTAGACCTTATTTTTGGTAAGGTTGACTATATGGACATTCTGGAGAAATCGCTCAAGCGTACGCGCGACGAGCTGATCCTCGACGTTATCGATTCCGGGTTGCGCGGCCGCGGTGGTGCCGGCTTCCCGACAGGGCTGAAATGGAAGTTTGCCAAAAACGAAGAAGCAGATCAAAAGTATGTCATCTGTAATGCCGACGAAGGAGAGCCCGGAACATTCAAGGACAGGGAGATCCTCACGGAAGTACCCGAGAAGGTACTTGCAGGCATGGCCCTGTGCGGATACTGCCTGGGTGCCACTGAAGGCTACATTTACCTCAGGGGCGAATATAACTTCCTTCTCCCTCATTTGAATAAAGCTATTGATGCTTTTCACGCCAAGTTGAAGGACCTGGGACAGGACTTTACCATCCGTATTGTTTCCGGAAGTGGTGCTTACGTATGCGGCGAAGAAACTGCCCTGATGGAGTCTATGGAAGGCCGGCGCGGTGAGCCCCGCAACAAGCCTCCTTTCCCAACCTCGGAAGGTTATCTTGGTAAGCCCACATCAGTGAACAACGTGGAAACCCTTGTCTTTGCACTCATGATCGCCAAGGAAGGCCCGGATAAATTTAAAGAGATGGGTACTTTCGACTCCCGCGGATCAAAGGTGTTTTCTGTATCCGGCGACACTCCAAACCCCGGCATCTATGAGCTCGAGCTGGGTATGACCCTGGAGCAGTTTGTTGAAGAGTTCGGCGACGGCGATACCAAAGCTGTGCAGGTAGGAGGCGCTTCCGGCTTTTGCGTGTCAAGAAAAGACTTTAAAGATACACTCATCGGGTTTGAGGGCATCCCCACCGGGGGCTCTATGATGCTGTTCAACAGCACCCGCTCCATGTACAATATCCTCAACGACTACCTGGAGTTTTTTGAAGAAGAGTCATGCGGACAATGCACGCCCTGCCGTGTAGGCTGTCAGCAGCTCCTGAAAGGAATTGAAGCAGTAAAGAAAGGGCATAAGCCGCCGGCTTACCTTGGAGAACTGCAAAAACTGTCTGACACCATGCGCATCGCATCCAAATGTGGCCTCGGACAGTCGGCTCCCAACCCTTTCAATTCTATCATCAACAATTTCCGGGAAGAGATCATCTATTAAACCCCCGGTCATTAAAAAATTAAAACAGGAGACAAGACCATGAGTAAATATAAAGTGAATCTTAAGATCAACAACATACCCATTGAGGTAGAGGAGGGCACAACCATCCTGGACGCTGCCCGCGAGCTGAATTTCAATATTCCTACCCTTTGTCACCACGACGACCTTTGTGTGGCCGGTAACTGCCGGGTGTGCGTGGTAGAGCAAAAAGGGGCGTGGACACTTCCGGCCGCCTGTGCCACCCCGGTGAGCGAAGGCATGGAGATCCAGACCAACAGCCTTAAAGTACGCCAGGCCCGGAAACATATCGTGGAACTGCTGCTTTCGGAGCACAATGCAGACTGTACCAAATGCTTCAAGAACGGCTACTGTGAACTGCAGGACATGAGTAACGATTATCGCATCGGCGATCATGTATTTCTTGACCTCGTGAAGGATAAAGACAAACAAGCGGATATTTCCAGTCCGTCGATCGAGAAGGACGACAGCAAGTGTATCCGCTGTCAGCGCTGCGTGCGCACCTGTGCCTCTATGCAGTATGTAAGTGCCCTTACGGTAGCGAACAAAGGTAACGAGATGCGCATAAGCACTTTCCTGGATAAACCCATGAACGATGTGGTATGTACCAACTGCGGTCAGTGCATCAACCGTTGCCCCACGGCTTCGCTCACCGAACGCAACTATATCGATGAGGTGTTTGATGCCATCTACGATCCCAAGAAATTTGTGGTGGTGGAAACAGCACCCGCTACAAGGGTCGCCATTGGTGAAGAGTTTGGTATGGAGCCCGGAACGCGTGTGACCGGCAAAATGGTTACCGCACTGCGCAGGCTTGGTGTTGACAAGGTATTGGATACCGACTTTACTGCCGACCTTACTATCATCGAAGAGGGCCACGAGTTGCTGCAGCGCCTCAAGGATGCGTTGGTAGATGGCAAGGAAGTGGCATTGCCTATGCTCACCAGCTGCTCCCCGGGATGGATCAAGTTCCAGGAGCACCTGTATCCCGACCTGCTGGATAACCTTTCTACCTGTAAATCGCCCCAGCAGATGTTTGGCCCGCTGGCCAAAACCTATTATGCCGAACGTATCAACAAGAACCCGGCCGATATGGTTGTGGTGTCTGTGATGCCCTGTACGGCTAAGAAGTTTGAGGCTGAGCGCCCCGAAATGCGCGGCAGTGGGTATAAAGACGTAGATTACGTGATCACTACCCGCGAACTCGGACGCATGATCCGCCAGGCCGGAATCGACTTTGAAAAGCTTGAAGATGAAAAATATGACAAGATACTTGGTGAATCATCAGGTGCCGCGGTCATTTTTGGCAACACCGGTGGTGTGATGGAAGCCGCCCTCCGTACCGCTTATGAATTGGTTACCGGACGCGAGGTGCCGTTTGCCGGCTTGAATGTCAAACCGGTGAGAGGCATGGAGGGAGTGAAAGAAGCCTCCGTGAAGATCAAAGACGTGAAGCCGGAATGGAGCTTCCTGGAAGGCGTGGAACTGAATGTAGCCATTGCCCACGGACTTACGAATGCCAAGATCCTGATGGATAAGATCAAAGCCGGTGAAGCCAATCACCACTTCATAGAGATCATGGCCTGCCCCGGCGGTTGCATCGGCGGTGGCGGACAACCCATGCCTACCAATATGGAGATCCGCAAAAAACGTGCAGCCGGCATCTACGAAGAAGACGAGGGGCTGCCGTTGCGCAAATCCCACGAAAACCCAGAAGTAACTGCGATATATGAGTCCTTCCTGCACGAGCCGCTGGGCCATAAGTCGCACGACCTGCTGCATACACACTACACACCACGTAAGCGTCACTAATCAGGGCGCCTGACGAAACGGTGAAGGGTTGATCTGGTGTGGTATCTCAGCTGGCAATCAGCGGCTCCCCCGGGTCGGCCCTTTTTT
>PWRF01000307.1 GCA_003556325.1 Bacteroidales bacterium | reverse complement strand
CCGGGGCTATGCAAACCCTGGCACAGGATGAAAAACTGCGCCAGTCGCTTATCCAAAAAGGACGCCAGCAACGGCAAAAGTTCTCGTGGGACAAAACAGCCAGCCGCCTGTGGAAAAGCATTGAGAAATGCCTCGCACCATAAAGACTCTTTCCAAAATAGATTGTATTTTTGCAAACCGGGCAGGGAATTTGACCGCACATCCCGCCCTCCTTGATGGAGAGGGTGTGTGATTGTTGGTGCCGGGAGTAAGGATCAAAAATGAAGAATGAAAAATGAAAAGTGAAAAATGAGAAATGGAAAATTAGTTTGGAGTTGTGAGTTGTGAGAAAAAAGTGTCTTGTCCTGAAATAGGTTTACACTTTTTGTAAACAAAATTCAGAACGGGTCATGTTGACAATTAGCCCGGCAAAAAGCAATCAGCAGACTTTTAGATCTTTGGACATTTCGACATTTTGACAGTTACAACACAACCCTTAAACTTTTGCCAAAACATAAACACTTCAACAACAAATAGTTACCAAAAAACAAACAGATGAAAGAACTAAAACGGCATAGGGTATACGACCTGTTTAAAAAGGATGCCGGTCATCTTATCGGCACGGAAGTGAATGTGAAAGGATGGGTGCGGACACGGCGGGGAAACAAAAACGTAGCCTTTATTGCACTTAACGACGGATCCATCATACACAATATCCAGGTGGTTGTTGATGTCAGGGCGTTTGGTGACGACGAACTGCTTCGGAATATCACCACCGGGTCGTGCATCTCTGTGAACGGAAAACTTGTTGAATCACTGGGAAAGGGTCAGAAAGTAGAGATACAGGCCAACGAAATTCAACTCTATGGCAGCGCAGATCCGGAAAAATACCCGCTGCAGAAAAAAGGCCACAGCCTGGAGTTTCTGCGCGAAATTGCCCACCTGCGCCCAAGGACAAATACATTCGGAGCGATCTTCCGTATCCGGCATGCCCTCTCGTTTGCCATACACAAGTATTTTAACGACCACGGGTTCTATTACCTGCATACCCCCATCATTACAGGATCAGACGCTGAAGGCGCCGGGGAGATGTTCCGCGTAACTACGCTTAACCTGAAAAACCCACCGCTGAATGATGCAGGCAACGTTGACTTCAGCCAGGACTTCTTCGGGAAAGAAACAAATCTGACGGTGAGCGGCCAGCTCGAAGGTGAGCTGGGAGCCCTTGCACTGAGCACCATCTATACCTTCGGGCCTACCTTCAGGGCAGAAAACTCGCATACCTCAAGGCACCTGTCCGAGTTCTGGATGATTGAACCCGAAATGGCCTTTTACGACATCCGGGACAACATGGACCTCGCCGAAGACTTCCTGAAATACCTGATCGGCTACCTGCTGGAAAACTGCGAAGACGACCTGGCTTTCCTGCAAAAAATGTACGACAGCGAACTGTTCGAAAGGCTCCGGATGGTAAAGGAAAACACGTTCGAACGCCTCACATACACCAGGGCCATAGAAATTCTGGAGAAAGCGGAAAAGACATTTGAGTTTCCCGTGAAATGGGGCGTTGACCTGCAATCAGAACATGAGCGATACCTCGTGGAAGAAGCTTATGGCAAGCCTGTAATACTTACCGACTATCCGCGGGATATCAAGGCTTTTTATATGAAGCTGAATGATGATGGCAGGACGGTGCGTGCTATGGATGTCCTTTTCCCCAAAATTGGAGAAATAGTTGGAGGGTCACAGCGGGAAGAGGACTATGAAAAGCTGCACGGCAGGATCAGGGAAATGGGCATAGAAGAGTCAGATGTCTGGTGGTACCTGGAGACCAGGAAGTTTGGAACAGCCCCGCACAGCGGCTTCGGGCTTGGCTTTGAAAGGCTTATGCTTTTCGTTACCGGAATGGGAAACATCAGGGATGTGATCCCTTTCCCGAGAACTCCGCAAAATGCAGAGTTTTAATGCCAACCATGAAAGATTTTTCTTATTTTTGAGATGCCGGGCCACAAGCCAATCCGGCATATGGTTTTATCGTTATACGGGTAAAAGAAATACGCTATGTTGAAACAGAGGCTGCAACAAAAGTTGATGCAGAAATTGTCACCGCAACAGATCCAGTTGATGAAACTGTTGCAGGTGCCCGCTCTGTTGCTCGATCAGCGCATAAAACAGGAGATTGAAGAAAACCCAGCCCTCGAAGAGGGCGAAGACCTCTATGAAGATGCCGAGTTGCAGGATAACAACTCCGACGATTATGACAGCGCGATGGAAACCGGGAAGGAAGCACAGGAGGAAGAGGCGGAACACAGCCCCGATGATGAGTTTGACTTCGACGATTATATTGACGACGATGAAATCCCTGATTATAAGCTGCATGCCAGCAACGTCTCTGCAGACGATGAAAGCAGGGAGGTGCCGCATGTGGCCGGCCCAAGCCCGCAGGAAGCACTTATGGCACAACTCGGATTAAGAGATCTGTCCGACCGGGAATACCTTATCGCATCACATATTATCGGCAATATCGATGACTCTGGCTATCTGCAACGCGACGTCCACTCGCTGATTGACGACCTGGCTTTCAACCAGAACATACAGACCGACTTTGCCGAAATTCTTGACCTGCTTCGGCTGATACAGGAATTTGACCCTCCCGGCATAGGGGCCAGGGACCTTAAAGAGTGCCTGCTGATCCAGATACGGCGCAAAACACCCCGGTCAAAGCCCATTGAGGATGCCACCAAAGTCCTGGAAAAGAGCTTTAACGACTTTACCCGGAAACACTACGATAAGATCAAAAAGAAGCACAACCTTTCTGACAGCGACCTGAAAGCGGCTGTTGACGAGATACTGAAACTCAACCCAAAGCCCGGAAGCGTCCTGATGGAAGGGAGGGGCGCACAATACGTGGTTCCCGACTTCATCGTCTCTCACAACGACGGCGAACTCGAACTGGCACTGAACAGCCGCAACACACCCGACCTCAGGATCAACCGGACCTATTCTGAAATGTTCAGGGCAATGGCCGAGTCGAAAGGCAAAGCTGACAAAAGACAGAAAGAGGCAGTAAGCTTCGTAAAACAAAAGCTTGACAGCGCCAAATGGTTCATCGACGCTATCAAGCAACGCCAGAACACACTGATGGTCACCATGCAGGCCATACTGGAATTTCAAAAGCAGTATTTCCTCACCGGCGATGAAACGAAGCTCAAACCCATGATCCTTAAAGACATTGCCGACATGGTGCAGCTCGACATCTCGACCATCTCAAGAGTGGCCAACAGCAAATACGTGCAAACCCCGTTTGGCACCTTCCTGCTGAAAGAGTTCTTTTCTGAATCCTTGCAAACTGATAAAGGAGAAGAGGTGTCAACCCGGGAAGAGAAAAAGATCCTGCAGGACTGTATTGACTCGGAAAGCAAAAAGAAACCGCTTACCGACGATCAGCTGGCGGCCATCCTGAAAGAGAAGGGATATAACATTGCCCGCAGGACTGTTGCCAAGTATCGCGAACAGCTGGATATTCCCGTGGCACGTCTGAGAAAGGAACTGGTATAGCTATGCGTGTTGCTGATGGACTGGCCCGGGTGTTCACCACCCTGCTTCACCCCCTGCTGATCCCTACCCTGGGGCTCTTTATCCTTTTCCGGCTGAACACACATATCAGCTTTGTGCTTTCCCCGGAAATACGCCGCTACATTCTGCTCCTGGTATTTGTCAACACAGCGGTAATCCCCATTCTGGCCGTGATCATACTGAAAAGGGCTGGGTTTATTTATGACTACCTGCTCAGGGAGCGCACAGAAAGAATGTTTCCCCTGATGGTAGCCGCCGTTACCTTTTTCCTGACATATTATTTTATGCGCCAGCTTCAGCTGCCCACCCTGATCGATTTTTATATGATGGGAGCAACTCTGCTTGTCCTGGTAAGCCTGGTGGTGTCGTTTCGCTGGAAGATAAGCCTCCATATGGTTTCCCTGGGAGGACTCACGGGGTTTTTGATCGTTACAGAGCTGCTCCTGCAGCCGGATATCCGGTGGCTGATCATCGCCGCCTTTCTGCTGTCCGGCTTTACGGCCGCATCGCGGCTTCACCTCAGGGCACAACAGCCGGCACAGGTGTACACAGGATACCTGCTCGGAACCCTCCTGATGATCCTGCTCTATCTCTACCTCCGGGCCTGAACCACCAAAAGCCATATCCAACCACCCACACACAATTGCAACTTCCCGGCCCGGCCTCAAATCCCGCATCGTACACTCCCTGGACCTCGCTGCCGCTCAACCTCAAACCCCATCCTCAAAACCCACTCAGGCAACCTCAACTCTCGAATCGCTTCGCTTTTGGGTTTTTTCCGTGGGACTTGCAACCGCTCATCCTCAAACCCCAACCCTCCTTATCCTCATTACTAACCCCCCATCCTCATTACTAACCTCAAAACCCAACCCCCCTCATCCTCAATACTAACCCTACCCTCAACCTTAATCTCAACCTTATTCTTAATCTCAACCTTAACCTTAACCTCAACCTTAACCTCAACTTACAGCCACCCCGGACACAAACTGAACCCGGAGACATACAAGTCTCTCAACCAATCTCAGATCCGGCGGTAGTTAAAACAGGATGAAAGT
>PWRF01000059.1 GCA_003556325.1 Bacteroidales bacterium | reverse complement strand
ATCTGCCTGATCTGTCCGGGGACAATGATGTATCTGTAAACATCCGTGTGGCAGCCAGGTCTGCACAAACAAGCCATTTCACGGTCGCCTCGGGTGGAAAAGAATACACCCTGGCTGTAGAGCCTGCCCTGACACATACACATCGCTCTGCTTATGCCAGGGCAAACGAAGCAACGTTTGCCTTTTCTGCCGGCAATTCCCCTTTCGAGGTATCCCTCACCTATGCAAGCCCTGTAAGCGGAGCGCGCGGATGGCTCGATTGCATCATTGTAAATGCCACGCGTGAATTGCACTTCAACGGCGGACAAATGCCATTCCGCCAGACTGAGTTCCTGCATTCTGAAGATGTAATCGCTTATCATCTAAGCACCAATGTGTCGGATCTTCGCCTTTGGGAGGTAACCGACCGGTTTAATGTAACAACGCCTGAGATATCGGTCCAGGATGAGCTGATAATTTTCAAGCGCGCTGGTGACCAACTCCGGGAATTTATCGCTTTCGACGAAAGCAGCTTCCTGAGCCCAAATCTCAAAGGTGCCGTCCCAAACCAAAACCTGCACGGGATGCAGGCCAAAGACCTGCTCATCGTGACGCCTGAAAAGCTGAAATCAGAAGCTGAGCGCCTTGCAGAATACCGGCGGGAAAACGACGGCCTGCTGGCCGGGGTGGTCACCACACAACAGGTATACAATGAATTCTCTTCGGGAGCGCCGGATATCACGGCCATCCGCAACTTCATGAAGATGTTTTACAACCGTGCAACCAGCCCTGCAAATATTCCAGGGTATCTGCTGCTGTTTGGCGACGGTAGCTTCGACAACAAGGACTACCTTGGATATGAAACCAATCTGATCCCAACCTACCAAAGCTATCAATCATTAAACCAGTATGAACTCGCGGGCAAAATGACCTACACGACCGATCAGTATTACGCCCTGCTTGGCGACCATGAAGGGGAGGCAGCAAATGGAATCCCTGATGCCGGGGTTGGAAGGCTCCCGGTGAGGACCCCTGAGGAGGCATCGCTAATGGTCGACAAGATCATCCGCTACGACCAACGTGTGCCCGGCATGGTTCCAGGCGCCTCAGATCCGCAATACCAGGGAGTGATCCCGAATTATGCAGACTGGCGCAACCGCCTCATTTTACTGGCCGACGACGGAGATAATAATATTTTTGTGAGGGATACAGAAGCCATTGCCAATAGAATTACTAGCACATATCCGGCATACAATGTGGAAAAGATATACCTGGATGCCTACCGGCAGGTGATTTTCCCGGGCGGGAAACGCTATCCTGATGTGAACAGGGCAATCAATGAAGGTATCAACCGCGGGGCACTACTGCTGAATTATCAAGGGCATGGAGGGCCAAGAGGCCTGGCGCATCAGCGCGTTCTCACCCATGATGACCTTGCCGTCTGGAACAACAAGTATAACATGCCCATTTTCTTTGCAGCATCATGTGAAGTAGCTCCCTTTGATAAAGCAGATCCCGATGACAGCTCATTAGGGGTATCCATGCTTATGAAACCAGAGGGAGGAGCAGCAGCAGTGGTCGCTGCTGCCCGTCTGTCCTATCATACTCCAAACAACAGATTTAATCAGGAGTTTGCTAAGAGTTTTTTTCCGGCTGAAAACAATACAGCTATAAGAATGGGCGACCACTTCAGAACTGCCATGGTAAACAGCAACAACGCAACAATAGACAGGAGGCTGCGCAGCTATATACTGCTTGGCGACCCCAGCATGAAGCCGGCTTACCCGGAGTACCGGGTTAAAACCACTGCAGTGCCAGATACGCTACGGGCCTATCAGAAAGTGACAGTAGAAGGTTTTGTAAAAGATACCAATGGGAATATTCAACACAACTATAACGGTTTGCTCTACCCTACCATCTACGATAAGAAACAGGACTTTCAAACCCTCGGTAACAACAGCGACAGCAGCCCTTTTGATTTCTCAATGAGAAATTCGGTGCTCTATAAAGGAAAGGCAAGCATCGAAGACGGCGCTTTCCGGTTCAGCTTTGTCGTGCCCGGAGATATTTCCTACTCATACGGACAGGGAAAGATCAGCTACTACCTCGATAACGGACAAACCGACGGCCACGGTGCATTTACGAATTTCATCATTGGCGGCAGCACGGATGACTTCATTCCTGATCATGAAGGCCCCGTGATCGACCTGTACATGAATGATACCACATTTATTTCAGGCGATCATACAGATGAGAACCCTGTCCTGCTTGCTTTGCTTTACGACGAAAACGGCATTAATCTGACGGGGAGAATGGGGCACGACATAGTGGCTTTTTTAAACGATAACACCCATGAACCGATACGTCTCACACAGTATTACCAGGCTGACCTGGACACTTATAAGAGCGGCCGGGTCACATACCCATTCCGCAACCTGGAAGACGGGCCACATACGCTGACTTTGCGCGCATGGGACACGCACAATAACCCATCCAGCGAAAGCATAGACTTTATCGTAACCAGCAGTGGCCGGTTCATGCTGAAAGACCTGATCAACTACCCCAACCCCTTTTCAGAACAAACGTCTTTTGTCATCAAGCATAACCAGTCGTTCAACCGCCTTAATATGGCAATTGATATCTTCGACCTGCAAGGCCGGCTGGTAAAAAGGCTGGAAGAAGAACTCTTTTCCCCGGGCTACCAGACCACCCCCATTACATGGGACGGCCGCGCTGATGACGGCAGCCAACTTGGCAACGGTGTTTATGTATATAGGGTAGTAATCACTAATGAAAAAGGTGAAAAAGCATACCAAACCAATAAGCTCGTCATTTTCAGAAGGTAATCAATCAAACAGCATCCCCATAAGCCTCCAGCTCCCGGGTTTGAAAGCAAACCAGCCGGGCCTTCTTTGTATTAAGTCCAAATAACAATTTCTTCAATTAAAGAATAATTTCGTTATAATTTTTGTTCGTTTGCCATTTTGTTTATACATTTAAGTGCCAATTATCCCAAATAAGGCGAAAACCGGGTAGTATGAACAAACTTAAGCAGCTGTATTACTTTATATTACCGCCTGAGCAATGGCGTTTTACGGTCATGATACTGAGTGGCATCTTCGTAGGGATCCTGGTTTTTGTATTCCATGTTTCCAATGCCTCTTCCTATATCTCGGATGAACCTGAAACATGCATCAACTGCCATGTCATGTACCCCTATTTCGCTTCATGGGATAAGAGCAGCCACTCACAGGAAGCCACTTGCTCCGAGTGCCATGTACCGCAAGACAATTTTTTCAGCAAGTACTATGTAAAAGCTACCGACGGGCTAAAGCATGCCACCTGGTTCACCTTTCGCTGGGAGCCCCAGGTGATCCGCATCAAGGATCGCGGCAGACGCGTGGTTCAGCAAAACTGCATCAGCTGCCACATCGACCTGGTGGATATGGTGCAGCTCGTTGAGGTGACTGCTAAATCGGCAGCAGAAGGCGAAGGTAAACTGTGCTGGGATTGTCATGTCGAAACGCCCCATGGAAGCGTAAGAAGCCTGTCGGCCGCACCGCATGCACTGGTAGAAAGACTGCCCTCGGTAATACCCGCATGGCTGGAAGACATTACCGGACAGGACACCAGGCGTACCCCGCGGGCAGTGGAATACCCCGGCATGCGTGATTAGGCGCTATTGAGATGTCAACATTTTGACGCTTTGTCCTTTTGTCTTTCAACAATACCCACAAACTAATAACCTATGAAACGCCCATGTTGTAAATCCCGACCATTTGGAAACAGGCTTTTTGACACACAGGGGGATGATTATTTCGACATTTCGACATTTCGACATTTTGACAGTTGCAACACAACCCATGAACTTTTGACAAGAACATAAACTTTTCAATAACAATTAGTTGAAAAAATATATACACATGAAAAGCATACAGGAAATTACCAAAAACAAACCGTGGCTGAATTGGGTGCTGTTCTTTGCCACCGTGGTGATCGTATTCATCATCGGACTGTTTGCCGCTTCCATTGTGGAGCGGCGCAGCGAGGCCCAGCTCTACTTCCAGATGGTGAGCCCCATTCCTGAATGGGAGCCCGATAATGCCGTCTGGGGCGAGAACTTTCCCAGGCAGTATGAGACCTACCGGCAAACACTGGACACCACGTTTGAAAGCAAATATTACGGGTCGGTCATGATCGACTATCTCGAAAAATATCCCGAGCTGGTAGTCATGTGGGCCGGCTATGCTTTTTCACGGGATTATAACCAGGGAAGAGGGCACTATTATTCTGTGAAAGATGTGCATAACACGCTGCGAACCGGGGTGCCCCAGCCCGCTACGTGCTGGACATGCAAAAGCACGGATGTTCCGCGGATGATGAATGAGATTGGGGTTTCTGAGTTTTATGCACAGACGTGGGAGGAAATGACGCCCAATATCAAACATCCCATTGGGTGCCAGGATTGCCATGACCCGGAGACCATGAATCTCCGTATTACGCGCCCGGCTCTCACAGAAGCCTTTGCCCGCCGCGGCATCGACATCAACGATGCCACCCGCCAGGAGATGCGTTCGCTGGTATGCGCACAGTGCCACGTCGAGTATTATTTCGGGGAAGACAACTACCTGATATT
>PWRF01000111.1 GCA_003556325.1 Bacteroidales bacterium | reverse complement strand
TATTATTATGTTGAGGTTACCGACGACATGCAAAACAGCATTTCGTCCGAAGTGAAGAGCTTTATCATAACTGAGGAGCCTGCAGAATTATTGATCTGCACCGATGAGATCACGACATCAATGCCTTTGGGCGAAACAGATGAGCGTGTTATCAGCATAAGCAATGATGGATTATTGCCTCTTGACTGGTCAATGGGATGGGAAAGCCTCGTTATTTCCGACCCCGAAGGTGATCAAACCGGCGACAGCCCCGACATCATAGCGGTTTACGCGGACAGAACTTCCAATAATGAGTTCTTTTTTAAAATTGAGTTTGCCGACGAAATTAATCCCGAAACCTTCAACGCCTATTTGATGCTCGACACCGACCTGGACCCGGAAACGGGTTGGACAGGCGAAGAGCTTTTTGGATACAGCGGCTGGGGAATTGGTGTTGATTATATGATTGTTTTTGACCACGGCAATTTGTGGGGGCAAGGTTCCTGGGCATTTTTACTTAGACCGTCTACCAATACGCCTTATGGATTCAGGAGAATAGAGGTTGAGGGCAACACCCTATCGGTTAAATATCCCCTGTACTTTTTTGCAGATGATGAAATCGTTCACCTTGCAGCATATGTGGAAACCGATGATGGCTTTGATGCTGCACCGGATGAAGGATACAGCATCATTGGGCAACCGGGCATCGCTGAATGGCTTGATCATGACCTAAAAACAGGCAGGGTTCATGCTGGCGAATCGGTTGACATTAACATTGAAATGAATTCGAAGAATGTTACACCAGGCACCTATGAAACCCAGCTGGTGGTAAGATCAACTGATCCGCTTCTGCCTGTTTATCCTATCCCGGTAACATTGAACGTGCTATCAGATCAGGCCGGGGTCTTGAGCTTTGTTTTTGATGAGCAAGTAGAAGACCCTGTAATCAATCATCAAGCAAACACCATCGAGGTTCTTGTGGAAGCAAGCGCCAACTTAAGTGAGCTGGTGGCCCACTTTGCCCTCTCGGAAGGTGCCACCGCTTATGTTGAAGGTGTGACGCAGGTAAGCGGATCAACAGCCAATAACTTTACTGAGCCTGTTATATATAGCGTTGTTGCTGAAGACGGGATCAACCAGGTGGATTGGACGGTGACTGTCTCTAAAGAAGTCTCTTCGCCAGATATTACAGAAGATCAATTCAGCATCCACCCCAATCCAACGGATGGCTTCTTTACCCTGGAACTTATGGGATACGATGGAGCTAGCAAGCAGTACATTGAAATTTTTGGGATTTACGGAAATATGGTCCTGCGAAAAGATCTGCCTGCCCAGTCGCAGCATTCTCTTGATCTGACCGGGAACCCTGCCGGAATATATTTTGTCAGGTTGGTTGTTGGTAATGAGACCTACCTGAAACGGTTGATTAAGAGATAACAGGTGCAATCATCTTCGGAAGCTGGAAGTTCTTTCGGGAGCTTCCAGTTTTCCGGCAACGGAACTTCCAGCTTGCGATAGCAACTTGGAGCCTCCTGTCATAAATTACCGCTTTGGAAATTTATTTGTATGTTTATCCAAAAAATCAACACTCACAATTCATGACGATACTAAACAAAATCAAATTTTTTACTGTATGTTGCTTTGTTTTTGCCAGCTTATTCTTGCTGGTCAATCCGGCAACTTCAAATCCCCGGGCTGCTGATGATGCCGACTATCCCAATCACGCCCGCCTTGGGCAAAGACTGCAAAACCTCAACAGCAGTTTTCCCGGTATTACCAGCCTGAAGTCGCTGGCCACTACCGAAGGCAACAAAGACATCTGGCTGCTAATCATTGGCAGCGGCGACATCGCCAACAAACCTGCCATTGCAGTAGTAGGTGGCGTATTGGGAAACCACCTGCTTGGAAGTGAGCTTGCACTGCAGTTTGCCGAAAGGGTCCTGCATGCTTCTTCCGAAGAGAATATAAGAAACTTGCTTGACTCAGTCAGCTTTTACGTTTTTCCGGACATGTCGCCCGATGCCAGGGAGCAATATTTCAGGCCTTTGCAGTATGAAAGGCTGGGAAACGCCAACCCAACAGACCTCGATCGTGACGGCCGCATTGGCGAGGATGGTTATGACGACCTTAACAACGATGGATTGATAACCATGATGCGCATCAAAGACCCTACCGGAAACTGGATGCAACACCCGGATGATGAGAGAATAATGGTAAAAGCCCGGCCGGCTAAAGGCGAAAAAGGGGATTACCTGCTTTTTTCTGAAGGGATCGACAACGATAAAGATGGCCAGTTTAATGAGGATGGAGAAGAGGGCGTGTTTTTTAACCGCAATTTCTCTTTTAAATACCCGGTATTTGAACGAGGTGCTGGCGAGCACGCTGTGTCGGAAATAGAAACCCGCGCCATTGCCGACTTTCTTTTTGACGCAAAAAATGTATTTGCCGTCATCAGCTTTGGCGAGGCCAACAACCTAACATCGCCCCTGGTTTATAATGAAAGGGATGCCAGCGCCCGCATTCATACTGGGTGGAAAAAGAACGACATTGAGACCAACGAGAAAATAAGCCATTTGTATAACAAGCATCTTGGTGAAAGAGCACCTGCGGCAGCTCCGGGCAGTGACGGCGACTTTTTCCAGTGGGCCTATTTCCATTATGGCCGATTCAGCTTTTCTACGCAGGGCTGGCAAGTACCCCGTCCGGAAAACGACAACGAAGATGAGCATGCTTCTGAAGAGCTTGCCTTCCTTCGCTGGGCTGAAGAAAACCAGCTGGATAATGTATTCCTGCCCTGGACAAGCGTTGAACATCCCGATTTTCCCGGAAGGTTGGTAGAAGTGGGGGGCATTGCACCTTTCGTAATGAAAAACCCACCTTACGCCATGGTTGATACCATCGCGAAAATGCATACCGCATTCATACTTGATGTAGCCAGGCTGCGTCCGCAGATCGACATCATAAACCTGGAAACAGAGAATCTCGGACGCAACCTGCATCGCATAAGCCTCGATGTGATCAACAAGGGTTCCGTGCCTACCGCATCAGAGACCGGCGAGCTACTCAGATGGATGCAGAAAACCGTATTGCGGGTTAGCCTCAACGAGGGCCAGTCACTGATCAGCGGGTCACCTGTGGAAGTAATGGGCAGCATCGATGGTCACAGTTTGGAAACAAGAAGCTGGCTGGTCAGGGGGCGTGGCGACCTTACTATCAGGGTTGGTTCTGAAGCATCCGGCTTCAGAGAAGTAAAAGTAGCTCTTTAATTTGGTTGCATCAACATTCATTTCTTTAATAACCATGATCAGTCAAACAAAAAACCCAAAAAAACATATTTACTCTCATGAATAGATTTTTCACAATGCTTGCATGCGTCTTGTTTGCCGTCCCTGGCATTGCCCAGGAGGCTGACGGGCGTGCTATCGGCAATTTTTTCAAGGCTTCGGGCACGCCTGTAAACCCCAAGGTGCAGGTTGCCTGGAACCGCTATTACACAAATGAAGGCTTGCTTGAAATATATCAACAGCTGGAGGCGGCGCATCCGAACCTGGTTGACCTTCAATCAATCGGGAAGAGTTATGAGGGGCGCGATCTATGGTTGCTTACAGTTACCAGCGCGGCTAACAAGCCCCACCGCGAAAAACCTGCCTTCTGGATAGATGGGAACATACACGCCAACGAGATACAGACTGCCGAGGTGTCGGTTTATACTGCCTGGTACCTGGTGGAGAATTACGGTAATAATGACTTCATCACCGAGTTGCTTGACGACAAAGTGTTTTACATCCTTCCGGTGATGAATCCTGACGGGCGTGAATATTACATGAACCATCCCAACACCATGAGCAGTCCGCGGAGCGGAACAATTCCGCTTGATGACGACGGTGACGGCATTGCGGGTGAGGATGGCTTCGACGACCTCAACGGTGATGGACACATAACGCAGATGCGCCGGCGAAACCCCTACGGTCAGTGGAAAACTGATCCCAGCGACCCGCGCAGGATGGTGCAAGCCCCTGCAGGCGAATTTGGCGAATGGGAGCTGCTTGGATGGGAAGGCATTGATCGTGATGGTGATGGCAGACTCAACGAAGATCGTGATGTGGGTTACTATGACCCGAACAGGGATTGGGGCTGGAACTGGCAACCCGATTACGTTCAGCGCGGTGCATACCTTTATCCCTTCTCGCTGCCCGAAACAAGGGCGGTGCGCGATTTTGTGATTGCTCATCCCAACATTGCCGGCTCTGTTACCCATCACAATACAGGTGGCATGTTGCTGCGCGGGCCGGGTGCGGCAGAAGACGCACAGCACTATCTTCCGCAGGATGTGCGGGTGTATGACGCCTTGGGCGAGCTGGGCGAAAAGATGATCCCGGGCTATGATTACCTTGTTTTGCACAAAGATCTCTACACGGTGTATGGCGGGCAAATTGACTGGTTTCACATGATGCGCGGTATATTTACCTTTACCTCTGAGATGTTTTCAAGGTATTATCTCTTTCATGACAAGCCCAGCGGGTGGTCGCCCGGTTTTGCTGAAGATTATTTTGTTTTTGATCGTTATCTTTTGTTTGAAGATGCTTTTGTACCCTGGGAAGACTTTGATCACCCGCAGTTTGGCGAGATCCAGGTAGGCGGTTTTAAAAAGAAC
>PWRF01000069.1 GCA_003556325.1 Bacteroidales bacterium | reverse complement strand
TGGTTGGGGTTCTTCTCAAAATAGTTCTGATGGTGTTCCTCAGCCTTGTAAAAGGCTTCAAGCGGTGTGATCTCGGTAACGATGGGGTCGTTCCAGATTTTTTCTTCTTCCAGGCGGCTTTTAACTTTTTCTGCGGTTTCCCGTTGATCCGCATCATGATAAAAGATGGCCGACCGGTATTGGGTACCGACGTCTGCCCCCTGCCGGTTCAGCGTGGTAGGGTCGTGTACCCGGAAGACTACTTCCAGCAGCTGCAGGTAGCTGATCTCTGCGGGGTCAAAGGCCACCTGGACCACCTCGGCATGTCCCGTATTGCCTGTGGTTACTTCCCGGTAAGACGGGTTTTTGACATGTCCGCCGGCAAAGCCGGAAGTGGCAGAATGCACCCCTCTCACACGGGTGAAAACCGCTTCAATACACCAGAAACAGCCTCCGCCAAAGGTGGCAAGCGAGAGGTCTTCGTTTATTCTTTCTTTTTCCATTTCCAAAGGTTTTGTTTTAGCGTCTTGTGATACCAAAATATGGGTGACGAACAGCAATAACATAACGCTTATGGCTGCCATCCATTTATGTGACGCTGTCTTTATGTTAACCGGGTTATTTATCCACATATAAAAACAATTAGGTTTGACTTCCGGGTCAGATCATCTCCCGGATCAGTAGTTTATAGTCTTCATCGGTAAGCGCATGCACATATCCGTCTACCTTATTGATGCGCATGACTTCAAGAAGATTTTCCTGTTCTTCTTCGCCGGCCTTCACCCCGGCTTCTGCCAGGGATACCGGGCTGCCAATTTCCCGGAAGAAGTTTTTCATTTCGCGGATGGTGTCGTCAACGGTGTTGGTGTTGAATGTGGCATACCCCAGCTCTTCGATCCTGTCGGGGATCCTGTTTTGCTGCAGGGTGAGCCAGGCAGGGAAAGCAATGGAGAGTGAGGCGCCGTGGGGGATGTCCCACAATACACTCATGGCGTGTCCAATGGCATGCACACCCCAGTCGCCTGTTTTTTTGCCTTGGTTCGTGAGCCCGTTAAGTGCCATGGTGGCGGCATACATGATTTTTGCCCGCAACTCGTAGTTCTCCGGATCAGCCATCAGCCGGGGCCCGTATTTGAGAGCTTCGTTGATAATGGAGATGATGAAGCGGTCCGTGAGGCTTGCATCGCCCTCGCCGAACCAGCCTTCCAGGGCATGTGAAATCAGGTCTACGATGCCGTAAGCTGTGTGGTTCTCTGGCACGCTGATGGTGTATGAAGGATCAAGAAAACTGTGTTTTGGGAACATCAATGGGTGGCCGTATCCGATTTTTTTCTTCTCCTTGTCGTGTTGCACCACGCCAAGCGGGTTCATTTCGGAGCCGGTGGCTGCCAGTGTCAGCACGCCAAGTATGGGCAATGCCTTTGCCGGTTTGATCTTCCCTGTAGCATAATCCCAGCACGAGTTGGATGCAGGTATCGTAACAGCAATGTATTTGGCGCTGTCGAGTACACTGCCACCCCCCACAGCTACAACCATGTCCACTCCTTCCTTGCGGCCAAGCTCCGCAGCTTTGTCTACATCATCCACAATGGGATTGGGCTTTATTCCCTGATATTCTACCACGTCGATCCCGGCTTTTTGCAAACTGTCGACAGTGTCGTCATAGGCACCGTTGCGTTTAACGGAACCTTTGCCATAAACCAGTAATGCCTTGTTGCCAAATGCCGATGCGGCCTTACCAATCTTTTTTACAACCTGTTTGCCAAAATGCAGTTTTACCGGATTGTAGATTACAAATTGCTCTGTCATAACACGTATCTTTTAATGTGGGTTGCGAATGTACAAGTATTGTCTAAATGTCTAAATGTCAAAAAGTCAAAATGTCAAAAGTCGAAATGTCAAAAAGTCGGACTTTGTGGGCGATTGTCTGCGTAGCCTGGCGCTTGCGGCTAAGGGTCTTGCGATTCATTCAAGCCCAACAATCATATTCTTTCTCGCTTCTTCAACAACTAACAAATTTGGCAGGTATTTTGATCAAATGCAAGGGCGTTTTCTTGATTAAACAGGGGTCTGTATCCAGCCTTTTTTTTATCTTTACAGATCGAAAAAAAATAAGGTTAAGGTTGAGGCCATCGCAGACCCGGACCTTTCGACATTTCGACATTTTGACATTAATATAAACATATGAAAAAAATCAAAGGAACCATTGCCATTTTGACGGGTGGGGGAGATGTTCCGGGGTTGAACCCGGCCATCAGGGCTATTACCATCCGTGCTTTGAGAGAAGGGTACCGTGTCATAGGAATCCGCCGGGGATGGGCGGGTTTGATGGAGGTTATCCGCGACAAAAAAGCTGACAACAGCGACAATTACAGGGATCTTACGGAAGACCTGGTGAACAAGGCCGGCCGCACAGGAGGGACTTTTCTCCACACCTCAAGAACGCGCCCCAGCCATGTGCCTGCCAGGCATGTTCCGGACCATCTGAAAGACAAATACCAGGAGGAGACCAATGACCTTACCCCGGAAGTGTTAAAGAACATTGATTATTTGGGGATCGACTTCCTGATCCCCATAGGAGGGGATGATACATTGAGTTATGGTGTGCGCATGTACCAGGAGGGTGTGAAGGTTGTTGCCATTCCGAAAACCATGGATAATGATGTTCCGGGAACCGATTACTGCATTGGTTTCAGCACATGTGTTACCCGGACCATACACATGGCCAACCTGCTTCGGACTTCGGCGGGCTCGCACGAGCGCATCCTGGTAATGGAGGTTTTTGGCCGCTATGCAGGCTTTACTGCATTGCTGCCTACCATGGCCGGTGCTGCCAACCGCTGCGTGATCCCAGAATATAAATTTGATATCGAACACCTTACCAAATTACTGGTCGAAGACAGGCAGAAGAATCCCAGCCGCTACTCGGTTGTGCTGGTGTCGGAAGGTGCATCATTCGAAGGAGTGGATATGATGTTCCAAAGCTCAGAGAAAGACATGTACGGGCATGCCAAATTAGGGGGTATCGGAGATGCTGTCTCTGCCCGTATTAAAGAGCTAAGCCCTAAATTCAACAAAGGGAAGCGGGTTGAAACCATCAACCAGTATCTCGGCTACCTGGTACGCTCAGGCGACCCCGATGCCATCGACAGCATCGTACCCATGGCCTACGGAAATTTGGCTTTGGACCTGGTGTTAAAGGGAATTCATGGCCGGCTGGTGATTCTGAAAAACGGACGTTACGATAACATCCCCGTGGATATCGTAACCAGCATGAACAAGCTGATCGATGTTGACAAACATTATAACACCCAAAGGCTTCGCCCGGTATACGAATCCTTTATTGACAAGCCTCTCTTTCTGATCGCTTAGGCCAAGTCAACAGAAGGAGGATGCGAATGATAAAAAAAAGCTGTCAGCACCATGCTGACAGCTTTTTTGGGATAATAATCAGGGGTTTACTGCATTAACTCCTGGATTCTTTGCTGAAGCTCAGGGTTTTGCTGATACTCTGTCATTATTTCTTCGTATTTCTCAAGAGTGAGGCCCTCTTCTTCTATGGTGCCAATAAGAATTTCTTCCAGCTGCATCTGCACGCGCTCAACTGCCTGGTTGGCATTTTCGAAGTTTTCCATTTCTTCGTCAGTAGCTTCAACTTCTTCGAGAGGCATTTGCTGAGCCTGCATGTTGATTTCGTTAAATCTTTGCACTGTCAGATCATTGTCTTCGATGGCCTCAATCATTTCAGTCTGGCCCTGTTGCTGCAAATTAATAACCTGTGTCACTGCATTGGCAAAATTTTCCAGTTCTTCGTCGCTGAACCCGCCCGGGTTAGCTTTTGCAGCTATCGCTGCCACGAAGATGAATACCATTGTCAGTGATGTGATCAGATGATTTTTTTTGAAAAAATGCATAATGTTTTTTTTGGTGATAAAAATGTTGTTTATTTCGATCGCAGAACAAAGCTAAGAAACATTTTTTCGATGAACAAAAAAGAGAGCCCGATTTAACATAGATTAGGAAGTCTTTAACCTCCGTTAAATTTTTGTACTTTTGTTATAAAGGGGGATGGCAGGGCAACAAAGATTCATCCAAATGGCAGCAAAACCAGAAGCAAAATTGGTTGACACACCGCTAATGAAGCAATACTACAGCATCAAATCCAAACATCCGGATGCTTTGTTGTTGTTCAGGGTTGGTGATTTTTATGAGACCTTTGGTGAAGATGCTGTAAAAACGGCTGAAACGCTTGGCATAGTATTAACCCGTCGTGCCAACGGCGCTGCATCCTATGTGGAGCTTGCCGGTTTTCCTCATCATGCGCTTGATACTTACCTGCCCAAGCTTGTCCGGGCCGGTCAGCGTGTTGCTATCTGCGAACAGCTGGAAGACCCGAAACAGGCAAAAAAGATTGTAAAGCGGGGTGTTACCGAACTGGTTACTCCCGGGGTGGCCTTCAGTGATAAAGTATTGGATCACAAAGAAAACAATTTCCTGGCTTCACTGCATTTTTCGGGTGCACAAACAGGTATTGCCTTATTGGATGTTTCAACCGGCGAATTTCTGGCCGACCAGGGTAACGCTGAATACATCGACAAGTTGCTGCAAAGTTTCCGGCCGAGCGAAATTGTCGTGCAGCGCAAGCACCAAAAGAAGCTCATGCAGGATTTTCCCGGCAAATATCATAGCAGCACACTGGAAGACTGGGTGTATACACGGGACTTTGCCGACGATTTGCTTTTAAAGCATTTTGGGACTCTTTCCTATAAAGGCTTTGGTATTGAAGAACTTACTGAAGGGATCATCGCTGCAGGGGCTATCATGCGGTACCTGCAGGAGACCCGTCACGAAAACCCGGGCCATATCAATAAGATATCACGTATTGATGAAACACAATACGTATGGCTTGACAGATTCACCATCCGCAACCTTGAGATCCTGGACTCACTTAATGAGGATGCGACAACCCTTAAGGAGGTTATCGACCAGACCTGTTCACCTATGGGCAGCCGATTGCTGAAGAGGTGGATCATTCTCCCTTTGAAATACAGGGCGAAAATAAAGGAGCGGCATGCTGTGGTGGCATATTTCCTGGAAAACCCCGATATGGCCGGGGAACTGGCAACTATCCTCAGGCAGATTGGTGACCTGGAGCGCCTCATATCCAGGGTTGCGGTCGGAAAGATAAGTCCGCGCGAGCTGCTGCAGGTCAGGAAAGCGTTGTCGATGACCGATCCGGTACGGCAGATATGCCTTGACAGTGCATGTAATCCTCTGCAGAATATGGCCGAACAGCTGAACCCCTGCGGTATGATAAGAGATCGCATCGCAAGGGAGCTAACGGAAGACCCCCCGGCGGTTCTGAGTAAAGGGAATGTGATTGCAGATAATGTTTCAGAAGAACTTGATGAGCTGCGTAAAATAGCGTTTTCCGGCAAGGATTACCTGGCCTCACTCCGGCAACGCGAGATCGAACGAACGGGCATCCCTTCAATAAAAATATCTTTTAACCAGGTTTTCGGATATTACCTGGAGGTGACCAATACGCATAAGGATAAGGTTCCTGACGACTGGCAGCGAAAGCAAACGCTTACCAACTCGGAAAGATACATAACCCCTGAATTAAAAGAGTATGAAGAGAAGATCCTCAGTGCCGAGGAGAAGATTGCACACTTAGAAGAGCGTTTGTTCGGAGAGCTGGTGGCGGCCGTGGCCGAATATGTTGAACCTGTTCAGCTCAATGCCAATGTGATTGCCCGTATCGACTGCCTGTTGAACTTTGCGGCCATTGCCTCGCAGTTTGGCTATACCGAGCCTGAAATAAATGATTCCTGTGTGCTGGATATAAAAGGGGGGCGCCACCCTGTTATTGAACGGCAGCTCCCTCCCGGAGAGGCCTATGTGGCCAACGATGTGTTCCTTGACAACGAGAACCAGCAGATTGTCATCATTACCGGGCCCAACATGTCGGGAAAGTCTGCCCTCTTAAGGCAAACAGGGCTTATCGTTTTGCTTGCGCAGATGGGCAGTTTTGTGCCTGCAGAACGGGCATCCATCGGGGTTGTGGATAAGATTTTCACCCGGGTGGGGGCTTCGGATAATATCTCAAGCGGAGAGTCCACCTTTATGGTTGAGATGAACGAAACTGCCAGCATTCTCAACAATATATCAGACCGCAGCCTTATCCTTCTTGATGAGATCGGCCGTGGAACGAGTACTTACGATGGGATCAGCATTGCATGGGCCATCGCAGAGTTTTTACATGAGCACCCCATGTTCCGGGCCAAAACCCTTTTTGCCACACATTATCATGAGCTCAATGAGATGGCTTCTTCTTTTGGCCGGATCAGGAACTACAATGTGTCAGTAAAAGAGGTCCGCAACAACGTGATTTTTTTGCGAAAGCTTGTTCCGGGTGGCAGCGAGCACTCTTTTGGCATTCATGTGGCACGTATGGCAGGCATGCCTTCTTCGGTCATTAACCGTGCCAAAAGCATACTCTCCCAGTTGGAAAAGACGCACAGCCACGATAAGCTTACCGGCGACGGCGATGGCAAAGGAGCTTCTGACCGCCGGAATGAGAGCATGCAGCTGAGTTTTTTTCAGCTGGACGATCCGGTGTTGTTACAAATTAAAGACGAGATCCTTAACACGGATATAGACACGCTGACTCCCGTTGAGGCGCTTATGAAGCTGAACGAGATAAAGCGGCTTATGGGCAAATAGCCCGGGGGAGCCGGATCAGTTCCGGTATCCCATGTGTTGCAGCACATTGTCGCTAAGGTCGTACCGCACATCGGAGTATATCATGGCAGCACCTCCGGCCTTGTCGAAAATCACTGCATAATTTCCCCTGCTGGCGATCGTTTCGATGGCGTCGTATACCTGATCCTGAATGGGCTGTACCAACTCCTGCCGTTTTTCAAAAAGATCCCCGTTCCGGCCAAAGCGTTGCATCTGCAGTTCTTTTGCTTCTCTTTCCTTTTCGATGATTTCATTTTCGCGCTGGCGCTTGATGTCATCGGGCAGCAGGGGTGCTTCGGCCTGGTATTGTGTGTAAAGCCTGTCGATTTCGGCAAATTTGTTTTCTATTTCTGTTTGCCATTCTATGGAGAGTTCTTCTATTTCGCGCTCTGCGGCCTGGTATTCAGGGATGTTATCAAGTATGTACTCGGTGTCTACGTAAGCAAAACGCTGGCTGAAAGCAGCCGTCGAGATCGCTGCCATGAGCAGGAAGAGAATGAATTGTTTTTTCATGGTGATGTCCTCCAGGTTGAAAGGGGTTAAAACTAATCTAACTGATGTCCGATGGTAAAGTGGAATTGTCCGCCTCCTTCTCCCGGTCTGCCGGGTATCTCATCAAACCCGTAGCCATAATCAATTCCCATCAGGCCAAACATGGGCAGGAATATCCTGGCACCAATACCTGCTGATCGTTTAAAGCGGAATGGGTCAAAGGAGTCAAAATCACGGAACGCGTTCCCCCCCTCTACAAAGGCCAGGGCATAGATTGTTGCCATGGGGTTGAGCGAAAGCGGATAGCGAAGTTCTACTGTATATTTATTGTAGGCGTTACCCCCAATGAATTCGCCTCTCTCGTCTGTTGGGGTGAGAGAGTAATTCCCATACCCTCTGAGCGCAATGATCTCCCTGCCGTCGATCTCCCATCCCGACAAGCCATCACCTCCAAGGTAGAAGCGTTCGAATGGGGGATGGCCGATATCGGAGTTATAGTACCCCAGAAATCCAAAACGTATACGTGTTGCAACGATCAGCTCACCTGCAATAGGGGTAAACCAGTCGCCTCTGAAGTTCCATTTGTGGTATTCGAGCCAGCGGTATTTTTCCTGTGGGGTGGCGTCTGCAAAGTCCTTATCTGAGAACAGCGAGTAAGGGGGTGTGAGCTGCAGCGACAGCGACACCTCTGATCCTCTCCGCGGGAAAAGGGTGGCATCTTTTGAGTTTCTTCCGAATGTAACCCTGTAGCTCAGGTTGTTTGACTGGCCGTCGTCAAAGACAAACCGTATGGGGCTGTTCAGAATGTCATAATGCTGGTAGTTGACCGACTGTCTCAGGAAAAAGTAGTCGTCCGGTATGGTTAACCTTTTGGCCAGGCCCACAGAAGATCCAATTATGGAGTAATACCCGTAGTTGGCGTGGTCTCTGGGTACGTTCCGGCGGTGCCGGGTCTGGTAAAAGGATACGCTAAGGGCATTGGGCCTGTTCCCTCCGAGCCAGGGTTCCATGAAGGATGCATTATAAGAGAGGTATCCTCTGCCATAGGTTTGTGCTCTCAGTGAGAGCCTCTGGCCATCACCTGTCGGCAGGGGGCGCCAGGCATCCCTGTTAAAGATGTTGCGTGTGGAAAAGTTGTTGAAAGAGACGCCTACGGTCCCGATGATCCTGTTTGCCCCCCAGCCTCCTGATAATTCTATCTGGTCTGAGGAGGTTTCTTCAACAATGTATTCCAGGTCAACGGTGTTGTCGGCCGGGTTGGGCATCGGCTGAACGTCTATGGTTTCCTGGTTGAAGAATCCGAGCTGAATGATCTCGCGCTGGCTCCGGATAATGTCTGAGCGACTGAAGAGCTGACCCGGCCGTGTGCGGATCTCGCGCATGATAACATGATCATTTGTACGGGTGTTGCCCGAAACGGTTACCCTGTTGATACGGGCTTGCTCGCCTTCATACACCCTGATCTCGAGATCTATCGAGTCGTTTTCAATGGCTACTTCTACCGGGTCAAGCTGGAAAAACAAGTACCCGATATCCATGTAAAGGGAGCTTACGTCACCCTCTTCCATGTTCATGAAGAGGTTTTGCTCCAGTTTCGCCTGGTTGTATACATCGCCTCTCCGGATATTGAGAACGTCGTTGAGTGTTTCTTCGGGGTATACGGTATTGCCCACCCATTCAATATTTCTGAAGTAATAGGTGGGGCCTTCATAGATATGCAGGTCGATCTCGATCCGGTCATCATCAACAAAATAGACCGAATCCCTTATTATGGTTGCATCCCTTTTGCCGAGCTTGTTATAGTGTTCGATCAGGGTGCGCTTGTCCTCCTCGAAGTCTTCCTGCACAAGTTTGGATGAGGTAAAGATGAACCGCAGGCTTCTTTCCCTTGTGTTTCTCATCAAACGCTTTATCCTTCTGTCTGACAAGATCTCATTGCCGTAGATGTTGATTTCGCGTATCCGGGTTCTGTTGCCCCTGTCGATATGAAATTCGAGCATCATGCTGTTCACGCGTGCGGTATCTTCCTTTTGGCGGATGTCGATTTCGGGCGTCAGGTAGCCTTTTTCCATGTAATAGTCTTCTATGGCGCTTTCAGCCCGGAAGAGCAGGTTGTCGGTGACCACATCGCCCCGTATGAGGTTTAGTTTATCTCTCAGGTCGTCTGCCTCCGACCGGCGGATCCCTTTGAACTCGTATCTTGTGAGCCTGGGCCTTTCCTCCAGTTCGATTTCAAGAAAAATAAAGTCTTCCTGGATGGACGTGATGCTGATCTGTATATCGCGGAAAAGCCCTTGTTTCCACAGGTTGTTGATTGCGTTGGTAATGGCTTCGCCGGGCACTTCGATTCGCTGGCCTATGGCAAGCTGGCTGACCATGACCACGACGTTGTCGTCGATAAACTGGGTCCCGGTGACAGAGATGCCGCCAATTTCAAACTCCTGAGGATTCAGGGGATCCAGCTCGATATCCTGCCCGGGAAAAACCGCCCGGGCACTTCCCGATAGTGAGAGAAAAATAAGGGATATCAATAAAAAGGGGGCAATATATTTATACATTGTATTGAACCTCGTTTCAAACATTTTTGGTGGTTAATGCTTCAGCTTTCACCTTGCCAAACCTTCGTTCTCTTCTTTGATAATCGATTATTGCCTGGTAGAAATGCTTTTTCCGGAAGTCGGGCCAGAACACAGGCGTAAAATACAATTCGGCATATGCGAGCTGCCATAACAGGAAGTTGCTCAGCCTGAGCTCACCGCTGGTTCTGATGAGCAAGTCCGGATCGGGGATATCGTGTGTTTCCATTGCACTGACGAACACATCTTCATCTACCTGGTCGGGTTGTAATGTGCGGTTGGCTACCTGCCGGGCTATTTTCTGGGCTGCGTTAACAATCTCCCATCGTGCGCTGTAGCTTAGTGCTACGGTGACGTGCAGGCGTGTGTTGCTGGCGGTTGTTTCCATTGCTTCTTCAAGACTTCTCCGGCATTTTTCCGGGAGGGATTCAAGGTCGCCTATGGCATTAAGCCGCACGCCATTTTCGTGCAGTTCGGGTGTTTCATTCTTAATGGCCTGCACCAGCAAATCCATCAGGGTTTCTACTTCCCTGTGGGGTCTGCACCAGTTTTCGGTTGAGAATGCGAAAAACGTCAGGTGAGATATACCAATTTCAGCAGCAGCTTTCACGGTGTCCCGCACTGCTTCCACTCCATGTTCATGCCCGAATATTCGCTCCTTACCGCGCTGTGTAGCCCAACGACCGTTCCCATCCATAATAAGGGCCACGTGGCGGGGAAGCTTTTTTTCATCGATATGTTCCTTTAAATCCATTATATCTCAATCTATTATACCTCCTGAAATTGGCACAAATTTCTTAATTTGTTTCGACAAATAAAAGGAAAAACGTTCAGTTTAAGAAAAATTATGCTAATGAGGCGGGCAATGGGCACCGCTTCTGTCTTTAAACCTGTAACTGACGGTCATGCCCAGAAAAGAATACCAATCCCTGTCTTCAGGAATGCCATATGCTTCATTAACCCCTATGTTGAACACACCGTCAAGCTCGTCGCTGGTCCGCCGCATGCCCCAGTCAAGGCCAACTGTTATCTTCCGGGAAAAATTATACCTGGCACCTAATCCCAGAATTATTTTTTGTGGAATGATATCCTTGGGCCGGAGTTTGTTTTCCCCAGTATAGGGTTCATTGAAAAACATGGTGCCGGTGCCGCCATAAATAAATGGAGTGGCGCGCTTGTCCATATCACCGGCAATATAGGGCAGGAAATTGACCTCAGCCACTACAGAAAACTCGGCAAGCCAGGTTTGAAAGCTCTCGTAGTCTGCGGGCATTTCATAGGGCCCGACGTTTTCGCCGGCAATCCTTGCATAGATAATATTTGCCCTCAGAGATATATGCTGACTTAAATTATATCTGCCAAACACACCTCCTGCGTACCGGGGGTTTTTAAAAAGGTCGGCCGGGGTGTCATAAGGTTGCATGTCTCCCAGGTAAAATGTGGTGCCGGCCATAAAGCCCGCTTCAAAGGTTTGGCTTTTCGCAGGCGATGCAGCAGCAAGAAGACAGCATAAAACTAAAAGTGAGCAGTATCTGGTCATGATCATAACAGTTCAAACACAATAACGATGGAAGGCGTTAAATATTTTACCGGGGGTGTGGTTCACCTCTGTATGCTGGTAATTCATGGGACTTTGGCTTGGCCGGGCTTGCAAGTGTCCGGTTCATGTGTTTATATTTTCGCAACTAGTTGTTGTTGCGGTGTTTATTTTCTTGGCAAAAGTTTAGGGGTTGTGTTGAAACTGTCGAAATGTCGAAATGTCGAAACGTCCCAATAATCATCTTCCTGTGTGTCAAAGATCCTGTCATTAGTTTCTCCTGTCCAGCCCCCAGGCAAGCTTGTTGCGAATGGTTTTGTAAAAATCTTTTTCTCCTACGCAAATAAGGTTAAAAGAGAAGGGTGCTCTTTTCACTATGAGTTCTGTCGTTGTACTAAGTGCTTTGGACCTTGAATCAAGTAAAACGAGGTAGTCCTGGGTCCTGCCGGAGATACGAAGCTTTACCTTGCTGCTGTCGGGTATCACAATAGGCCGTACCGTTAGGTTATGGGTGGCTATAGGAGTGATCACCAGGTTTTTGCTTTCCGGGGAGATGATAGGCCCCCCGCAGCTTAGCGAGTAGCCGGTGGAGCCGGTCGGGGTGGCGACAATCAGTCCATCGGCCCAGTATGTATTCAGGAAGAGATCGTCTACATAGGCGCTGATGGTGATCATGGTTGAGTTGTCCCTTTTCAGCACAGTCAGCTCATTTAAAGCGTAATTGATGTTTCCGAAGAGCCCTTGTGGTTCCGTGAGTTGCAGCATGGTTCGTCTGTCAATGGAATAATCACCTGAGATGAGCGAGCGTGCTGCATCTTTGATCTCATCGGTTGATATGGCGGAGAGAAAACCCAGCCTCCCTGTATTGATTCCCAGAACCGGGATTCCTGAGTCCTGCACCATACTGATGGTATCCAGCAACGTACCGTCGCCTCCAACACTCACCAGGCAAAAAGTATCGCTGTGGGGTGCCTGGCCGGCGCCCAGCAGGTCAACTGGTTTGGTGAAGCGGATAAACTCTTTCACATGGTTGTAGAAATCTTCATAGAACAAAAAAGCAGTTGCCTTTTCCTCCAGCACCTCGATAAGAAACCTGAAGTTGTCGCGAAAACCGGGATCAAACGGTCTTCCAAAGAATGCAATTTTCATACTATGTATATTTGGGCTGTATTCATGTGTTTGCTTTTTGATAACTGGCTGTTGTTGAAGTATTTATGTTTTCGGCAAAAGTTTAGGGGTTGTGTTGTAACTGTCAAAATGTCGAAATGTCGAAATGTCCCAATAATCATCCTCCTGTGTGTCAAAACCAACAGCCAGCGGCCATTTTCTTGCTTTAACCGCCCGGTACGCGAAGATCACGTAAGGTCAGGTCATCTCCAGTCGCTCCGCATCAAGTTTCAGCAAGGTAAACAACATCAGGGTCATTGCCCAGAGGGAGGAACCTCCGTAACTGATAAAAGGCAAAGGTATACCAATAACGGGAACCAACCCTATTGTCATCCCAATATTTATTGCAAAGTGAACAAATAATACCGAAACGACCGAATAGGCATACACCCTGCTGAAACTAGATTTTTGCCGTTCTGCAAGGGCAATAAGCCGTAAAAGCAATGCCAGGAATAATCCGATCAGGGTGATGCTTCCAACAAAGCCCCATTCTTCCCCGATGGTGCAAAAGATAAAGTCTGTGGTTTGTTCGGGTATAAAATTGAACTGTGTTTGTGTTCCCTGGAGAAACCCTTTGCCCCAAAATCCACCAGAGCCAATTGCGATTTTCGACTGGTGCAGGTTGTAACCGGCTCCCTGAAGGTCGCTGTCGCCATATATCAGGACTTCGATACGTGATTTATGATGGGCCTGGAGTATGTTCTCGAAGGCTAAGTCGACTGAATACACATACACGCTGAGCAAGACAAACAGCCCGATCAGTCGGATTGCACTGCCTTGTCTTTTTCGCAGAAAGAACATAAGCAACAGGGTGATTGACGCCAGGACCCCGATGATGATGAACTCATTAAAGATCATGGTAAGAATAAACAGCGTGACAGCTAACCCTCCCATGAACAGGACTATGCCGCTTATCCAGCCTTCCCTGTAAAGGGCAAACACGAAGGCGGAGAACACAAGGGTTGTTCCCACGTCTTTTTGCATAAGGGTCAGCAAGGCAGGGATCAATACGATCACTATTGATTTATATATGTTGGCTTTGGTCGGTTTTTTTGTTCTGATATTGCTGATATAAGCAGCCAATGCGAGCGCTGTGGCGAATTTTGCGAATTCCGAAGGTTGTATGGCAAAACCGCCTATCCGGAACCATGCCCTGGTAGCATTGATCTCGACTCCTGCCAGGAAAATGCTGACCAGGAGGAGAATGGCTATGGCATAGATAATCCGGGAGAAACTGTAGAAGAACCTGGCATTGATCATCAGGATGGCACCGGCGGCCAAAATGGCAGTGAGGATAAACAGCAGTTGCCTTCCATAGCTTGTCTGCAGTGAAAAAAAACCTGATTGCCCTTCGATAAAATCTGCAGAATATATGCTAAGCCAGCCGATCGACACCAGAATCAGGTATAGTATGATTACCGGCTTGTCTACGTTATGGAATATGTTGAATTGTGACTTCATGGGGTAGCGGTTATAAAGTCTGCCTCTTTTACCCTTTGCTCGAACCAGGTTCTGTTAACTTCGCCGTTAAGATATTTTTCGATCATGAGGCTGGCCAGCGGGGCTGCCCATACCGAGCCATAGCCCGCATTTTCGATGATAACCGATATGGCTATCCGGGGGTTGTCGACAGGTGCAAATGCCACATATACAGAGTGGTTTTCGCCATGGGGGTTTTGCACTGTGCCGGTTTTGCCGGCCATGGTCACATCCGGGATTTGCGAGAAGCTTGCCGTTCCTTCTTCCACGACCAATTGCATAGCTTTGGCTATTGTTTCAAAATGCACGCGGTCGATCGGGATGTGGTTGGCAAGGCCAAACCTGTTCTGGAGGTTATCCGGGGTGTCAACAGCTCTTACGATATGTGGGGTGAAAAAATGTCCCCGGTTTGCGATGGCTGCCGTAACATTGGCCAGCTGCAATGGTGTTACTCCCAATTCCCCCTGGCCTATGCCCAGCGATAATATGGTTTGCGATCGCCAGCCACGCTCTCCGTATATCCTGTTGTAATAATCGGATGTTGCCACAATGCCCGGCAGTTCATAGCTCAGGTCGCTGCCAAACATCTGTCCCAGTCCGAAGCTTTCCAGGTAGCTGCGCCAATGGTCAAACGACTGCTGTATATTCTCAAAGCGGGGTTGGTTGATGGTTTGCTGAAACAGGATGCTTGAATAGGTGTTGCAGCTGTGCTGGATAGAGCTAAGGGCATCAACGGGGCTGGGGTGGTCGCGGCAGCGGATGCTGATTCCCCGGGTATGGTAAATCCCTGAGCAGTTATGACGCGTTCCGGGGTTAATGACCCCCTCCTGGAGCGCTATGGCGGTGCTGACGATCTTGAAAACCGACCCGGGCGGATATTGTGCCATAAGGGCCCTGTTAAACAGAGGGCTCAGGGTATCGTTTTGCAGTGCCCGGTAATTCCTTGTCCGCTGCCTTCCCACAAGAAGCCCGGGATCATAGGAAGGCGAAGATACCAGCGCTAATATCTCTCCGGTGGAAGGCTCAATGGCGACGATGCTGCCCCGTTTGTTCTGCATCAGTTGTTCGCCGTAAAGTTGCAGGTTTGCATCCAGCGTTGTATGAAGATCCTTACCTGCCACGGCAAGGGTATCGTGGCGGCCTTCCTGGAAAGGGCCAATGTCGCGGTTCATAACATCAACCATACGTATACGCAGACCTTTTTGCCCTCTTAACTCTTTCTCATAAGCCAGCTCGATACCGCTTATCCCGATATAGTCTCCCGGCCTGTAGTACGGGTCGTTGTTGATCACCGACGGCCCTGCTTCTCCCACATAACCGAAGGTGTGCGCCGCGATCGGATAGGTGTATTTTCTCAGGTTCCTGGGCTGAACAAAAAACCCGGGAAAACGGAAAAGCTTCTCCTGGAAAGCAGCAAAAGTGGTTTTCGATATTTGTCTTTCAAAGACCGATGCCCTGAAACGGGAGTGGCGCCGGGCCTGCAGCAGGCGGCTTTCAAAGGTCTCTACGCTAATATTCAGCAGGTTGCAAAACAACAGCGTGTCAATATCACCTACCTGCCCCGGGATCACCATCAGATCATAATGTGCCTCATTGTAAACCAGCAAATCACCGTTTCGATCATAAATAAGACCGCGGGAGGGAAAGTCGGTTACATGACGCAGATAATTGCTGCGTGCAAAAGCTTTGTAAGACGGATCTGCAATCTGAAGCACAAAGAGACGAACCAGCAACAATAGGCTCACACCTAGAATAATGGCTGAGAAAACTGTCTTGCGATGCGTGTGCTGGTTTGTATTACGTTGGATGTGCATACGAAACGGAATAATCGGAGACTGCAGGTGTGTTTCACCATTACAAAATTAAAGAATCGCTTTAATTTGAACGGGGTTTTGCAAACATTTTTTATCTTCGCCAAAGCAGTAAGGGTATGCAAAGCAACAGACCGGCCGGGATGGCACAAGAAGTTGGTTGCCGGCAGGGGCTGTTTTGTACTGTTTTCCTGTCAATTGCTGGTTTGTGTTTCGTTTCCATATCAAAAAAAACATTCAAATGGGTAAAAAAAAGGTTGTCGTTTTAGGTGCAGGCATGGTAGGCAAAGCCATAGCCATAGATTTATCACAACAGCATGATGTGGTGGCTGCCGATATTGATCAGCAGTCGCTTGACTTTTTGTCTTCAAACTACCCGATCAAGACCGTGGGCATTAACCTCATGGAAGAGGAAAGCATAGAGTCGCTGGTAGCGGATTTTGACCTTGTTGTTTCAGCTGTACCGGGTTTTATGGGATTTGATATCGTTCAAACGGTCATAGAAGCAGGCAAAAATATTGTTGATATATCTTTTATGCCCGAGGATTTCATGGAGCTGAACAACCTGGCTGCCAGAAAGGGTGTGACGGCCATAACGGATTGCGGGGTGGCACCGGGTATTCCCAATCTTATTGCGGGCCACCACAACGAGTATATGGAAATCGAAGATTTCACCTATTGCGTGGGCGGCCTTCCCAAGGTAAAAGTATACCCTTTCTACTATAAGGCGCCGTTTTCCCCTATTGACGTAGTAGAAGAGTATACACGCCCGGCCAGGTTTATCGAAAAGGGAAAGCGCATGATCAAACCTGCCATGAGTGAACCGGAAATGGTTTTCTTCGACAAGGTCGGCACCCTGGAAGCCTTCTATACGGATGGATTGCGCTCGCTGCTCCGCAACATGGACCATATCCCCAACATGAGGGAAAAAACACTGCGTTATCCCGGGCATATCCAGCTGATCCAGGCTCTCAAAAAAGCGGGCTTTTTTGATACGGAACCCATTTCAGTAAACAACACTTCCGTGCGGCCTATCGATTTTACCAGCAATATTCTGATCCGCGACTGGCAGCTGGGCCCTGAAGAACGGGAGTTCACGGTAATGCGTATAGAGCTTTCGGGCAGAGAGGAGAACCAAAGGAAAAAGATCGTCTATGAGCTTTATGATGAATACGATGAGGAGGCAGGGCTTTCGTCCATGGCGCGCACAACGGGCTTTACAGCTACGGCCAATGCAGAGTTGATCCTTAGCGGAAAATTCAGCGGCAAAGGTGTATTCCCCCTCGAACTCATCGGCCTCGACAAAGAATGCTTCGACTTCGTAATGGCTTACCTGGAAGAGCGTAACATCAGGTTCTCCGTGAACAGCCAATAGCCAGACTTTTTTGACCTTTCGACTTTT
>PWRF01000302.1 GCA_003556325.1 Bacteroidales bacterium | reverse complement strand
GGATTCTATCTTCCCAATACAAAGACCATCAATCCATGCCAAGCTTTCCGCATACCCGGACTTTTCGACTTTTTGACATTTCGTCTTTTTGTCTTTTTGTCTTTTCCTCCTTCCCCTCCCATGATTCTATCTTCCCAATACAAAGACCATCAATCCATGCCAAGCTTTCCGCATACCCGGACTTTTCGACTTTTCAACATTTCCTCCTTTTGTCCTTTTGTCTTTTCGTCTTTTTGTCTTTTCGTCTTTTCCTCCTTTTGACATAACCTAAACATCACAAAACCAACACAATCCGATTTATAGTCATCACATTGATTTTTTTTTGTAATTTCACGTTCATTTTTGACTAAAAAATAATAACGATTTATGAAAGAAGAGCATTTGAACCCGGATTATATTTTTGAGGTAAGCTGGGAGGTAGCCAACAAGATCGGAGGTATCCATACCGTGATCAGCACTAAGGCACCCATCCTGGCAGCGGAGCAGAAAGACAATTACATCTGTATCGGGCCGGACGTGTGGAAGGAAACACATCAAAACCCGGAATTTGAGGAAGACCCTGAACTCTTCAGGGCCTGGCGGGAACACGCCGCCCAAAAGAATATCCATGTTCGCCTGGGGCGCTGGCAGGTTCCCGGCAATCCAATCGCCATCCTGGTAGACTTCACCCCGCTGTTTGGCAAAAAAGACGATATCTTTTCCGATTACTGGCTGAAGTTTGGTTTGAACTCCTTAAGCGGCCAGTGGGACTATACCGAACCTGCCATGTTTGGCTATGCTGCCGGACAGGTAATCGAAAACTTTTACGATTTTCATCTGACAGCTCACGACAAGCTGGTTGCCCATTTTCATGAGTGGATGACAGGCACGGGTGTATTGTACCTGAAAGACCGCGTACCCCAGGCCGGGACGATATTCACCACCCACGCAACCGTTGTGGGTCGCGCCATAGCCGGAAACGGCCAGAATCTTTATCAGCAGCTTGATACCCTTGATGCAGAGTCAAAAGCCAACGAACTGGGTGTATTGTCCAAATACAGCCTGGAAAAGGTAGCTGCAGGGAATGCCGACGTGTTTACCACGGTCTCGCAAGGTACCGCCGACGAATGTGAAAAAGCGATCGGTAAGAAACCGCAGGTGGTCACACCTAATGGCATCAGTCGCGAGATGCTGATTGCCGATGAAGAACTGGGCCAAAAAAGGAAGGCTGCGAAGAAACGCCTCCTGGACGTAGCGCGGGGCCTGCTGCAGCAGAAATTTCCGGAAGAAAGTTTCCTGGTCGGCCACAGCGGCCGTTATGAATTTCGTAACAAAGGCATCGACATCTTCATCGACGCATTGGGAAGACTGAACCAAAAGGATCTGAAAAAGCCCTTGTTGGCATTTATCATGGTGCCAGGCCATCAGACCGGATTCAGAAAGGAATTGCCGGCCAGGATACAAAACCCCGGTTTTAAAAAACCCATAAGTAACGAACACCTTACACACGTTCTTGCGGATCCCTCGAATGACGCTGTTATGCAGCGCCTTCACCAGGCCGGCCTGCACAACAAACCTGAAGACAAGGTAAAGGTAATCTTTACGCCGGCCTACCTGAACGGCGATGACGGCATTTACCAGATGAACTATTTTGACCTGCTTACCGGCTTTGACGCCACGGTATTTCCTTCCTATTATGAACCTTGGGGATATACCCCGATGGAAAGCATTGTGATGCAAGTGCCCAGTGTTTCCACCAGCCTTTCAGGCTTTGGCAAGTGGGTCGGTGAACAGGATCTGAAAAGCGAAGAAGCACTGAAACTGATCAGGCGCAGCGATGAGGAAGGCGAAGCGCCTGTTGCTGAAATGACAGATATTATTGCTAAATGGATAGATCATGCCGCAAAAGACGGCTACACCGGGGAGGAAGAACATGCTGCCCCGCACTGCCATAAAAATATGATCCCGGCCCGTGCCCAGACAAAAGAGATCGCACAAACCGTGGTATGGGATCAGCAATTCGGTTTTTACAGGGAATCCTTTAATACAGCCCTGAAATCGGCCGGAGAACGATATCATCAGTACAAAGACAAGAAACAACCCATAAGAAGTGTAACTATGCCGCCAGTTGAAAGTATGAGACCAAAATGGAAAAAGATAAGTGTCGGGATCAGTGTCCCGGAATCCCTGAAAGCTCTGCCTGAGATGGCAAAAAACATATGGTGGACCTGGAACGACGATGCCCGAAGGCTCTTCCAGGGTATCAATCCGGAACTATGGGAGACAAGCAATAAAAACCCGGTAGAGCTGCTGGATGCATTGTCAATGGAGGAATATGACCGCCTGACAGAAGATCAGGCCTTCATGAAGAAATATGCCGAAGTGGAGAAGAAATTCAACACATACATGCAAGAAGGCAGGCAAAAGAAAACCAGGCAGATTGCCTATTTCTCCATGGAATATGGCTTAAATGAAAACATCAAGATCTACTCCGGAGGCCTTGGCGTACTGGCCGGAGACTTTCTGAAGCAAGCGAGTGACGATAATGCAGATATGGTGGGCATCGGTTTGCTTTACCGTTACGGCTACTTTACACAAAGCCTCTCTGTGCACGGCGAGCAGCTGGACACCTATCACCCTCATGATTTTGCAAAAATGTTTGCTAAACCCGTCCGCGACAAAGATGGCAACCGCGTGAAGATCAGCATTGGATTCCCCGGCCGCACCCTGCATGCCCGCGTATGGCGCATAGATGTAGGAAGGGTACCTCTTTACCTGCTGGACACCGACATCTCCGAAAACCAATCTGTAGACAGGTTTGTAACCCATCAGCTCTATGGCGGCGACTGGGAAAACCGTTTCAAGCAGGAGTTTTTGCTGGGTATCGGGGGGATCAGGCTCCTTGATGCTCTTGGCCTTAAGCCGGATGTCTATCATTGCAATGAGGGACACGCAGCTTTTACCGGCCTCGAACGTCTGCGCAAGTACGTGCAGGATGACAAGCTCAGTTTCCACGAAGCCGTGGAGGTTGTTCGTGCCAGCAGCCTGTTTACTACACACACCCCTGTTCCGGCAGGACACGACTTTTTCAGCGAAGACATGCTGCGTACCTACATGCCGCATTATGCCGACCGGTTGGGTATAAGCTGGGAGTCTTTTATGGGACTCGGAAAAATGAACCCGCAAAATCCCGACGAAGATTATTCCATGAGCGTCCTTGCAGCCAAACTGGCGCGCCATGTAAACGGCGTGAGCCTCATTCATGGCAAAGTGTCCCGGGACATGTTCAAAGACCTCTATCCGGGCTATTTCCCGCAGGAAATCCATATTGGCCATGTAACCAACGGGGTGCATTACGGAAGCTGGACAGCCGGAGACTGGCAGGAATTGTACCGCAAAACCTTTGGCAACGATTTCCTGAAAGACATCAGCAGCCCCCGTATATGGGAGAAGATATATGACTTACCGGACAAACAGATCTGGGATCTGCGAAACAAAAACAGGAAGAACCTCCTGCAGTACATCGAACGCAGGATGCTGCAAAACCTCTCGCGCCGCCAGGAAACCCCGCGCAAGATCTATCAGCTGATGGATGCGGTAGACGACAAAGCGCTGACCATAGGCTTTGCCCGCCGCTTTGCTACGTACAAGCGGGCCCATCTGCTTTTTAACGACCTGGAGCGTCTTTCACGCATTGTGAACGACCCCGAGAGGCCGGTGCAGTTCATATATGCCGGGAAAGCACACCCTGCCGATAAAGCCGGACAGGAACTGATCAAACATATCCTGGAGATAAGCCGCAGGAAAGAATTCCTGGGAAAGATCATCTTCCTGGAAGATTACGACATGGAACTGGGCCGGGAACTGGTCAAAGGTGTCGACATCTGGCTGAATACACCCACCAGGCCGCAGGAAGCATCGGGTACAAGCGGGCAAAAAGCAGTGTTGAATGGTGTGATGAATTTCAGTGTTCTCGATGGATGGTGGGCTGAAGGCTATGTGGAAGAAGCCGGCTGGCAGCTTAAAGAAGAGAAGACTTTCGAAAACCAGGAGTTCCAGAACGAGCTGGATGCTGAAATGCTTTACAGCACCCTGGAAACCGAGATCGCCCCGATGTTTTATGATCGTAATGAGAAAGGCCTGCCGGAAGAATGGGTCAGATGGATAAAGAACAACATCGCCCGCATAGCACCGCATTATACCAACAAGCGAATGATGGACGACTACTTCAATCAATACTATAATGCATTATTTGGCTCCTCAGAGAAATTCCACCGCGACGATTTCAAAACGGCCCGGGCGATGGTCCACTGGAAAAACAAGGTGCTGCGTGCCTGGGATAGCATCCAGGTCGTGGATAAAAAACTGCTGAGCAACTCTGGCAAGAAACTGAAGCTGGGCGACCTCTTCCTGGCTGAGTTAACACTGGAGGTGCAGGACATAAAGGATTCCGATTTTGGTGTCGAAGTCGTCTTTGCCCAAAAATGGCCAGGAGGCGACCGCGAGATGGTATCTGTTTACGAGATGGAAAAGGTAAAAAGCGAAAAGGGACAGGTTACGTTTAAATCCGAGGTCCCGGCACAACGCACCGGTGACTTCAATTACGCATTCCGTGTGTTTCCCAAGCACTCTGAACTTGCCCACCGCCAGGACTTTAACCTGATCAAATGGATTTAATTGGGTTTTTGCTGATAAGTTTGTAACTTCATTGCCCAGTCTGTTTACAGGCCGGGCAATGGTTTTATCCATACGGACAGGTGTTTGGAGTTTGAGGCTGTCAGCAGCGAAGTCCCGAAAGCGAAACAATTCGGTATTCCACCTCAGTTTACAGCACTTGGGCTGTCCGGACAGACCTGGACTGATTGAGATTGCCCGGGTCCTTTGTCAAAATCTATATTAAATTGCAAGATAATATTGTATCACCAAAACAAATGAAATGAAAATTCTTGAAGGAAAAACAGCCCTTGTTACGGGCGGATCCCGCGGGATAGGTAAAGCTATCGCCATTGCATTTGCCGAAACCGGTGCGAATGTGGCGTTTTCTGACCTGGCATACGATGACCAGACTAAAGACCTGGAAAAGGAACTTGCTTCCTATGGCGTAAAGGCCAAAGGATATGCTTCTGATGCCAGTAGTTTTGCCGATAGCGAGCACCTGGTTAAAGAGGTGGTAAATGAATTCGGCAGCATCGACATCCTGGTTAACAACGCCGGGATAACCCGCGATACGCTGATCATGCGCATGACGGAAGAGATGTGGGATGATGTGCTCCGCATCAATCTCAAATCCGCTTTCAACCTCACCAAGGCTGCCCAGCGCTACATGCTGAAACAGCGCCAGGGAAGCATCATCAACATGAGCTCGGTGGTAGGTATTGGCGGGAATGCGGGTCAGGCCAATTACGCTGCTTCAAAGGCAGGTATGATCGGATTTACCAAGTCTGTCGCACAGGAAATAGGCGCACGCAACGTGCGCGTGAACGCCATTGCACCGGGTTTCATCGAAACAGAGATGACCGCAAGGTTGCCGGAAGATGTGAAGAAGCAGTGGGCCGAACAGATACCGCTAAAACGTGCCGGCCAGCCGGAAGACGTTGCCAACATGGCCATATTCCTGGCTTCAGACATGTCCTCCTATGTCACCGGGCAGGTATTTACCGTCTGCGGCGGTATGAATAAATAAGCCTCCGGGCAAACAACGATATCATCATGATGTATTGCCAGCAGCTTAGCGTGGTGCAGTTCAAAAACCTCCAGGACCTGGTGGTGGACCTGTCGCCAAAGTTCAATTGTTTTGCCGGTCATAACGGGGCCGGCAAAACAAACCTGCTGGATGCCATATATTACCTCTCCTTCTGCAAAAGCTTCACCAACCCAGTTGATGTTCAAAACATCGCATTCGACAAAGACTTCTTTGTTATACAAGGAGACTACCGCATAAACGGAAAGACCGACAGCGTGTATTGCGGCCTCAAACGCGGACAAAGGAAAATATTCAAAAGAAACAAAAAAGAGTATGACCGGCTGTCTGATCACATCGGCTCCTACCCTCTTGTTTTGCTAAGCCCCTCCGACAGCCGGCTGATACTTGGCGGCAGTGAGGAGCGTCGCAAGTTTGTGGATGGCGTTATCTCGCAATACAACAAAGAATACCTGCATAAACTCATTGCCTACAACAGGGCATTGCAGCAGCGAAATGCCCTGCTGAAGATCTTTGCGGAAAAACGGCGTTTCGACAGGGAAGCGCTGGCCATATGGGATGAACAGCTGGTGGAAAACGGCAACTACATATACGGCGAACGGCTGCAGTTCTTTACTTCTTTCCTGCCGGTTTTCAGGGAGTATTACGCATTCCTTAGCCAGCAGAACGAGCTGACAGACATCACCTATGAGGCAAACCAGCACGATAAAGATATGCGGCACTTGCTGGAAGATGCACTTGATAAAGACCGTATTGCACAGTATACCACCGTGGGGGTCCATAAAGACGATCTTTCTTTCCTTATCCACAAAGAACCCGTAAAAAAATTCGGAAGCCAGGGACAGCAAAAGTCTTTTATCATAGCACTTCGACTGGCCCAGTTCGTCTTTACCAAAAAGGTAAAAGGACTTAACCCCATCCTTCTTTTTGATGATATTTTTGACAAACTCGACGAAACAAGAGTAAGACAACTCATGCAAATGGTAAGCCGGGAAGATTTCGGACAGGTATTTGTGACCGACACGCATCCCCGAAGGCTTGAAGAGCTGTTTGAAAGCATCCCTTCGGAATGCAAGCTTTTTGAAATAGACCAGGGAAAAGTTGCCCGCACGAAAATACTTAATCAGTCATCCTGATAAAAGCCTTCATCATGACACGATCCAATTCGCGACATATCGGAGAACTAATTAAGGATGTCCTCAAAAGCAACCGCCTGGAGGATAAAATAACCGGGACACGCATCATGGCGGCCTGGGAAAAGGTTATGGGAGTGCACATTGCACGGTATACCGAGTCTGTTTCCGTAAAAAGGAACATATTAACGGTTCATCTTCGTTCATCAGTAATGCGCAACGAGCTGGAATACGCCAGGAGTAAAATCATCCTTATGATCAACAAAGAACTCGGCGAAGAGGTCATTAAGGAAGTGACCTTCAGATAGCACGAAGCCTGCTTTATTCAAAACCGGAGACATCTATCTCCAGCTCGAGCCTGCTTTTCCGGATGCGCGACACCCGGGCTTCGACAGAGCCTTTATTCAAAAGGTAAGCTGCTACCTTATCGTCTGAAAAGACCTTAACTTCTTCTCCGAAACAATCCGTCAAGACCAGGACTTTCTGTGTAAACCCGTCAGTAAAAACCAACTCCTCTACCCTTTCGACAGGGAGGCGGTATATGTTGCCGGTTTCGTAGCAGGGATGCATCGGCTCAAGCAAATAAAATCCTTCAGAGGCAAATTTATCTACCCTGCAGTCTATGCGCTGTCCTTTCCTGAACCCGTAATGCATATAATACTTTTTCCGCAACAGGTGCTTGCTGCCGGTTACATCTTCAAGAATATAATAGCTATGGCCGTCGTCAGGATTTATGGTTTCATCAACAATAGTAAAAGGATAAATCTGCCCGGGCTTAAGATCGGGGTGCCTGACCTCTTCCCCGGCAATGATCAGAAACAGCTTACCCTTTTTAATTCGCCTTACTTTGCAAGGAATACGAAACGGGGGATCTTCCCAAAGCATCCGGTCATAGGTTCGTACTTTCCATTCGTTGCTGAATACATCCCGTACAATAAAATAGCGTTCATCCTGGTTAATGATGTTTTTCCGACGACCCTTGGAAACCAGCTCAAAATCATACGTTTCACCCTCTTTATAATGAGGATGTTCGGGTTCAAGAAACATCCGGCCGTTGCAGTTGATCTTATCCACCCTGCACATAAGGGTCTGACCGGGCTTAAAACCGTACTGCCTGTAGAAATTTTCGGGCACAAGAATTTTATACCCGTTGGGGTCCTGCATCACAAACCAATCCTCTCCGGGCCCCAAAGACACGATCTTAAGGATGCGGAAAGGATAGCTGCGCCCCTCAACCAGTCGCGCGTTTGGGATATGTACTTTTTTTATTTCCATGGGGATCAGATGGCGGCGGATTGAACGATTTTACCCCCTTTCTGCCTGATAGATGACTTCATCTTACCGAAACCTTCCGGATCAATGGGACGGGTTGCATCTTCAACAAGAACCGTTTCAAACCTTTCACCGATAGAATCAAGCGCAGTAAAAGCTACGCAAAAATCAGCGGCAAGTCCTGTAACATAAACGGTTTTTACTCCCTTTCCCTGAAGGTAGTCCGACAATCCGGTAGTTTTCTTTTTCCCGTTGTCAAAAAAACCGCTGTAACTATCAATGGCAGGATCCAGCCCTTTGCGGAAGATGGCTTCCACCGCATTCATATCCAGATCTTCGGAAAAAGCAGCCCCCCTGGTTCCCTGCACACAATGATCGGGCCACAGGATCTGTTCCAGGCCGCCAAGGGTGGTGGTCTCAAAGGGTTCCCTGCCCTTGTGCGCTGATGCAAAACTGCCGTGATCCGGGGGGTGCCAGTCCTGTGTAGCTACAACAAGCGGAAAAATACCCTGAAGTTTGTTGATCACAGGTATGACCTTATCACCGTTCGGAACAGCTAATGCGCCCCCGGGAAGGAAATCGTACTGTACATCTACAATAAGCAACGCTTTCATCTCTTTATGTTTTTTCAACTAATTGTTATTGAAATGTTTATGTTCTTGTCAAAAGTTTAGGGGTTGTGCTGCAATCTTAGATATAATCCTGCAACTTTTGTACCATAGCATCCCTGGTTTCGAGCAACTTATCTGAAATACCCACCTTATAGATATGGGGGAAGTCGAACCTTTTGTGCTCTTCCGGCAGTTGTTTCAGGCGTTCTGCGACCTTTTCCCTCAGTATAACAGGATTCTTTTCTCCGTTCTCTGTACTTTTTCCCCCTGTCATGTGTTCAATAAAAACATCTTCATGGATTCTGCCTTCAAGGCTAAGGCATTTCTCCTTATGAAAAGGGTGTGTCATGCGAACCGGGGTATTTTCGTCTTCCAGGGCAACACAGTCGGCATAGAAGCTGTTTTTTTTGTCGAGGAACCGGTATACCTTTTTTCTGCCGGGAAGAGTGGTTTTTTGGACGTTTTCGGAAATCTTGAGCCGGGGTATCCTGCTGGCTGATGCCAGCTTAAAAACGCCGTCAATAGCTCCGTCGGGACGCCCTATAACCATGCTGGTACCCACACCGAATATGTCGATAGGCGCTTTCTGTTCGATCAGGCTTTTTATGACGTGTTCGTCCAGCTGATTTGAAACAACTATCTGTACGTCGGCAAACCCCTCGTCATCGAGCATTTCCCTGGCTTTTTTTGACAGGTAAGCAAGGTCGCCGCTGTCGAGTCTGATGCCTTTCAGCTTATGGCCTTTCTCCGAGAGCTCTTTTGCGACTTTTATGGCGTTGGGCAAACCGCTTCTCAGCGTATTATACGTGTCGACAAGAAGCACGCAGTTGTCCGGGAAAATTCCTGCATAGGCCCGGAAGGCTTCCAGTTCGTTATCATAGCTTTCGATAAAGGAGTGGGCCATGGTGCCCGACGGTACGATGTCATGTTCTCTGGCAGCCATTACATTGGAAGTACTGTTAAAACCGCCAATTATCGCGGCCCTTGATGCCTGGAGCCCCCCATAGCCCTGTGCGCGGCGCAATCCAAAATCGGTTAGCTTCCTGGTGCCGGCAGAATACCTGATGCGGCTCGCTTTGGTAGCAATCAGCGACTGGAAGTTTAAAATATTCAGCAAAAGGGTCTCCACAAGCTGCACTTCATGCAATCCGCCATCCACACGTATGATAGGGGCCACCGGAAATACTATTTCACCTTCTCTCATTCCGGTAATGTCTCCCCCGAAAGAGAAGGTTTTCAGGTATTCAAGGTAATCGGCATGAAACCCCTGTTTGTGCAGGTAATCAATATCATCTTCTTCGAAACGCAGCGCCTGGATCAGTTCGAGCAATTCATTCAAACCTGCAAAGATCACATATCCACCTTTAAAAGGGTTTTTTCTGAAGAAATAATCAAAGGAAGCAGGCTGTTTATGCCGGTTATCGAGAAAATAGGCTTGTCCCATAGTGAGCTGATACATGTCTGTATACAGGGGGGATATTGTTCGGAAAGTATGGATCATGCAATATCGTTTTGTGCGTTTCTTAATCAGGCCTTTACCACAAAAACCTGGGAAGTTTCGTATTTCACTACTTTAACGGCTTCTCCTTTATCGACGAATCCGGTCAGGGCGGTAGCGTCGTATATATCGTCGTCGATTTCTACTTTTCCACTGGGGCGCAGCATGGTAAAGGCAACGCCTGTTTTTCCAAGCAGCGTTGACATGGTCGCATCTGCGGAGGTGTAGCCGGAGCTTTTTTCCTGCACAGTGTCGAGGGCCAGCTCACCAAACCGGGTGGTGGTAAAGAGTCTGTCGCCGATGTAGAAAGAGCCGGACAGGGAAACAAAGAAGGCTATGATCACGATGAGGAAGGCCGTAAGTACTTCTGAAAGACTCACACCGGTAAAGTCAAACCCTTCGTTGCCCACCATAGCCAGGGCAAGGCCGGTGATAACAGATATCACACCAAGAATACCGGTAACACCGAATCCCGGTATGGCAAAAAGCTCAATGGCAATAAGTACAATTCCCAGGATGAAAAGGATGATCTCATAATGGCTGGCCAGCCCCTCGATATAAAGCGGTGCGAAATAGAGCAAAGCGGCCGTAGCGGCTGCAAGAATAGGAAATCCCACGCCAGGGGTTTGCAGCTCAAAATAAATGCCTCCCAGGATGAGCATGATAAGAATACCGCTGACAATAGGGCTTATGAGGAACTGAATAACCCTGTCCGTGAAGGTGAGGCGTTGTTCTACGATCTCATAATTTTCTATGCCGGCGATTTCCAATACCTGCGGGATGGTTTCGGCCATTCCTTCCGAAAAACCCCAGCGCATAGCTTCTGAGGCTGTGAAAGTAAGGACTTTGCCGGCTTCTGAAACGCCTTCCACTTCAATGGCAGCATCTACCATCGCTTCGGCAATGTCGGGATCCCTGCCTTTGGCCTCTGCTGTGGAACGCATGGTAGAGCGCATGTAGGACTGAAACTTGTCAGGCACTTCAGCTCCCGTGGCGTCCACCACCGTGGCAGCACCTATATTGCCACCGGGTCGCATATAGATCCTGTCTGCAGCAATGGAAATAAGCGCTCCGGCCGAAGCCGCATTGTTGTCAATGAATACAATAACCGGGATAGGGCTTTGCATGATGCGCGTGCGGATGGAGTCAGCATCGATTACTGTACCTCCATAGGTGTTCATATGCAAAAGAACAAAATCAGCACGCAAACTGTCGGCTTCCTCAAAAGCTCTTTGCGTCCGATGCCGTGCTGGAGGGCCAATGTTTTCCTTTATCTCGTAGACATAGACCAGAAAAGTCCTGTCGGGATGGGCTTCCAGTGTCTCAGACACGCGGTCTCTGCGGGGCCCGTCGGATGCTGCCGCCAAACCGGGCACAAAAATCAGCAGAAAGAGAAAAGCTATGGTTTTCATGTGTGCAGTGTTAACAGTATATCTCCTACGAAAATAACACAAAAAAACCATATATGTTTTGTCAGGGAACTAAAGACAAAAAGACAAAAAGACAAAAAGACAAAAAGACAAAAAGACAAAAAGACAAAAAGACAAAAGGACAAAAGGACAAAAGGACGAAATGTCAAAAAGTCGAAAGGTCGAAAAGTCCGGGTAAGCGGAAAGCCTGGCATGGATTGATGGTCTTTGTATTACGAAGACAGAACCCTGGGAGGGGAAGGAGGAAAAGACAAAAGGACGAAAAGACAAAAAGACAAAAAGACAAAAGGGCGAAATGTCAAAAAGTCGAAAAGTCGGAAGGCAGAAAAACCGAAAGGTCGAAAAGTCCGGGTAAGCGGAAAGCCTGGCATGGATTGATGGTCTTTGTATTACGAAGACAGAATCCTGGGAGGGGAAGGAGGAAACCTCCGGCAGTTGATGAAGATGATCCCCGGCGATTATTTCCCGTGATCAGCAAGAAATTTTTCCAGTCCGATATCTGTCAGGGGATGCTTGAGCAAGCCCATGATGGGTTTAAGGGGGCATGTCACCACATCGGCACCGGCCTCTGCGCACTGCGGAATGTGCATGGTATGCCGGATACTGGCAGCGAGCACCTGGGTGTCAAAATCGTAATAGCGGTAGATGTCAACGATCTGGGCCACCAGTTCCACTCCGTCTGTGGAAATATCGTCAAGGCGGCCAATAAAAGGAGATACATAGGTGGCACCTGCTTTTGCAGCCAATATGGCCTGACCCGTTGAAAACACGAGGGTGCAGTTGGTTTTGATGCCTTTTGAGGAGAGGTATTTTATTGCCTTTACGCCATCTTTGATCATAGGGACCTTCACCACGATCTGTGGGTGAAGGGCTGCAAGTTCCTCTGCCTCCCTGATGATCCCTTCGAAATCTGTGGCGATAACCTCTGCACTCACATCACCGTCAACAATCTCGCAAATGTCTGTGTAGTGTTTCCTGATATTTTCCTCTCCCTTGATGCCCTCTTTGGCCATAAGTGAGGGATTTGTGGTAACACCGTCAAGGATCCCAAGATCCATGGCTTCACGGATCTCATCCAGGTTTGCCGTATCAATAAAGAATTTCATATTCGTTGGATTTTTGGGTTAAACAAAAGGTTTCGCTTGTTGAGGTACGTATTTCAGATACAACAGTAAAGCTTTAACACCAGGCAGATCAAATGAACTATAAAAAAGGTGAGCCTTGGTATCGCACCGCTACGACCGCCTACCCTTGCTACCTTCCGGTCCTGGGGGAATTCAGCGGGAGCTGGTCGTACCAGACTCACCGGTTGCAAAAATACACAATTCTATTGGCACTGCCAAACAAAAGAACGGGGAAAGATGTTATTTTTGACAAAATGGGTTTACCTACAAAACACTGCTGATAATGGATTTTTTGCCTGAGGAATTGGAAGCGTATGCCGTTGAACACACCAGTGATGAAGACAAGGTGCTGGCACAACTGAACCGGGACACACATGCCAACGTGCTGCGTCCGCGCATGCTGTCAGGCCACCTGCAGGGACGTCTTCTCTCTTTTGTAAGCCGGATGATGCGGCCGGAACGAATTCTGGAACTGGGTACATATACCGGGTATTCAGCCATCTGTCTTGCCGAAGGCCTTGCACCCGGCGGGAAACTTCATACGATAGATCACAACGCCGAACTGGAAAGTTTTGCCGCCAAATATATTGCAAAAGCTGGATACCAGGAACAGATCATTCAGCATACTGGCGAAGCCCTTGATGTTATTCCAACCCTGGCTGAGACCTTCGACCTCGTGTTTATGGATGCAGACAAGGTCAATTATGTTCAGTATTTTGATATGATTTACCTGAAAATGCGCAAAGGTGCCGTATTAATTGCAGATAATGTTTTGTGGAGTGGAAAGGTGCTGGATGCAGAAGAGAACCCGGATGAGGAGACAGAAGGGATAATTCGTTTCAACAGGCACATGAAAACGCATTCCGGCATCAGGCATTTGTTGTTGCCCCTGCGCGACGGCATCATGCTCGTGGAAAAAACAGAAAATTCTTAACGGCTGTTATTTCCTGGATCCCGAAACAACTCCAGGGATACACGCAAGTTGTTGATCACTGTAAATCGGGCTTAGCAGCTGTTGTTTCCTGGACCCTGAAACAACTCCGGAATATCCGAAAGGTGTGGTTTCCTCGGAATTGGGGTCAGCGGTTGTCGTTTCCTGAACTTTGGAACAACTCCTGGATACTCGTGTTAAGAGATATGTGATTGGGTGCACCGGCGAGATGATAGTTGGATCTTCCGTAGCTCAGCTCAAAGCGAGAGATCCTGATACCGAATCCCCAGGAAAAACCCACCGTAGACAAACGGCTCTCCACCTTCATCTCCTGCCTTCTTCTGTAGTTATACCCGACACGGAAGCTAAAACTCTCCAGGGGCGTAAACTCCACCCCGGCTACAAGGTGACGCATCAGGTTATCAGCAATGTCACCAACTCTTTCCTGGAAGTCCTGTTCATCGTCGTCGGGATCCTCAAAATGATCGGGCAGCAAACCCGGAGTATCATATGTAAGGTCGTAGTTATGCAGATTGTTTGCGACGAACGAAAACTGGAAGGGTGCGTTTTCCAGTTTCTTAGTTACGGCCAGCATCAGGTCAAATGGCAAAGGCTCCCGGTTGCCGTCATAGTATTGGGTGATCTGGGTTCCCATATTGCGTGCAACAAGTGAGGCAGCAAGAAGCCTTTCCTCGTTATGATAAGACAATGCCACATCGGTTGCAAGGCCAAAAGAGCTGTGATCATGAAACGACGAATAGATAAACTTGAGGTTGCTTCCTATCGCAAGCTGGTCGCTAAGGGCTCTCCCCCACCCGATCTGGAAACTATACTCTCCCGCTGAGAAGTAGCCGGTGATCTGGCCAAACTCGTTGGCTTCGGTGAAGCTGCCATAATCAATATATTGCAGCGCGCCGCTGAAATGACCAAGCCGGTCAAAATAATGCGTAAATGCAACGGTGCCGTAGTTGATGTCATCAAAGTAGTCAACTATGTTCAGCGACAGGTGGTTGTTGTGGTCCTGGCTCAGCATGGAGGGGATCACGAGCGACATACCAAGATCCGGTGTAAACACAGGGTAGGCGTATCCTCCCATGGCTGTAATACGTGCTGTCTGTGACAAGTTAAGGAATTCATACACACGGCCGCTCTGTCGCTGTGAAAAAGCATGCTGGGCAACAAGGAACTGCAGGATGACGATCAGAAACAGGCTTTTTTTAAGGACCACGCAAACAAATTTTAAGTGTTTTTGATATCAGAAACGCCGGGAAGCTGCTTGTTATTTTGTCAGGAAAAAGATATTCAGTGCTTTGACCGGCTTATACGCAATAATTGGTTATGAATAACTTTTACCTGGCTTTCGAGTTCTTGCGTTTCGTCGTTATTTATGATAAAGTGTGCATACGCCAGTTTGTCTTTTTCTGCCATTTGGTGCCGGGCTCGCTGTTTGACTTCTTCTTCGGTTACACCGTCGCGTTCACACACCCTTTGGATTCTGAGCTTTTCAGGTGCTGTTACCAGGATGAGCCTGTCCAGCTCCTTGTTAAAGCCGGTTTCGACAAGTATTGCCGCCTCCTGAACAACATAGGGTTGTCTGCTTTGTTCATTTGCCCACTGCCTGAACTCCTTTCTGACCAGCGGGTGAATGATGCTGTTCAGCTGTTCAAGCTTGTTCTCATCAGCAAATACGATCCCGGCAAGCTTTTTTCGATCTATGTCTCCTGCATTACCTTCGATTACGTCTCCAAAGAGCTTCAAAACCTGTTGCTTCACTTCCGGGATGGTAAGGAAGTACCGCCCCCTTTCGTCGGCATTGTATACGGGTACGCCAAGCCCGTTGAAGAGCCTGCCAACAGTCGTTTTACCACTTCCGATATTTCCGGTAAGTCCTACCAGTAGCATATAAAAATACTTTACTCCATGATAACATAATCTACACTTGAGGGTCGTATGTTCAGCACTTCAACAAAAGCAGGATGTTTGTCGAGTTGTATCCTTAACCTGTCGGTGGAATACAGGTCGATTTGAGGGCAGGTGACGCTCACCTCGAACATGTTTTCATTGACCATTCTGTAATCCCTCACTGCGACCACATAGGAAAGGGTCACGCTTGACGGAAAAAGCCTGATCTGTTCCCTGAGCTGAGGATCCGGGCACTTGATAACGAGGGGAAGCGTGATGGCGGCCTCGGTAAACTCTTCAACGGGGATGTGTAAGGTGACATTGCTTACCCCGGATGACAAAAGGGCGGATGGGATATCAACGGCCAGGTCTTTGCGCACGGTCGACCTTATGTTTTCCAGGCGCAAATATTCTGTCCGGATGGATTGGATAGTATCCAGTATAGTTTTAGGTCCCGTGACAAGAAGGCTGTCAGGCTGAACTGTTTTTTGACCATACAGGTTAAAGCGCCTTTCAAAGGTGATATCAGCATGTAACTCTACGGGGAGTTTTTTTGTGATCGCCGGCACCGCTTCAATTTTTACGGTATCAGGCGACACCATAGTCACATTGGCCCAGTCTCCGTAGGCAGCGTTTAATTCATTATGAAGGTCTTCCCTGGAGATGTAATACACGTCGCGCTCATTCTGCCGAAGCCGCTGAAGCTGATTTACATCGACAAAAAAAGTATCCACAGGCGAGAAATAACTTTCTGTGATCAGGCGGATCCCGGAGGTTTCCAGCGTAAAATTAACTACGCTGTCGCTTTGATTGATCCCTGTCATCCCTTCCGGGAAGTTTTGGAACAATATGTTTTTATGATATGACGCCTGATTCTCCTGGGACAGTTTTATAAACAACCAGAAAACCGCGCTGCCTAGCAAACAGAGCACAAAGACATAAAGTCTGCGCTTACTTGCTGCCTCACGGGGTGTTAAACTTTTCTTGCTCCTTAGTAAAACCTTCCAGTTCATCAGCGTCTTTCACCGAGCTGCTCTGATGCACCTTCCATGGCGATAGCGGACTTTTGGATGCGGAAACGGGTGCCGTCTTCGACCTCAAGAGTAAAGCTTTGCTCCTGTTCTTCGACAATTTTTCCATGAATCCCGCCAATGGTTACCACTTTGTCACCTTTCTTCAGTTGTTCGCGAAACTGGCGAAGTTGTTTCTGCTTTTTCATTTGGGGACGGATGAAAAAGAAATAAAAGACCAGTATGATCAAAAGCAGAAATATCAAACCGCTGTAATTTCCCGGATCACCAGCCTCTGCATGTAAAACATCATGTACTCCCAGCTCACTTGTTAAAATAATAAATAACTTGTTCATCAGTCTCTTCTTTGATTAAATATAAATTCCTTACCGCAAAGGTAATAATTCATCTGAAAGCGTCATCATAGACTCCGGATTAGTAAGGTGCAATTTTTCTTTCTTTAACAAACTCCTCAAGCAGTTTATCCAAAACACCGTTAACAAACACCTTGCTCTTCGGTGTACTGTACATCTTCGACAGCTCAATGTATTCGTTCAGACTCACTTTCACGGGAATATCCGGAAATTTCAGTACCTCAGTAATGGCAAGTTCCATAATGATCATATCCATCAGCGCGATCCGGTCTGCATCCCAGTTTTGTGTTTTCGCTGAGATCATCTGGAAAAACTCCTGGTGGTTTAAAATTGCTCTTTTAAACAGCTCAAAGGCAAATTCTCTGTCTGAGATGTCTCTGAAGAGGTCAGGCAGGAGTAAGCGGCAGCCGTTCTCCACAGAAAGTTTAATGGTTTTGATCAGTTTCTTATGCACGAGCTCCCAGTCATCGATCCAGTAGATACTTTTTTCCTCATAGAAAGAGTGCAACGGCTCAAAGTCAACAATATCTTTCTCAAGCATCTTAATGACAAAACGCAGGTCTGCAGACTCATCAATGGATTCAGTCTCAATATAGGTCTTGTAATAGTTTGAATTTTGTATTTGCCGGAGCAATTTCCTGACAAGATCCCTTTCTTCAGCCCAGCTGATCTTTTTTTCTGAGGCAAGTTTTTGCAGATTCTCATCTTCTGATACCATCACCAGGACCCTGTTCTCTGCAAAGCGCCTGTTCGGGTGCAGGTCTTCCTCAGTAGGAAGATGCTTTTGCTGGCGCTCTTCCAGTATGCGCTCTTCCTGGTGCCTCAATTCTGCCAGCAACATAAGCTGATACACAAAAAGATCGTGTACTTTCTCTATGTTCTTTTTCAGTTCGCGAATCCCGGAATCAAGGTCCGGATTGTGCGATTGGTAGAACGCATACAAGGTTTGCAACACCTTAACACGCAAATGTCTCCTGTTAATCATAGTGTATCCTTCAAAACATTGATTTCTGGTGTCCCCGGAGGTTTGATCAGTACGGCAGGCCGGTTAATTCACTGCAAAAGTAAGTTATTTTTTTTCTATATTTGATCCTGTTTCGTAAATTTGTGATTGGTCAAACAGACACTAACGTTCTTATTTATGCCAAAAAGTGGAATCTGTTTAACAAGGCAAGACGTTTATTTTAGAAAAGAAAGAAAACAGGAGAATTATGATGGATGAATTTGGCACAGATGCACCAAGGGATGATATTTATTCCAAGGTTGTCAGAGCAGGGAAGCGTACTTATTTTTTTGATGTAAAATCTACCCGTTCGAACGAACTTTATCTTACAATAACGGAGAGTAAGAGGCGCTTTAATCAGCAAACAGGCAAGTTTTTTTACGAAAAACACAAGCTTTTCTTGTACCAGGAGGATTTTGACAAGTTCAGGGAGGCTCTCAGCGATTCTTTTTCCGCCATAGAAAGATTGCAGGGCGAAATTTTAAAAGAGAAGCCCCCGGCTGAGTCAGAGCCAAAGGATGAGTCGGAAAAGAAAGCCGGAGACATCTCCTTCGAGGACCTGGGTGATCAAAAGGAGGAAGATAAAAAGGAGGAAGAAAAAGATAGTTCTTCCACGGATGATGAGTCTTCTGAAGAGACCAAGGAAGAGTAGCTGAAGGGCTACCTGTGTTTTCCTTGTCCGTAGCTCCTGCCAGCTCGTCTCTTATTGCTTTGCCGGTGGTATCTTTTCTTCGCGGGCCTGGTGCTCTTTTGCTGTCGCGGTTGATAGTCCGGGGTTTTCCCCATTTCCCCCGGCAATAGCTTTTTTTCAACAGGGTTCCCCAGGAGGTTTTCAATGGAAGCAAATTTATCCTGATCGGAAGGCGTAATAAGCGTGCAGGCTTTTCCATGGGCACCGGCTCTTGCCGTCCGGCCTATCCGGTGCACATAATCCTCGGCATCATGCGGTACATCGTAGTTGATCACCATGTCGATGTCCTCAACATCGATACCCCTCGAGATGACGTCTGTAGCCACCAGGATGCGGGTTTTCCTGGCTTTGAAACGATTCATCACTTCCTCTCTCACAGGCTGGGCGAGGTCTGAATGGATCTCCTCCACAGATTGCTGACTCCTTTTCAGCTCTTTGGCCAGTTGCTTAACCCCGGATTTCGTGTCGCTGAAGATAAGGATGCTTCTCATCCTGCTATCCTGAACAAGCCATTGTATTACCGGCAACTTCTGGTCCTGGTAAACCATATAAGCTTCCTGGCCGATCTGTTCGGGTGGTGTTGACAGTCCAATATTTATTTCCACAGGTTTCCTGAGGATCTTTCTGCTTAATTCCCTGATCTTTGGAGGCATCGTTGCGGAAAACAGCAAGCTTTGCCTGTTCTTTGGGAGGAAGGAGATGATTTTCATGATGTCGTCATGGAAGCCCATATCCAGCATCCTGTCGGCTTCGTCAAGAATGAGAAAATCAAGGCCGCTGAAATCTGCATACCCCAGGTTGAGGTGGCTGATCATCCGTCCGGGCGTGCATACTAAAAGGTCCACGCCGCTCTTTAGCGCTTTCTTCTCTGCCGCATACACCTCGCCGGTGCCACCACCATAAATTGCAAGGGAACTTACCGGTGTAAAATACCCGAAACCTTCCATTTGCTGCGATATTTGTACGGCTAACTCCCTGGTAGGTACAATAACCATTGCTTTGATACGATCCTCGTTATTCCTGTTTGTGATTATCCGGTGAATAACGGGAAGCAAAAATGCTGCTGTTTTCCCGGTACCTGTTTGTGCGCAGGCAATCACATCCCTGCCATCAAGTATTTGCGGGATCACCTGTTCCTGGACCGGGGTTGCTTCCTTATATTGCATCGCCTCGATCCCATCCATCAAACGACTGTCGAATTGAAAATCAGAAAAATTCACTATCCTAAAAGTTTTTACATTTATAACTAACGCACTTGAATGGCAAAACAGCGATCAGGAACGGCATTTTCGCCATCTATGACCTTTGTTGTAAGCAAAGCCTGTTACCGTTTGATTTATACACCATCCTGAGAGTGTTTATGGGGTGATGCACCAAGAATAATTTCCATCTGCTTCTGAAGAGCTAAGGCCGCTTCACGTGCTTTTACATCGAAGTCTTCGTCCCGTGAGGCATGGATTATGCCACGTGAGCTGTTTACAAGGATTCCGGTATCCTGATTCATGCCATGGGCAGCCACTTCTGCCAGCTTTCCGCCCTGTGCCCCTACACCGGGTACAAGGAAGAAATGATCAGGCGCCCTTTTCCGCATATCTGCAAGGTACGACGGCCGGGTGGCTCCCACCACAAACATCATGTTTTCAGGACTACCCCACGAAAGGCACGTTTCCAGGACAGCCTGGTGCAACTGCAACGGAGTGCCTATGCCTGGCTTTTCTTCTCTGACGACTGTTACGAACTCCCTGGTCTGAAAGTCACCGGCACCGGGATTGGATGTCAGGGCCAGGATCACGGTCCATTTAGCCGGCATATCAAGAAAAGGCTTTACAGAATCGTACCCCATGTATGGATTTACGGTCACAGCATCAAAAGGCAGGTTTTCCAGGAAGGTTTTTGCGTATTGACAGGATGAATTGCCGATATCAGCGCGTTTTGCATCGGCGATGGTGAACACAGGGCCCCGGGGGTGGGATGCAAGATATTCCGCTGTCTTTTCCAGGCTTTTCCAACCAAGGCTGCCATGACTCTCATAAAAGGCAATGTTGGGCTTATATGCTACAGCCAGGTCGATAGTTGCATCGATAATGATCCGGTTGAACTCGAAAAGCGGATTATCAGAGCTGTTTCTGACCACAGGCGGCATTAAGTCCATGTCGGGATCCAAACCGACACATAAAAAGGAGCGCTTCTTCCTGATGGTATCAATGATCTCTTGTCTGTTCATCCTTTCACGAATTCTCTCAGGAAACGCCTTCCCTGAGTTTTTCAGCATTTTCAGCTACCTGCAGGGCGTCGATGATCTCCTGGATGTCGCCGTCCATTATGGCCGACAGGTTGTATAGCGTAAGGCCTATCCGGTGGTCTGTCACCCGTCCCTGGGGGAAATTATAGGTCCTGATCTTTGCCGACCTGTCGCCCGAAGACACCATGGTCTTGCGCTTGGAGGCGATCTCGTCGAGGTATTTCTTGTATTCCATGTCAAAAAGCCGTGTCCGCAGAACTTTCATGGCTTTTTCCAGGTTTTTGATCTGCGACTTTTGATCCTGGCACGACACAACGATACCCGAGGGCTCGTGTGTAAGCCTCACGGCCGAATAGGTAGTGTTCACAGATTGTCCTCCGGGCCCTGAAGAGCAGAAGGTCTCTTTCTTTATGTCGGCCGGTTTAAGATCCACATCAAACTCGTCCGCTTCAGGCAGGACGGCAACGGTGGCGGCAGAAGTATGTACCCTTCCCTGTGTTTCGGTTTGCGGGACCCTTTGTACCCGGTGTACCCCGGATTCGTATTTCAGCACTCCGTAAACACCGTCTCCCGAGACGTTGAATATTACTTCTTTAAACCCTCCGGAGGTCCCTTCGTTCATATCCACCAGCTCTGTTTTCCAGTTTCTGGATTCGCAGAACTTGCTGTACATCCGGTAGAGGTCTCCGGCAAAGATGGCGGCCTCATCCCCACCGGTGCCGGCACGGATCTCCACAATGGCATTTTTGTCATCCTGCGGATCTTTAGGGATCAGGAGCAGACGGATCTTTTCTTCCAGCGCTTCCTTTCTTTCCTGCAGTTCATCAAGCTCGGCGCGTGCCATCTCCCTGAACTCAGCGTCTTTTTCCTTATTGAGGAGCTCCCTGGCAGATGCAATGTTATCCAGCACATTTTTGTACGTCTTATGTGCGTCTATGATGGGTTCAAGGTCTTTATACTCTTTGCTGAGTTTGATATACCTCTTCATATCCGAGATCACATCAGGGTCAGCAATAAGTCTGGCCACCTCTTCATGGCGTTCTTTAATAGCCTCTAATTTCTCCAGTAACATGGCGAATGGTTTTAGAACTGCAAAGGTACAAAAATGGGCTGAAGTAAGATCAGGGATAGTGAATATAGCCTCCGGGCCCTTTGATCGTAAGTCGTTTTTGATCGGATCCTGTGACCCGGCCTATGATTTTGGCTTCCAATCCAAAGCCTTTGCAGAGTTCTATAATTTCCTCTGCCACCCTTTCATCCGGCAGGTAAAGTTCGAAGCGGTGTCCCATGTTGAACACTTTATACATCTCTCGCCACGGCGTCGACGTGCTTTGCTGGATATAGCCAAAAAGGGGTGGCGGATCAAACGGGCTTTCTTTGATAACATGCAGCTGCCCGATGAAATGCAGGATCTTGGTCTGGCCTCCCCCACTGCAATGGACCATGCCATGGATCTGGCCGTAAAAATTGTTGAGGATCTCTTTGACAACCGGGGCATATGTCCGGGTTGGGCTTAGCACCATTTTGCCCATATTCAGTGGCATGCCCGGGATATTTTCCGTGAGGCTGCATGTACCGGTGTATACAACACGCCTGTCAAGATCCGGGTCATAGCTTTCCGGATACCTCTCAGCATAGCTGTGATGAAAAATATCGTGCCTGGCAGAGGTCAGGCCGTTGCTTCCGATCCCGCTGTTGTAATGATCCTCGTAAGTGGTTTGACCGAAAGAGGCTAATCCGACGATGACATCGTTTTCGCGGATCCTGCTGTTGTCAACAACCTGCCTGCGCGGTATTCGTGCCGTAACGGTGGAGTCCACAATAACGGTACGCACCAGGTCCCCGACATCTGCCGTTTCTCCTCCTGTCAGATAAACCCGGATTCCGAGATCGCGAAGGTTTTCCAGGAAGGCATCTGTACCTTCGATAATTGCCTTCACGACTTCTCCTGGGATTTGCTTTTTGTTACGGCCAATGGTTGATGACAAAAGAATGTTATCTGTTACCCCCACGCATAGCAGGTCGTCCAGGTTCATAACGATTGCATCCTGGGCGATACCGGCCCATACCGACAAGTCGCCGGTTTCTTTCCAGTACATCCATGCAAGCGAAGACTTGGTTCCGGCGCCGTCGGCATGCATCACCAGGCAATGCTCCCGCGAGCCGGTAAGATGGTCCGGCAAAATTTTGCAAAACGCTTTAGGGTACAATCCCTTGTCCAGTTTGCCAATGGCCTTATGCACATCTTCTTTGTCGGAGGAAACTCCCCTTTGCTGATAAGTTCCCATTATCTGTCAGGTTCTGGTATGTCTTCCGCTTCCTGCTCCTCGTCCTCCTGCATGTCCTCTTCATCTTCTCCGGGAGGTGGTTGATAATCTTCCCTAAGCACCCTGAATTCTGTACGTCGGTTCATCTCGTGTGCCACTTCTTGTTTTTCTTCCGTTTCCAGGCTTTCAATAAACTCCTCTGTAAGTTCAGTCCCTTCTTCGAAGAAATACCCGTTCCTTTCCAGGTCGCGGTCGAGAACCCGTGGCTCACGCTTGCCATAACCCGCGGCTTCAATGCGTTCGGGTTCAATGCCTTGTTCGACAAGATATTCCACCACTTCCTGTGCACGCCGCAAAGAGAGTGTATCGTTATACTCATGGGTACCCCTGCTGTCGGTATGGGAGGCAAGTTCAATCACAATATGCGGATTGTCCTGCAAGGTTTGAACGAGGCCGTTGAGAGAATCCTTAAATTGTGTCTGAAGCTCCCAGCTGTCAAATTCATAGAGGATCTCAGGCAGTTCGATCGCTGTTACAGGAATGGGTGCAATGGATATTTCAACTTCAAACTCATGGCTTCTTTCATATCCCCTGGTCGATTCCGTGGCTCTTCCGGAAAAATATCCCGTTTTGTTGACAAGTATTTCATAATCGGTGTTTTCACGAAGTACGGTCTCATCGAAGACAAAGCTCCCGTCGGCTTCGGATTCTATCTGAAGCAGGGTCCCGTCGGAACCTACCAGCTGAACATTTGCGCGCGGCACTGTGGTCTGCGTGCTGTCGTCGAGCACTACCCCACTTATAATAAACTCAACGGGAGCCTGATAGAATGAGTAAATGTCATAAATTCCCCTTCTGCCCCTGTTGGAGGTAAAAAAGCCTTCTTCCCTGCCAGGCTTGAAAACAATCCCAAAATCGTCGGCGGCGCTGTTAAAGGGTGGGCCTAAGTTCTCAGGCTCGGACCAGCCATCAGAGGTATATACTGATCTGAAAATGTCCAATCCGCCCATTCCCGGATGTCCGTCGGATGCAAAATAGAGTGTACCGTCCTCATGCACATAGGGAAACATTTCGTTCCCTTTTGTGTTGATAGTCTCGCCAAGGTTTTCAGGCCTTCCAAATTCGTCGTTTGTGGTTTGCCGTCGTGCCACCCAGATATCCTTTTCCCCTACACCTCCCGGTCTGTCTGAAACAAAGTAGAGTTCGAGCTCATCGGGGCTTATGGCGGGGTGCCCAACGGTGATGAGGCTGTCTTCGGTAAGGGACACTTCCTGGGGGTTTGCCCAGTCGGGGCCTTCGCGTGTGGCTCTGAAGATCCGGCACCCCATGCTGACACCCTCAGCGCGGGTACACCGGGTAAAGTACATAACTGTGGCCGAGGCATTTATTGACGGTGCGCCTTCGTTGTATTCGGTATTAACAGGACCTTCGTCCAGCAAATTGGGGCGGTCCCAGTTTCCTGCACGGTCCTGGTAAGAAACAAAGAAAGAACTGTGTTTGTTACCGGTCCAGGGATCTTCTTCCCGGCCCATAGCATCGTCCCGGGAAGATGCATATATTAGGGTGGTCCCCCGGTGGTCACCAAACGCAGGGGTCATATCATCGGCCGGGGAATTAAAAAGCCTCACGGCTTCCACCTCATAATCGAGAGGTTGTTCTTTAAGCTTCATAGCCAGCTCAATGGATGCCAGCCCCTGGTGTCCCCGCCAATCGTCCGGCTCTAATTCAATATAGGATTTAAAAGTTTCCCTGGCCTCATCGTACTTTTCATTCTGCATTTTTGCCTGAGCCATGTAAAGCAAAGCTACCGGATCGGGGTAATCAGCCCGTATAGCCCTTCTGAACCAGGACTCCGCCATCCGGTGATTATTTGTATACCTGTAGCACAGGGCTACCTTAAACGAAAGCTCCGCCGACTTCTCTCTTTCTCCCCGGTCTAACCGGTCAATAACACGCCGGTATAAATCGATTGCCTCATGGTATTGCTGAAGCTCGAAAGCCCTTTCTGCACGCTCCAGGCGACGGCTTTGGCCGTATAGGTCAGGTGAAGAGAACAGGATCACCCCAAAGGCCAAAAGAGCGAATTTGATCAATTTATGCATAGGTAAGGAACATTAACTTCATTACTATTAGACTGCCATGATAAAAAACGCAGCAGGAGAAAAATAATTGCAGGAAAGAAGCTACTGGTCTGATGATTTTTCTTGCTCTTCATCCCTTTTGTATGGATACGGCAAATCCTGATCGTCTTTCTTGCTGTAAGATGATTCCGGCCCCGTATGGTCCTGGCTGGATTCCTTTTTTTCAACAGGTTTCTTATCATTATCAGAAGCATCTGCAGAACCGGAATCCGGGGTGTTTTTGAAGGCTTCAACCTCTTTTTTCATTTCAGATTCCATCTTTCGGTTTTCGCTTTCGACCTCCGATGAATACCTGTGAATTTCCGAATTGATCTCACGTTGCACTTTACGCACTTCTCCGAGGCCCTTCCCGAGCATGCGTGCTATTTCCGGGATCTTTTTGGGGCCGAACAACAGCAGAACCAGAAGGATGAGCATAAGTATCTCACCTCCGCTGATCCCAAAAAGTAAAATGCCCGGTGCAGCCATACGCTTTTTTTTTCACCACAAAAATAATGGTTTCCCCTGTAAATACATAACCCCGGGCAAGTGTATGTTAAGGTCAGACCGTGTGATCCTTTGCTGAGCTAAGAACCACACTCCAAACCCCGCAAATTATTTGTCCGCAGAAAGTTCAAAATTTGTACTTTTACTGACAACAAATCAGAAACATTATGTTACCATTTCAAAGGAAACTTACGAATTCGTTCTATGCCATGCTTAGCCTGCCTGCCACGGCGATGGGCTTTGGCCTGGCTGTTCAGATCGCCGCTTTAAGCTGGCTTTTAAGCACAAAGTACGGGTTAGAGATCAGCGACATTGGCCTGGTGTGGGCTACCGGACCGCTGGCTGGCATTATCGGGCAGGTTGTGGTGGGCATCATCAGTGATAATGTCTGGGTTATGAACGGGCGGCGCCGTGCCTTTATCCTGGTGGGAGGTGTGCTTGCAGCCCTGGGCCTGCTGGCCTTGCCAAATATTGGGATCATACAGGCCGGAATGGGCCTTGAAGGCGTTCTTGGGATTGCCATTGTTGTTTCTCTTAGCATAGACCTGGCCATAAATATCAGCTTCAACCCTACCCGGGCCATTATAGCCGACGTCACACCGGAAGGGCGCCCCAGAACAAAAGGATACACATGGATGCAAACCGTTTCGGGTACATTTGGTGTCCTGGCCTACCTGATTGGCGCCATCTGGGGCAACTATGTGCTGATCTATTTCGGGGTTGTACTCGTATTCCTGTTTTCTGTGATCCCGCCCTTTTTTATAAAAGAACCCAGGTACCTTGGTCAGTATGGCAAAGACGACGAAGCCGCTGCCGCTGCCAGCAAAGCAGATGCTGACAACAAAAAGGACAGCGTAAATGAAGCTTCCCTGTACGAAATAATGAAAACCATTTTGCCTCTCTGGGGATTTCTTATTTATGCATTCTATGGGATATTCAGAAGGCTGGGATTGTTTCCGGACATTCCCTACTATGGCCTGGAGATCTTTTGCGGCCTTATGACGGTTGTGGTGGTGGTGATCACCATGACACAAAAAGAAATGGGCATTTCCCGCGAAAAAGACGGCCTGATTGGTTTCAGAAAGGTGCTTGCCGCTCACTCCTTCACATGGATCGGTGTGCAAACAATGTTTATTTACCTTTTCGCTTTCGTGCGTTTCAGGGTCCCGGAACTTGCCGATGTGGATATCGATCCCGGCATACTTGAAAATGGGGCAAACGAATTAATGGAAGCAGAACGCATACAAGAGATCAACGCTACCATCGGCCGCATTGTCAACTGGAGCTTTTTCTCGCTCAACCTGGTGGCTGCCATCATCCCCGTATTGATACTTGAACCCCTTGCTGCGCGATTTGGAAGGGTCCGAACACATGCGGTAAGTATCACCATCATGACGCTGGGCTATTTAAGCATTTTACAGTTTGGATACGCTCCGGCAATGATCTATGCACTCATGGCTATTGTCGGAATCGGCTGGGCGGCAACCATTAGTCTGCCTTTTGCCATTATGTCTCAGAAAATATCCCAATCGCGCATGGGCCTTTACATGGGCTTGTTCAATCTTGCGGTGGTATTGCCGCAATTTGTATCAAGCTTTGGTGTAGGTGAACTTGTTCAGGAAGCTGAAAATAAGGGTGTAATATTTATTGTAAGTGCCCTTACTGTGGGTATTTCCGCCCTGCTTTGGTTCTTCGTTAAAGAACCCAGAGATGTTTACACGGCACATCCTGTAATAGCCGCCGAGGAAGAAGAAGAGTAACTCACACACTAAAGGTATTAAAGCGCACCGGTTCTTACCGGCGCTTCTCCTATCCATCATAATGTGTGGAAACTGTGGGGACACGGTGGCGAAACTTTTCAATCAAAAAATCAATCAAAAAAATATAATTGTGACCGATTGCCAAATAAAACAATGGGTAGTTAATAAGTACTTGGATTTTAATAACTTTGTGTGCTTAGGATGATTTTGTAAAAGAAATGGGCAAGAAGATACAGTTATCGAAAAACCATACACGGTCACTTTCATCAAGTTTGATTATTGTTGAAAAATCACTGATGGAGCTTGAAACCATGCTGCAAGTGCAACACAGTTCATGTTGCAATGTGCTGGTAAAAGACGTTGATGACAAGACCATTGAAGCCAACATTTCTACAATTCAAGAAGCTAAAAAACACATCTGTGAACTGGCAGAGAAATATGGTACATCAAAGGATAAATTAAGCCTGCAGAGGGTCACAAAATCGAAAAGAGCCAAAATATGGTCAACCTTAACTGATGCGTTATCGGGAAAAATGAAACGTTACGGTGCATTTCCAAAGAATTATGCAGAGGAATATGATTCTGATATCAATAAATTAATGGAAATAACAAACAGGCTAAAATAGCCAGGGGCATCAGTAATAAGAGGTGTGATTGAAGATTTGCGTTTCTGGGTGCATTGTGCAAACATTGGGGCAAATATTACTCTATGCATTTGAGTAAGTATGTTGCAGCTGGCTAAAAAAACAGTTTGTATGCAAATAAAAAAGAGTTACAGATTGTTATTTCCGTAACTCTTTGATTTACAAGTCGGGGTGAGAAGACTCGAACTTCCGACCCCTTGCACCCCATGCAAGTGCGCTAGCCAACTGCGCCACACCCCGATTTTGTGTTGCAAAAATAATACATCAAATCAATATAGCAAAATTTTATTCGCCTGCTGCAGCTATTGTTTGCTACTCCGCACTTCTCCACCGCAGTCCAAATGCCTCGGCTACGGGGCTTTCAAACTTTGCAAATACCTGCTTCCCAACCCCAACCTAAAACATATCCGTAACCTTAGCCATAAACTTAAACTTAACCTTAACCTCAACCTATACTCTGGCTTTCCACTCAATATCCGGCACTCCTTTCTCATGGGCAATTTTCCGGGCCAGCACAAAAAAGAAATCCGACAGGCGGTTAAAATACTGGATCACCAGTTCATCGACTTTGTCGTGTTCGGCAAGCTGGGTAATGATCCGTTCGGCACGCCGGCATACGCAACGGCATATATGGGCATGGGATACGGCGGGGTGCCCTCCCGGAAGAATAAAATGCTTCAATTCGGGGAGTGCTTCATTCATCTTATCTATTTCTTTTTCCAGCAGTGTGATGTCATCATCATGCATGCCGGGAAGGAACTCTGGCTGGCAACCGTCGTCGCAGGCCAAAAGGGATTCTGCGGTGAACACCCTGTCCTGGATCTCGAGAAGAAGGTCCTTATGATGCGCTGAAATGTCCTGGTCACGAAGCAGCCCAATGAATGAATTCAATTCATCGGCCGTTCCATATGCTTCGATCTTCAGGTGATGTTTTGGCACACGCCTTCCCCCGAGCAGGGAAGTTTCTCCCTTATCCCCGGTTTTGGTGTATATTTTCCATTCTTTCATAAGAAGTAAAGATTTTATCAACAAATGACTTTGACTATACGGGTTATGTTACCTGGCCAATTGCTGCATGGTGCATGCTCACAACTAACTACCAGGTAAGAAGATGGATGTGCTTCGGAGGTCTTCCTGCGAAAAGGAAAACGAAAACAAAATAATTTCGTGTAAGCCTAAGGGCTAAGAATTATTGACAGGATTACCTAGCTCTTTCTTTCTGCCAGCACCTGTTCGAGTGTGCTGATATTGTCATTCACTTCATCAGATTCTACCAGCCCGTCGCGCAGGCGAATAATTCTGTGGGCATGTTTGGCAATATCTTCTTCGTGGGTAACCAGAATGATGGTATTGCCGGCTTTATGGATATCTTCAAGCAGGGACATGATCTCGATAGACGTTTTCGTGTCGAGGTTTCCTGTAGGTTCGTCTGCGAGAATTATCGAGGGGTTGTTTACGAGGGCCCTGGCCATCGCTACACGTTGTCTCTGACCGCCCGAAAGCTCATTGGGCTTATGGTGAGTGCGGTCCGACAGGCCAACCTGGTCAAGCACTTCATAGGCTCTTTCCCTGCGTGCATTTTTTGTCTGGCCGGCATATATCAGGGGCAGGGCAACATTGTCGAGCGCGGTGCTGCGGGGTAACAGGTTAAAGGTTTGAAAGACAAACCCTATTTCTTTATTGCGAATGTCAGCCAGCTCGTTATCGCGGAGCTGACTGACATCTTTATCGTTAAGGTAGTAACTGCCCGTGGTTGGGGTATCTAAACAACCCAGTATGTTCATCAGGGTAGACTTACCTGATCCCGATGGCCCCATGAGAGCAACATATTCGTTGCGCATAACCGTGAGGGAGACACCGCGAAGGGCACGGACAATTTCAAGTCCTACCTTGTAGTTTTTTTCAATGGATTCGATCCGGATGGTTTCCTTTGTCATGGATAGATATATTTCAAAACCTGTTGCTGCTCACAAAGGTAAATGAAAAACAAAAACCCCGGACTCATCCTTTTAATTTTCCTGTACTTTGATGGTACAGCCTATTGCACGCGTAAATTCGGGATCCGGACGTTCTCCTGCCATAAGGGCTTGGATGGCATTGGCGAGATACTTTTCCTCGACGGCAGCTGCATCACGATAATTGTCATCAATTGCACCAATGTAAGCCACCTCGAAGTATTCCCCTTTGTTCTCGAGCAGATAAACATGTGGTGTGCGTGTAGCTCCGTACTGAGGGAAAACCGTCTGATCTGCGTCCAGAAGATAGGCAAAAGGGAAGTTCTTTTCTTCCGCCCGCTCTATCATCTTTGTATACGAATCGGCAGGCACCACAATGGAGTCATTAGGGTTGATGGCTACCACAGGGAATCCCTGGGGTGCAAATTCGTTATGCAGTTCTATCATCCTGTCTTCATAAGCCACAACATATGGGCAATGATTACAGGAAAAGATCACAACCACTCCCCTTTCGTTTTCAAAATCCGATAGGGAAACATAGTTTCCATCTACATTAAGCAGGTTAAACCCAGGGGCCTGGTCTCCGACACCTACACCATCAGCAAATACTCCTGTGCCAAAAGCAGCGAGCATTAAGAACATGAACATTTTTTTCATCGCATTTCAGTTTTGGTTTGTAAAAAAACTATAATAAAGGTAAAACAATTTCTTCCAGTTCGTCATATTTAAACTCTTTCTCATAGAATCCACGAAAGGAGTTATTGTAAATGACCGTTGCCGGTATAGCACCGCTCCATTCTTCGCTTACAAGGGGGATCCAGCGGTTTGCATTTACGTCGTCCAAAAGGATGACCTCGCTTCCTATGTTATGGTTTTCAATAAATGGGATGACACGGCTTTCCATATGATCCGGATTATCCAGGCTCACCAGGATGACACGAAGGTTTTGATCCTGGTAATTCTTGCGTAATTTTTCAAAATAAGGGATCTCACGCACACAGGGAGCACACCAGGTAGCCCAGAAATTCACAACATAGGTATGTTCATCTTCCTTTTCAAGCATGGGGGCAAACGTGTCAAAATCCATAACTGCCACCTCATCATGCATTTTGTTTGCCGCAAGAGCGGGTGTTGTTAAAACGAAAGCCAGGATATAAATCAGGATTTTCATCGCAAGGGGTTAACAGGTTTAAATATAATGGTTATTTGTTGATATCCGCATCAAAAAAAAACTGATTCTCCGGGATATTAAGTTACTAAATTTTAGCCCATTTTATTCAAAGCAGGGCTCGTGTTTGTATCAAAAAAACAGAAAAAGTAATACATTGTTCAAAAAAATATTAGTTTTATGGATCAGTAAGGTTCAAGTGACCTGTGTTAACTGGAGATACCTTTATCAATTAAGATAACCGGCACTTTAACACGTTGTAATGAAAAAATATTTCTTGTTTTGTTTCTGCATTGTAACCTATGTGTCTGCAAATGCATATGGAAATGAAAAAGACAGCCTGCTTCAACAGATAGATCAGTTTCCGTCAGATGATGTACGTCATTTGCATGCCAAAACCATGCTTGCAAATGATTTTTTACTCTACAACCTGGATACTACGGGTATTCTTTTGCGTGAAAGCAATGCACTTGCAGATATGCATGATCACCCGGTTGAGCGTGCCGACTGGCTTAATATTAGTGCCGCCTACAATTGGTACAGGGGCAATCGCGACAGCGCTATGGTAAATTACCGCAACCTTTATCAATTGGATCATCCGGATATTGTTAACAGGCGTGCTTCTGCAGCAGTGAATCTTGCATCGCTGTTTCGTATGCGAATGGAGGAAGACAGCACCCTCTATTATTTTTCAATGGCCCGGATATTATTTGCTGAAGCGGGAGACAGCGCCGGCATTGCTCACACAGACTACTCCCTGGCATCCAATTATTACCGGCAAAACAATTATCATATCGCCCTTGACTATGCGCTAAGAGCTTACGAATATCGCCATTCCAGGCTGGATACTTTTGATTTGATTTACGTCCATAATCTTCTTGGCAGTATATACAATAACCTTAAAGATAATGAACGCACCCTGCATCATTACGAGAAAAGCCTTTACCTGATCGGGTATCATCCCAATCATCCGGTACGGTCTTCTGTGTACAACAACCTGTCATCATTTATGGCTTGGCGTATTGGTGATTTTGAGGAAGCATTGCGGTACAGCCAGTCAGCCATTGATCTGGCCAGGAAGAATGAGAATTTGGGCAATTTATACGTCTACTACAACAATCATGGCAAGATACTTTCATCTATGGGCAACTATCAGCAAGCGCTGGATTATCATCAGAAAGCCAAGGAATATTATCCGGAGGATATTATTGATGAAATCGCCGCAGGCGTTCTTACCTCCAGGGGCGATGCATATATGGGACTCGGAAACCACATAGAAGCACGCAGGTTGTTTCAGGAGGCCATACAACTAGCAACCAAAGGAAAGGCATCTGTCCGGAAGAAGGAGGCATACCATAGCCTGTTCAAACTTGACAGCATTGAGGGTAATTATTTACAAGCCCTAGAACATCTTCAGAAAGTGCATAGTATTCATAATGAGATCTGGGAAGAAGAGCGTACCAATCGCATATCTGAACTGAAAATAATACATGAAACCTCAAGAATTGAGGCCGAAAATAAGATGCTAATTGAATCGAACCTGCTTAAAGAAGCCGTAATTGAAAACCAAAGACGTTTTCTGCTGGCGAGCACTGTGGCCATTTTCCTGATTGTTTTGTTGCTGTTTACCATATTATGGTCGCGCCGAAATCTGAAAAAGAAAAACGATCAACTGGAAGCTATGCACCAACAACTGATTGAAAATCAGTTAAGGATTACAGAACAAAACCAGGAGTTGGATAAACAAAAGCACGACCTCGAAGAACTGAACCGGACAAAGGACAAATTCTTTTCCATCGTTGCGCATGATCTGAGAGGGCCGTTTACGGCCTTAATGGGTTATCTCAACATCCTGCAGGAGGATTTTCATACGATGAGTGAGGATGAAAAAAAGGAAATGCTGCACTCTCTGAATAAAACCAGCAACAACGCTTATAATTTCACGGTGAACCTTCTGGAGTGGGCAAACCTGCAAAGAAACCGCATTCAGGTTGTTCCCCGCACATTTTCACTTGACAGGCAGGTTGAAGTTGTTATTTCTTCGCTTGATTTCAGCATCCGAAAGAAAAATCTCGATGTGATCAATAAAGTACCTTCCATGGAGATCAGAACGGATATCAATATCATCAACTCCATACTTACCAACCTGATCAACAATGCGGTCAAATTTACGCCTCAGGGTGGCCGGATTGTCATTGAGGCAAAAAAAGCGGGTAATGAATTTATAGAAGTGTGCGTTGCGGACAACGGCATAGGCATCGAGCCGGATAAGCAAGCTGCTTTGTTTGATCTGGGATCGAATTACCGGCAAGAAGGAACAGATGGTGAACCGGGTACAGGTATAGGTCTGCTGACCACAAAGGAATTTGTATCATTGCTGGATGGCCGGATTGAGGTTACCAGCGAGAAAAACAAAGGCAGTCGGTTTTGTTTTACATTTCGCGATCAATCAGGTGATTATACTGATTGATCTCAAGTACCGCTTTTGTTTTTTCGCGGGCCCGCCCTATTGCTGGTGGCTCTGAAAAAAAAAACGCCATGGCTTAAACATGGCGCTTTTTGGAATATTCTCCCCTCAGGGCTGTTATTTATTTTGCGTAAGCCACAGCTCTAGTTTCCCGGATCACTGTGATCTTTATCTGCCCCGGATAGGTCATTTCGGTCTGGATCTTTTTGCTCAGGTCGTGCGATATTTGTTCTGCTTCTGCATCCGTGATCTTTTCACTACCGACGATCACCCGCAGTTCGCGTCCGGCCTGGATAGCGTATGTTTTTACCACCCCCGGGTAGGACAATGCCAGCTCTTCAAGATCATTCAACCGTTTGATATACGATTCAACCACTTCGCGTCTTGCACCCGGACGGGCACCGGAAATGGCATCGCATACCTGGATGATAGGAGATATAAGGCTATTCATTTCTACCTCATCGTGGTGTGATCCGATAGCGTTGCAGACCTCCGGTTTCTCCTTGTATTTTTCGGCCAGTTTCATTCCCAGTACGGCGTGTGGCAGTTCGGGTTCATTGTCAGGCACCTTTCCGATATCGTGCAGGAGGGCCGCCCTTTTGGCAATTTTGGGGTTAAGCCCAAGTTCTGAAGCCATAGTGGCAGCCAGGTTAGCAACCTCTTTGGAGTGTTGCAGCAGGTTTTGGCCGTACGATGAGCGATATTTCATTTTGCCTACCAGCCTGAGCAGTTCGTGATGCATACCATGGATACCCAGGTCGATAGCGGTACGTTTGCCGAGGTCCATGATCTCCTGGTCAATTTGTTTCTGCGTTTTGGCTACCACCTCTTCAATGCGTGCGGGGTGAATCCTGCCGTCTGTAACAAGCTTATGCAACGACAGGCGGGCAATTTCACGGCGCACCGGATCAAATCCGCTGAGAATGATCGCTTCGGGTGTGTCGTCAACAATGATCTCAACTCCGGTAGCAGCTTCAAGGGCTCTGATGTTCCTTCCTTCTCTACCGATGATCCTGCCTTTGATCTCATCGCTTTCGATAGGGAATACGGAAACACTGTTTTCGATGGCCGCCTCGGTTGCCGTTCGTTGCAGCGACTGGATCACAAGCTTTTTAGCCTCCATGTTCGCAGAAAGTTTGGCTTCTTCCATCACTTCCTTTATGTAAGACTGGGCATCAATATGTGCCTCTTGTTTCAGGGCTTCAACCAGCTGATCTTTTGCTTCCTGGGCTGACATGCCACTTATCGCCTCGAGCTGCTCCAACTGTTGTTTATGGCTTTTGTCAAGCTCTGTCTGCTTCTTATTCAGGATCTCCAACTGGCTGTTGAGATTTTCCCTAATCGTTTGAACCTCGTTCTGTTTCCTCTGCAAATCTTCCATTTTCTGAGAAAATGTGGATTCGCGTTGCTTGATCTTGTTCTCTGCAGCCGCAAGCTTTTGGTTCTTTTCTGATACTTGCTTTTCATGCTCTGCTTTTAGCTGCAAAAACTTTTCTTTCGCCTGAAGCATCTTCTCTTTTTTGAGGACCTCAGACTCTGTCATAGCTTCCTTCAGGATATGCTGACTCTTGCGGATGATAGTTTTACGCATGACGGTACCTGCTATAAGTACGCCAAGGCCAAGGGATATGGCTGCGATTATAACTATCAGGGCAACAGATGGTGTGGATAATATGATCATATCAAAGATGGTTTAGTGGTTATATATAAAAAAAACCCGCATTTAATTCAACGAGGTTTTATGAAACCCCTGCTATACATGATTAAGGGAGTTGGGATTGCTCGAACGTCCACTGCCCCTTTCGGGGATACTGCCGGAAAAACCGGCAGTATTGAGGCCTGTTCTTGAAATCCCAAACGTTACCCTGTTCGGTTAATAGTGTTGAGTTTCAAAAACGTGCATTTGAATTAATGCGGGTTATATCGAAATATCTTTCAAAGAACGATCAGCCTATCGCTGTAAGACCTTCATCTAATATCGTTTCCAGCTTCTGCAAGCGCTCGAGAATCCTTTGATGCTCCCTGGCTGTATTATCTAAACGTAAATATTCCACTGCAAATTGCAGGTTAACCATAGCCAACAGATCTTGTTTATCCCTGTATGCAAAGTTGCTTGCATACTCCTGCATTTTCTCTGATACAAGACCGGCGGCCTTCCGGAATATTGCTTCTTCTCCTTCGCTTCGTATTGTAAGCCTGTAAGGACGCTCTGCAATTATAACTGATATTAGTTGATCTCTCATAAACGATAGTGCTTACCTGTTTAATAGCACAGTCGATTTTTCGATTTCCCGCAAAAGTTCATTGATCTTTTGCTTCGCCATGGATTTATCCATGCCCTCCAGTGACTTCGCTGATTTCACCGCTATAAGCTCTTCCCGCAAACGGGCATTTCCATCTGTTTTTAAACGGATTTCATCATGAAGTTGTTCATTCAGCTTTTCCAACTCCGCGATACGATGCAGTAAATGCCTGTTCCGCTCAATCAGCTTCCTCAGCTTGTATTCAATGTTTTCAAGAGCAAGTGTGATTTCATCCATGAATTCACAATTTTTTACTAACACAAATATACAACTTTTATTATCTAAAACCAGTTTTTTTGTAAAAAGAATACTATATAATTACCACCGGATAAAAAACATTTTGTATATAAAATAATATTTTTTATTTTTATAAATAATTGTTTAGTATACATTATATGAAAGAAGACTTCCTTGTTTACATCTGGAAGCATCGCCTGCTTCAAAGGAAAAAACTGGCAACCAGCGATGGCAAGTCGCTGGAAATTCTCTTCCCGGGATATGAGAACACCAATGCCGGCCCGGATTTTCTGGCAGCACAGATAAGAATAGACGGGACCTTATGGGCGGGAAATGTTGAAATACACGTGATGTCATCTTACTGGTATATACATAAACATCATGCAGACAAATCGTATGACAACATTATCCTTCATGTGGTTTATGAATGTGATAAGGAAGCAGCAAGAATGAATGGAGGTACTATCCCGCACCTGGTGCTCAAAAACTATACAGACCCTCAACTTGAGACAAGATACCAGATGCTGATGCAGAATAAACACCTTATACCATGTGAAAAACTTCTGGGTACTGTTAATAATTCAACCTTTAAGCTCTGGATATACCGTTTGCTGATATGCCGCCTGGAAAGAAAAGCAATCGATGCAGCCCGTTTTCTGAATTATTTTGAAAACGACTGGGAACATCTTTGTCTGTATCTTATTGCCAGGTATCTTGGCGGGAAACCAAATGCCAGCACCTTTGGACTCCTCATTCAGCGAACTCCGCACAGGCTGCTGATAAAAAACCACGATAACAGTATGGCACTTGAAGCATTGCTGTTCGGACAGGCAGGACTCCTCGAAAAAGACTTTCATGAATCGTATCCGGTGCAACTGAAAAACGAATATAAGTATTTATGCAAAAAATATGAGCTGCCGGAAAGATTAGAAGAACGCCTCTGGAAATATTCCAGGATGAGGCCTGCAAATTTCCCTGATGTGCGCATATCACAACTTGCTGCCATGATTCGAGCCAGCCAGGGCAAATTATTTCAACAATTGCTTGGCATGAAAGAAATAAAAACGCTGTATGAAATAATGCGCGCAAAAGTTAACTCCTATTGGGATACTCATTATCGCCTGGATACCGTATCAAAGAAAACCGGGAAAAAAATGGGTGCGGCTGCTGCGGACAACATCATGATCAATGCAGTGGCTCCCCTGTTTTTTGTCTACGGCAAGGAACGCCACAGGCAATACATCCTGGATCATGGGCTTGACCTTCTTTCAGAAATAAAAGCGGAAAAAAACCGTGTAATAAAAATCTGGAAACAACTGGGCAGGATTCCTGACAACGCAAGTGAATCGCAGGGCATGACAGAACTTTATATTCAATACTGCATGCCCCGTAAATGCCTGAAATGCAGTGTGGGACACCAGGTACTAAAAAGAGGCCCCGCCCTCTCCTGACACTATTTTTCATACCAGTAATTCAGGCTAGTGTCGTGTCATTGCTACTGCTTCGGTTTAGTCGCATTGACATGACACTAATTCAACCTCCAGGGCAATACTTGTTTGGGCCTGTCAAAGGTGATCTTCAAATAAAACTCTTTTTCTGAGCTGATGCGTATTTTGCCATTTAACTGATCTTCTACCAGCATTTTTGCCAGATACAGGTCATAGTTGTCTTCATTAATGAGCTTAGCGGCAGAATCTGGGAGCGGGGAAATTATAGCTTTGAACAGGTACGTGTTAAACAACCTGTTATATCTGAATGATAGGAATACTTCGGGTTTATGATGATCGGGGATGCTTTTAATTATATCAAAGGCTTGCCGGAATATTTCGTTGCAAGCAAGACCAAAAGGAAAAGCCTGGTCTATCTGCAGGTTTTCGTCATCAATATTCAGAGTAATAGCAACCGGCTTGTCTTCAAAATAGATTGACTGGTACCTGTCTGTCATATCAGTCAAAAAGCTTTGAAAATCAACAAGTTCCATTTTTCCCTCAAGAAAAACATACTCATACACCCTCTGCATGGCTTTAACCCGGTGGTAGAGTATCTTCATCTTTTTTCTTTCCACCTGGTTTATGCCTTTCCATTGCTCCGCCTTAAGCATGTTAATGATCAATTTCATGTTTTTAGTTTGCCGGTTATGAACTTCACCAAGCATATGCTCCATGTCTGCAATGGCAGATCGTAATAAATCCTCTTTCTTTAATCTCTCATTCATTTCGCGCTGTGCCTCCCCAATGCTCTCTGTCAACTCTTTTGTTCTTTGGTCAACCATATCTTCAAGTGAATCACTCAATGCCAGGAGATTCTTTTCCGTTTTTTCACGTCGTTCTATTTCAGCTCTGAGCTTTTGGGCCTCACGGGCGTCTTCGCCATATGCAACAATTCCGTAGTAATCTCCCAGGGTACCTTTTAATTCAGAAAAAGAAAGATTGAATACTATGCTGCCGCCATATGCCGATCTGAGGGAGAGTTTTTCCGGGCCTGCTGTTCCGGCCAGGGCAACTTGTTTTTTTAGGGCCCGGATAGCAGCTTCATTCCGGAAAAGAGTTTCCATGGGCAGATCCGCAAAGTATTCCTGTTTAATGCCAAGCACTTCCTGGCTGTAAGTATTGAAATAACGGATCAACCCCTTGTCGTCAAAGAAAAAAACAGGTTGGGGCAACAGGTCAAATACCTTCATGGTTACATCTGAGGGTCCGGTACGGACAACTGCATTATGCCAAAGCACATAATACACGACCGCAGCGGCCACAGCAAAGGCAAATGCAATCAAAACGATGAAAAATGCATCAGTCTGTATTGACAGGATCTCCACGAAAACAGATTTTTATGTTTGTACCGTTGTAATTGTCAATAGCTATATCACCCTTAAGATCTTCCTTTACAATAGTATGCACCAGATTCAACCCCAATCCCTCTTGTTCAGGCTGCCCCTTTTGCAGGGGAAGACCTATCCCGTTATCTTTAACGTTCAATTGGAATAAAGGCTCTGTATAGTTGAATTCCACATTTACGGTAGATGTTGCCAACACAGGGTTGTCTTGTGCTTCAGACTCCGGAAAAGCATGATCTATGACATTTGTAAGCAGCTCATATACGACAATCCCGCATGGTATTGCCTGTTTGACTGTAAGTGGCTGTTCAGTAACAACCAGTTTAAACTGGATTTGCTGTCCTTTGGATCGCCTGCTTTTGAGTTCGTTGGTTGTTTTCCGGATGAAATGATTGAAATTCACCCTGCCCATGGAAGGCAGGTCGTAAAAATAATCGTGTATATAAGACACATCCCTGATCCGTTTAGCCAGATGAAGATAAACTTTACGCAGATCTTCACTTACCTTGTCTTGCCCCGATACGATGTTAATCAAAGAAATCACCAGTTGAATATTGTTTTTAACCCGGTGATGGATTTCCCTGAGCATTTCTTCTTTAACAGAAACTTCTCTGATAAGTTTTTTCTCTGCCTCTTGGCGCGAAGCTACCTCTTTGTCTAAAAGTTTTTTAGCCCTAACAAGCTCATCCTGGCGTGAAGCCACACGCCTTTCAAGGTTTTGACTCAGGCTCTGAAGCCTCGCTTCAACACGGATTCTTTCGTTTACGCGGCTTTGTAAAAACACCTTCTCGCGAATGTCAAGGCCGATCAGTACATATCCAGATTTTTCATATACCTTTCCGGGTACTTTGACAACATTCACAGCTAATGGCACAGGATTGTCATTATGCGGCAGAAGGTACATGGTTTCTTTTTGATTGTCGTGAACAAAGCCAGCCATGTTTATTAGCTTATTCAGTGCCAGCGGCTGACGGAAAAATGAGGCAGCGGGCTTACCTGCTATTTCATGGAGGGGGTAGTTCAGCAATTCGGCGCCAAACCGGTTCACGTAAGTAATTTCGCCCCGGCTGTCAAGGAAAAAAATGAGTTGCTTGATCCTTTGGATAAAAATGCCGGAAAGTTCTTCCCATATCATGTCATTGCTGTCGAACATGGTAGCACTATAGAAAAGGGCTGCCAGGGCCGGCAATCCTAAAAGGTGTGTTACATTGGGAAGTACGGCCATTTGCATTCCCGGAAGCACGATGTCAAAGAAAATTACCGGAAGATAAAAGAATGGTACTGGCAAAATAATCAGCCGGGCCTGCCATTTTTGTTTTTGGCTGACGTATGGGAAAATTGTTTTGTTGAGACGCAGCAGCAACCATAAGGTAATACTACCTGCCAAAAAGAAATATAAGCCCAAAAGGTAATGCCAGTAGCTTTGCGGATCAAATGAATATACAGGCAACCCTATTGAGTTCATATATATATTCATTATCGAAAACGGGGAACTGTTAAAGCTGGCAATAAGTGCCAATGCGACAGGAAACAAAACGAAGGCCAATAGCCGCAATACGTGCTTGCGATACTTTTGAGAAAAAGGAATGGCAAGGCCAACCATCAGTAAAGGAAGTACCAGCCAGCCTGTAACGGCGACCTGAAACAATAAAAGTTGTGTCTGCTGAACCGTCGTATAAAATGCAAAAAAAAGCGAGAAGGCTATGATGAAAAGCAGCAGATTTAGGGAAGAGAACAGGAATTTTGCCGCACTCTCCTTTTTCAGCGACAGGAAACGGAAAGCCATGAAAACATACAATAGCCCTGCAAAAGCAGTAAAAAAGGCGTATACATCCATTATTGCAAATGGTGTTTGTTCCTAAACTCACTTTGCCCAAACCGGGGCTGTTGGATGGCCGGCTTTGCTAATCCTGATCTGCCAGAAACCTTTCGGCCTCCAGGGCAGCCATACAACCTGTTCCTGCTGCCGTAACAGCCTGGCGAAAGACATTGTCCTGAACGTCACCGGCCGCAAAAACGCCGGGAACAGATGTTTGAGTAGAATCAGGCTTTGTTATCAGATAGCCAGCGTCATCCATTTCCAACTGACCTTTGAATATATCGCTGTTTGGTTTGTGGCCTATAGCAACAAAAAATCCTTCCACATCCAATCTGGTAATTTTTCCGGAGGTAACATCTTCTATGATAACCCCGTTAACTGCTTTATCACCTACGATCTCCTTAGGGATGTGGTTCCAGATAATTTCAATGTTTTCCGCCTTCATCACGCGGTGCTGCATGGCTTTTGATGCCCTGAGCTCATCGCGGCGATGGATCAGGTAGACTTTTTTGCACAGTTTGGCAAGGTAAGAAGCCTCCTCACAGGCTGTATCACCCCCACCGACAACTGCCACGGTCTGTCCCCTGTAAAAGAAACCGTCGCAGGTGGCGCAGGCCGACACGCCAAAGCCATTATACTTTTGTTCTGACTCCAGGCCCAGCCATTTTGCAGAGGCTCCCGTAGAAATGATCAATGTTTCTGCAAGAATTTCGTGCTTTTCATCAACAGTTACTTTAAAAGGCCTCTCCGACAAGTCAACCGCAGTTGCCAAACCGAACCTGACATCCGTCCCGAATCGCTCCGCCTGCTTTTGAAAGTCAACCATCATTTCCGGGCCCTGGACACCGTCCGGGTAACCGGGATAATTCTCCACGTCTGTAGTAATGGTTAATTGCCCCCCGGGCTGTAATCCCTGGTACATAACGGGTTTCAGATCAGCCCTTGCGGCATAGATTGCAGCAGTATATCCCGCAGGACCACTGCCTACAATTAAACACTTCACTCTTTCAGACTTTTCGCTCATTCGTAATTTAATTTTAGGTGCATTGTAACAATGTTTGCATTCTGCTCAATATATCGCGACTTATGATTCTTTCACAAAATTAGCAAAACAATTAAAAATAAGCGCGCGATTCCGGGGTTATGGCAAAATAATTGTAAGTTTGTTGATAGAATGAACCCGAAAAAATAATCCACCCATGAAAAACATCCCGATGAAGACCATGATGGTTTTGGTTTTGACAGCAATCTTATGGAGTTGCTCTCATCGCACTCATGAACCGGAGTCAGAAGTAGAAACCCAGGATGAAGAAAAGACAGAAAAAACCGATATTCCCATGCATAATAACGAGTTTGCTTTCGATCTGATGCGTCAGATCCCGGTTGATGATGACAATATGGTGATATCACCTTTCAGTATTTCTACGGCGCTGGCTATGACATACGCGGGGGCCCGGGATATAACCATGGAACAAATGTCCGAAGTGATGCACTTTGACAAAGACCAGGAGCGTTTTCACCCGGCCTACCGGGATTACCTGCAGGCACTAAAAGGCCGTGCCGAAGAAAATATTGAATTGAATATTGCAAATTCCTTATGGGCACAGCAGGATTATCATTTCCTCGACAGCTTCTTTGAGACCGTAGAGGCATACTATGACTCAAAGACATTCCAGGTCAACTTCAAAGAACATCACCAGCAGATCACCAAAGACATCAACGATTGGGTATACGACGAAACCAAAGAGAAAATAGAAGACCTGATCGCACCCAATGTCCTGAACGAAGACACCCGGCTGGTTCTTGTGAATGCCATATACTTTCTGGGAGCATGGTTAAAGGAATTTGACCCGGAGCTGACTACGGAAGATATATTCTACCTCCGGGACCGTGAAATGGTCTCCACAGACTTTATGAGACGCAGCGATACCCTCCCTTACTTTGAGAATGATGAAAAACAACTTCTGGAAATACCTTACAACGGAGGTGACTTCTCGATGCTTTTCGTGCTGCCTGCTCAGGGAAAAACCCTGGAAGAAGTTGAACGCGGACTGGATGCTGAGGCTTTTGCAGATATGGTTGAGAAAATGAATGAACGAGAGGTGGAAGTGTTTATCCCTTCATTCAAAGCCGAAACCCAGATCGACCTTGAAGACATTTTGGCAAACATGGGAATGGAAACCGCCTTCAACCGCTTTGCCGATTTCTCAGGCATGACAGGTGAACTGGACCTCATGCTGGACAAGGTCATTCACCAGGCCGTTATCGAGGTTTCTGAAGAAGGAACCGAAGCAGCCGCTGCAACCGCCGTGGTGGTGATCAGGAAAACCTCGATCGACCCGGATCAACCTCCTGTATTCAGAGCCAACCGACCTTTCTTGTTCTTTGTGAAGGATAACACAACACAGAACATACTGTTTTCCGGCAGAATTATGAACCCGGCAGAATAAGGTGTAAAGAAATCATACACTGCAAAAGACAATCCACACTTGTTAGTATTCATCCATCAAAACAAATGATTTATGATAAAGGCAGGAATCTTACTATTTTTCTCTTTTGCATTTCTCATGACGGACAGCAGCCAGGCACAGGTTTTCACCGGAGGCAGTGTGGGAGTCCATTACAGCCGGGGGTACTATATTGAGGCGTCGCCCATCATCGGGTACCGGATGGGGATCGTGGACGTGGGCATCTCGCCGTTCTTTTCTTATCGCGAGTACCGCGACCGGGATAATCGTTACTCCTACGGAAACCGGATATTCACACAAGTGAGCCCTGTGCCGCAGGTTTTCGGACATGCTGAGTTTGAGATGACAAACATTGAACACGGAGGCGAAAGAAAGTGGATCACCGGGCTTCCTGTTGGTGCGGGTTATCGTTACGGCCTTGGATCCCGGAGCGAAGCTTACGGAATGGTCTTGTACGACCTCCTTCTCGACGACGACAGCCCGGTAGAGAACCCTATTGTCAGGGGCGGTGTGATTTACCGGTTTTAAAGGCAGGTGCCTGCATAGAAAATGCCGCTAACGCAAACCGGCTTCCTTTGGGTCACCTCCTTGTTACCCCTGGCCATCTGTAAAACCTTTCAGATCTTCGTTGATGCGAATGCGCCTGATAAGCAATTTAAGGAGTTTATCCAGCTCGCTCCCTTCGGAGTAATCAGCCGGTACGATATGATCAACCCGCTTTAGCCTTATCATTTCGCGGCAGATCTCCCGGGAAGACTTTTTCCCAAGGCCGGCAGGTGCCTCTTCATTGAAAACGGCAATCGTATATCCACCCTGGTAGTTAAGCATCTTCATGGAAGGCACATCCGTTTCGCCGTCCCCGATATAGATCATTCTATTAAAGGGGACCGGACGTTCATGCTCAGGAATATGCTGATTTACCCTCTTGTTGTCATAGGAATTGTCGATGCCTTTATTGATCCGGAAGAGATATTGGGTTTTGTTTGTGTAATTCACAGCAAGTGCTGGCCATTCTGCTTCATCTCTGTCGTTATACCTGAAACCCGACGCAAAAATATTGCGGAAGTGTTTTGCTATGGAAGTGCCTGAAATAAATTCACGCAACCCGGAGGAAATGATATGGTGGTCCAGAATAATGTTCATGGATCGGGCATATTCAGTCATACGGTCAAAATAGTCTTCCACGCCCGGGAAAAACCGGATGTCTTTACCATAATCTATAAAGTCCTGCCGCCTTATGGGAATATTCTTTTCCTCTGATTTTTGCAACATAAACTGCATGTACGCCAGGATGCCGTCCATGTCATGGTCATATCCCATTTGGTTGGCATCTTTCCAAAACATCTCTTTAGGGATACCCAGCTTGGGTATAAAAGAATGTTCCTGCATGTTTCCTGGTGCAAGGGTATCATCAAAGTCGTAGGCAATTGCTGCCCGAATCAGGTTTTCGCTCATCTGTATCGGATTTAGATTCATTTTGCTCCTTTGGCCTGGGGCTTCTCTTTATTATTTCCGTGCGTCCCGGTCAATTCTTAAATAGAGGCCCCTGCATAGCCATTTCTATGCAAAGGCCTGTGCCTGAAACAGTAATTGCTTCAGCTAAAATATCATGGTGAGATGAACCGTTGACGGCCATCTGTCATTGTTTTTCAAAGATAATACCTGCCGCCCGTCCGCTGGAAGCTGAAAACCCCGTGACATCACCGTTTTCGTCTCTCACAAATTCAAGGAACATAATTGGGAAGCTTCCCGTGTATGTATCTTTTGATTCGGCTTTGAGCGGGATATCTTTCAGGCGCCGGTGGCTGAGGGTCAGGTTGCCTTCTTCGTCGGCAACGACTGTATAGAATGCTTCGAGCTCATCATTATAATAGCGGCCTTTGTACATAGCCAGGTCTTCTTCTTCGGGTACCCAAAGCGGTTCTGTGATCCGCCTTGCAAAGTGATCCCCATTCTGATGCAGCGTCATGGCATATATCTCATCATTTTCGTCACGGTGAAAGGTCAGGCTTGCATCCACTACCGTCATATAAAATGTGGAATCGGAGCTGGCATAGATCTCAAACCTTGGCTGTCCGGTAGCCCGGGTAAAGAGGGTATCGCCCTCCCGTTCAAAATCCAAAACAAAACCTGGCATAGCTTCGAGTTCGTATCTCCCGGCTATTTCATCAAATTTTTCCGGATCGTAAATAAACAGTTTCTCCTCCGGTTGTTCCTGGGGGGCATCAATATCCATGATATCATGGAAAAAGGCTTCAGCTACCCTTTGCGCCACCTGGTTCGGGAAACCGGCATAATTGCTTTGTACGGTTACCATGCCTTTAACTTCCGGGAATAACATAAAATTGGAACGGTGCGCCATGTCCCCGCCGGGATGATGCACCATTTCCATTCCATGAAGTTCAGTGATCATCAGGCCGGCGCCATAGCCTGTGCTGACACCGCTGTTAAGCGGGAACCCTTCCTGCATGCGTGCAATAGTTGCCTCATCTCCAACCACAGGATCATAGAAATTGGCAGCCCACTTTGAGAGATCCTTTGCTGTGGAATAGATCCCCCCTGCTCCCATGGAGGCATGAAGGTCCATAACACCAATGATTTGTTCTTTTTGGTTTGTATAATATCCAAACCCTCTTTGCGGAATTATTTGCCCCGGATACTCCAGGATCAGGGACTGCTCCATACCCAGCGGCCCGAAGATGTTGGTTCCCATCCATTCAGGGAAAGAGGTTTCGGTGACGGCTTCAACCACCATTGACAGCAGAACATAGCCTGAATTGTTGTAATTAAAGACCTCCCCGGGTTTGTTCTGCAGCTCAGGCTGACGCTCAAGCACAGTGATCACTTCCTCCCTGGCCACATAGTCGCCAAGCTGCCAGCCAGCCATGGCGAGGGTGTTTATAAACTCCCGGTACCCGCTGGTATGAGCAATCAAATGCCTGAGACGCACGGTGTCCTCAAAAGCCGGCACTTCCGGGATGTGCTTCCGGATATCGTCGTCAAGAGACAGCTTTCCCTCTTCTTTCAGTAGTAAAATGGCAAAAGCGGTAAACTGCTTGGCAGTCGAGCCAATGTTGGTCGGAGTATCCTCTGTGAATGGAACGGCATACTCCAGGTTAGCCATGCCAAACCCACGCGAGTAGATCACCTCATTGTCGCGCATGACAAGTATAGCCCCCCCGGCCGAAGCATCGTGGTCGTAATCCGAAATAAGTGTTTCGATCACCTTGCCGGGGTCCTGATCAGTTTCGTTGGCATGATTGGCTGCTGTTGCAAAGCCAATTGCCAGCAACAGCATAAACATGCTGAGCAAATGTTTGACGGTCTTGTTTTTCATGGAATTGATGTGTTTTAGTGTGTATAAAAGGTCGAAAGGTATAACTGGGTACTACGTACTTCTCGCACGAACGCTAAACGTCCATGATCGCCTCTTATCCATCAAATAATATTCCAAAGAGTTTATATGACTGATAGTCTTTTTTTTGTGTCCATGTTGGTAATCCAGGGTTCCAGGGTTAGCCGGGCCTGTCCTGCCGCCGATGTACGTTTGCGAACATTTTTGTTCGCACATGTACATGGAGTGTCCTTTTCAAAAAAGTCAAACGGGCAACTTCTCTTTTCCTGCATTATATGTCTGGGAAAACACACACTTTTCCCGTGTTGTATTGCAACCGCTTATTGGTTTTTCATCACAATGGTGCGGTATGGGAATGGGATCTCGATACCTTCGGTGTCGAAGCGCTTCTTAATGCTTTTAAACAGATCCGTCCGCAGCACAAATCCATCGAAAGAGGTGGCTGCCCAGGCATAGGCCCTGAGATTGACAGACGACTCTCCAAATCCCATCACCCGCACTACTACTTCGGGGCGGCCTTCCTCCTTGTCCTCGTCGGTTCTGTTATCCAGGAAGAGCGGGTGCTTTTTTGTTTCTTCCTGTATGATGGCTATGGCCTTGTCAATGTCACTATCGTAACTGATCCCCAGTTCAATCAGGCTGCAAACCTTTTCATCAATGATATTGCTGTTGATGATGGTTTGACTGTTAATCAATGCATTGGGAATGATGATGCGCCGGTTTTCATTGTTTCGTATCACTGTGTGGCGTAGCGTTATGTCTTCCACCGTGCCAAAAAATTCGTCGCTTACCTTGATATAGTCTCCCACGCGAAAGGGTTTGGAACTTACGATGAAAATGCCTGAGATGATATTTGCAAATGCAGCCTGGGAGGCAAATCCGATGATTATTGCGAGGATTCCGGCGCCTGCAAACAAGGATACTCCCAGGGTTTGCAGCTCCGGTATCGTAAAGAAAATGATAGTAATAGCAATTAGGAAGATGATAAAGCTGACCGCATTTTTGAAAAACTTATACCGTGTGGGATCTACCCGCAGGGTATGTGAGCTCTGCTCAAAATACCGGTGCATCAGTCTTCTGAAAATTTTGGTAACCACTACTGCCAGCAAAAATATGCCCAGCGGAATCAGCACATAGGTTTGCAGCCGGCTGCTCCAGCTCAGCCACTGAAGCAGGCCATTCAGGGTTAATCCGGTAATCATCTGTGCCTATATAGATAAAATGAATATTAATACCTGGCTAAAGATAGAAAAAAAATATATGTATTTTTACAAATCTTAATTACAAATTACACCTGAGGGCTTTGAAAATTTCTGAAAACACAGACAACAGGGGTAGAATCCTTATTTATGCCACATTGCTGCTGGCATCTTTGTATTTCTTTTTTTTAGGATTGGTGCATGCAAAGGCTTTTTTAGCCCCCTTGCTTACTGCGATGGTGCTGGCCTTTTTAATGGTCCCGGTAACGCAGAGGTTTGAGCGCCGGGGCTGTCATCCTGTGCTTGCCACCTCCTTTTCCACCTTCGTTTTATTTATATTGGCAATTGGCTTTGCCTCGGTGTTCTTTTTCCAGGCCAAAAGCTTTTCTGACGACTGGGAAATGATACAGGGGCGCCTGCAGGAGAACATGACCGTGATCACAAACTACCTCGTGGAAACCACACCTTTGCGGCAGGAGCAGGTAGAACGCTACAACCTGGACCTCCAGAGAAGCCTGGATACGGAAGAAGACCAAACAGATAAACCCTCAGAGCTGGATCTTTCAGAACAGGATGAGCCCTCACCGAGGTATGCTGAAGGACGGGCGATGAATGCCATCTGGGCCATCCTGGGTTACCTTACCAATTTCCTTATTGTCCTGGTGTATGTCTTTCTGTTCATTCATTTTCGCAGGAAGTTCAAAAACTTCATCCTCCGCCTGTTTCCAAGAGAATCACGTGCGCAGGCTGCACATATCGTCATGCTCTCGGCAGCCGTAAGCAGACAGTATCTCGCCGGAAAACTATTGCTTATGGTGTTTCTTGCCATACTCTATTATATTGGCTTGTTTTTGTCCGGACTGGAAGGTGCCCTGCTTATCAGCCTGCTGGCTGCAGCACTTTCCATCATACCCGTCATAGGAAACCTGTTCGGTTACTTCATAGCCCTGGCCGTAAGCTTGCTGGCCGAAGGCGGTGCGGGAACACTTATCGGCATCACTCTCACCTTTGCCATGGCCCAGTTCATCGACACCTATATCCTGCAACCTATCGTGCTCGGCGACAAGCTGGATGTACATCCGGTGTTCATCATCATCTCGGTGGTGCTGGGTTACCACGTGTGGGGCATCATTGGCATGGTATTGTCCATACCCCTGTTTGGCATGATTACCGTCGTTTGCCGCTACGTGCCGGCCTTGAATCCTTTTGGTTATCTCTTTAGCAGGAACAATGTGGATGAGCCATCCATCAGGGAGTGAGTGCCAAGTAAGTGTAATGTGCATCGACTATGTGGGTAGTTATTCCACGCAAAGGCCGCAAAGATTTTCACGCAAAATGCGCAAAGGACATAGTTTTACTCTTTGCGTTTTTGCGTGGAATTAAATTTCTCCTAATAAATAATAGCTTGAAGGATATCAGGTTTTCACCCTCCCGATGTGGTCTTCCACGGCCTTCACTTTTCCTTCCAGGCAGTTGCTGGCTCCCTGCCGGATGTCCAGCTTGATGGCTGAATACACCCGCTT
>PWRF01000310.1 GCA_003556325.1 Bacteroidales bacterium | reverse complement strand
GCCATTTACCAACAGGAAGGGGACAAGCATTACGGCATAGGTAAAATAGAAATGGGAAAGCCAGGTTTTATGGGTTTTGAGGAAAGGCTGGGCCAGAGCGAGTGCTGCAACAAGATTCATCACCACAAATGTATACACCTTATCGGTATTCAGAAGGGCAAGGATGAGGAAGAAAACACCAAGGACGATCGAAATCGCCAGGGCAGTTTTGGGAAAATACAGTTTGGGGATGAAGTAGCGGAACACCTCGTAGGTAAATACGATACAATACGGGATGATGATGAAGAAAAGCCACTCTTCAAGGGGCAATCCAAATATGTATAAGCCCATCACATAGCGGTGATTGAAAGACCAGACGCCATTTTCCGTAAAAATGACATCCCAGGGGATATACACAAGCATCATGATGAATACCCCGGAAAAAAGTGCAGGCCATTTCCCGCGAAAGTGAATGCGGTGTTCAAAGCTCCGGATCAACGGGATGGCCACACTGGCCAGCAGCAGAAAAATGTAATAATAGCGTTCCATGACAAAATAACAGCCGCTCATATGGTTTTGTTTGCAACCATATCTGCTTGCCAGGTAATTTTATCCGGGACCGGGAGCTTTTTCGAAATCCGCATTTTTGCCGCCAGGCAAAAAACACCGGACTACAAGAACTGTAAGCGTGTAAGTGGGTGTCTGCGCACCTCTGCCTTATCCCCTGCTACCTCTGCGGGAACCGGCTTAAGCTTGCAAAAACGCCTGCCCTGTTTGATTCAGATCCTTAAGCCGGTGCAATTCCCCGCCAGCAGAGAACAGCTTTGCAGTCCTTACCCGGGGCAGGTGGGCAGCAGTTTCAATTGAACCGCATGTTTCTTTTGTAATTCAGGGTATACCATCCGGAAATTATTATCTTTGATGATGTTGTGGCAGGATTATTCTTATCCGGCCAGCGAAATGACAACCACACACCATGGGCATATTTATCTCCGTTTCGGTCATCCTGATCTGGGCACTGCACCTGGCATACATGCTCTTTGGAGTGCGCCTGGCAGCAGACAACCCCTGGATGTACCTGCACATCCTGATACAGGGCTATTTATTTACGGGACTATTCATTACCGCGCACGATGCAATGCACAGGAACATATCTTCCAAAAAATGGGTCAACACCGTGATAGGCTATGCGGCTTCTTTTTTGTTTGCAGGCATGTCTTACAGGCGGCTGCGAAAGAACCACGGATTGCACCATAAACATTCGGCTTCGAAGGGGGATCCTGACTTTTATACGCGGTCACAAAACTATTTTCGCTGGCTGGGTATCTTCATGTGGCGATACGTGACCCTGCTGCAACTGGTAGTCATGGCCGTATTTTTTAACCTGTTGCTATTGCTCCCCGGTGTTTCCGAGGGCAAGGCCCTGCTTTACTGGGCTTTGCCAGCTGTTCTCGGCACACTGCAGCTGTTTACTGTGGGCATATACTGGGTGCATAAACTTCCGCATACCGAAGAGATGGGACCGCATAAAGCCCGTACACAGCGCAAAAACCACCTTTGGGCCATGCTAAGCTGCTATTTCTTCGGGTACCACCGTGAGCACCATAACAACCCGGGCATCCCCTGGTGGGAGTTGTACAGGACCAAGAGCTAAAGATCCCGGATACAATGCAATAAGCTAGGATTTCAGCAACCTGTCAATACACACACGCAGGCTGTCACGCCAATACGGTATATCGATATTTATGGAGTTTTTGATGCGGGATTTATCCAGCACGCTGTAATGCGGCCGGGTGGCAACAGATTTGATGTCTTTGGTGAGCACCGGGGTGATCTCACAAGGCAGCCCGGCCATCTCAGCTATGGCCACTGCCATGTCGAACCAACTGCAAACACCCTCGTTGCTGTAATTATATATTTCACCGCGCACCCGGGAAGAAAGCACAGGAATCAACGCAAGAATGGCCTCTGCCAGATCAGGCGCGTAAGTCGGGCTTCCTATCTGATCATAAACTACTCTCAGCCGCTGTTCTTCTGCGCCTTTTTTAAGTATCGTCTTAACAAAGTTATGTCCAAAAGGAGAGTACAGCCATGAAGTACGAATAATGACAGACCTCCTGGCATTGAGAAGTACTTCCAGTTCAGCGTCAAGCTTGCTGCGGCCATATGACGAAAGGGGGTTGGTGCTGGCCGATTCATTGTAAGGCCTGCAGGCTTTCCCATCAAAAATATAATCTGTGCTGACCTGAACCATCAGGGCGTTAGTATTACCAGCAGCGCTGGCAAGAATATAAGCCCCGGTTACATTAAGCTTCCGGGCTCCCAGCGGGTCATTCTCCGCCTCATCAACAGCAGTATAACCCGCACAATTGATAATACAATTCACCTCATGATGCTTTAAAAATTGCCTGACGGCTTCCTCGGAAGTAATGTCAAGCTCGCCTTTGTCGGTGAAGAAAAACGAATGATCTTTGTTACCCTTTGCCAGTTCATTAAAAGAACTGCCCAGCTGCCCGGAACTTCCCGTAATTAATATATTCATGTTCTTTTGGTTTGGTTAGTTGTAAATGTAAATAAGAAATAGCACTTTACATCAATAGGTTTTTCGTCTAAAAAAATACATGTTTTACCAGGCTATTCTGTGTTGTACTGCTATTATTAGCCGGCATTCGTTTCAAAACGCCTGCCAAGTTGGGATTAATTAGCGTTTTTATACAACCAAATGGCCTTAAAATCAATTCATTTCATATTGTGACCGCTAAAATAAAACATTTTACCATATATAGGGGTTATTCTTTTAACTTTGACAAAAAAAAGTTGATTCCTGATGACTGAAAACACGATACAACGAGAAGCCTGGGACAGCAGCAGAAAGGCCCTGTTTATAAACCTTGACAGGAGCATTTACGGTTCTTTTGCTGAAATTGGAGGAGGCCAGGAGGTAGCCCGTTGTTTTTTCCAGTCGGGCGGTGCTTCCGGCACCGTAGCCCGTACGGTTTCGGCTTATGATATGGCTTTCAGCGACTATCTTTACGGAAAAAGCTCTTCGGGCAGGTATGTTTCAGAAGACCGGCTCATGCAGATGCTCAATAAGGAGTACAGAAGCCTGGTCTCCCTTCTGGAGGAAGCCAGGGGGAAAGAGACACGTTTTTTTGCTTTTGCCAACACCGTGGCCACATTGAATTACAGGAAAGACAACGAAGCTCACGGATGGCTGGGGGTTAGGTTCCAGCTGACACCTCAATCCAAACCCAACGAGGTTGTCCTGCACGTTCGTCTTCTCGAGAACGATAACCTGCTTCAGCAACAAACGCTTGGTGTGCTGGGTGTAAACCTGATCTATGCCTGTTACTATAATTACCAGTATCCCAACAGTTTCCTGCAGTCGTTGCTCGACGATCTTTCAAGAGACAGGGTGGAGATCGACATGATACGCATGAAAGGCCCGGAGCTGAATTATGTCGACAATCGCTTACTGGCAGTGCAGTTGGTAAAAAACGGCATGACGACCGTAACGATGTTCGACAGGCACGGCGATGTGCAGCAACCGGCAGACATGCTGTATAAGAAAAACGTAATGTTGCTGCGCGGCAGTTTCAGGCCCATCACCTATGTTGGTTTTGACATGCTCAAAGCCGGCTTTGCACTGTTTAAGAAAGAGGTAGGCTACGACAAAAACGCAGGCAACACCGAGGTGCTTTGCGAGATGACACTGAATAACCTGATGGACCAGGACGATTTTGATGAAAGGGATTTTCTTGACCGGGTAGATATTCTCAGCGGGATGGGGCAAAATGTGATGATATCCAATTTCAGGGAGTTTTACAGGCTTGCAGAATGGTTTCAGCGTTTCAGGCTGAATAATATCCGAATGGTGATCGGTGCCCTTACTTTTAAAAACGTGATCAATAAGGCCTACTACAAAGACCTGCGGGGCGGCATAATGGAAGCCTTCGGCAAACTTTTTATGGAAAACCTGAAATTATACCTGTATCCGGGCAGGGAGCAGCATGGAGATGTTATTATCAACAGCAAAAATATTGAAGTTGACAAAGAGATCCGGCACCTTTACCACCATCTTGCCGAAAACGAATATGTGATTGATATTCCTGATTACAGGGAAGACGTATTGCCTTATTATTCACATATAGTATTGCAAAAAATCAAGAACAAGGATCCGGAATGGGAACACATGGTGCCAAAATATGTATCCGCCTTTATTAAATCAAAAAAACTCTTCGGATATTCCGGCAACGGTGGCAGGGCCACCAAGGCTTAGGTCTGAAGCTATTTTGTTACCGATAAAAACATAATAGCCTGTCTATCAGTTGATAAACAGGCTATTTTAGTAGCGGGGGCAAGATTCGAACTTGCGACCTTCGGGTTATGAGCCCGACGAGCTACCTCTGCTCCACCCCGCAGTGTTATTTCGAGTGCAAAAGTAGGAAATTTGTTTCATTTAACCAAATGTTTTCCCGGGTTTTTCTGAAAAAGCCTACCTTTGCGCCATGAGAATCTGACCCCTAAGGTGCAGAAGGGCGGATACAACCATTACCATCACAGTTTAAACTGCCATTGCATGCATAAAGCAGGTTTTGTAAACATCATAGGAAACCCCAACGTTGGCAAATCGACATTGATGAACACGCTTCTCGGGGAGCGTTTATCAATTACCACTCCCAAGGCACAAACCACCCGCCACCG
>PWRF01000097.1 GCA_003556325.1 Bacteroidales bacterium | reverse complement strand
TTTTACGGGTGGTTATGCTTTTGCCATCTTATCACACTCTGACAGGCTCGAAAGCAGTTTTATGTATCAGCAACTGCAGGTTCCCGGGTTTTTTTCTCATGAAGAAATCAGGAAAACCACCGAAAGAGCTTATACTGCCGGCATCTCCTTCTACCCGTGGTCTGATCATCGTCTTCGTCTGGAATACTCCACATATGACAACAGCATGTTTTACGACAACATGCTGTTGCTGAAATATACTTTCTTCGTGGATCTGATGAGATAATCGGAGGCGCTGGCCCGCAATGGCAATACAGGCTGACGATACGATCAGTGTATGATGATCTTTTCAGATGCGTTTACGTCTCCACGCAGTGAAACGATAAATACCCCTGTGCCGGATTGATGCAAGCTGATCCTGTACTGATGCTGGCCGCCTTCCAGTTGCCGGTGCAGTATCTTTCTTCCCGAAACATCCCGGATCGAAATGTCTGCCGTGCTGATATTTTTATGGGACGGTAGGATGACTACCACGTCGCGGGCGGATTGATCATAGTAAATGCGCACATCCCCTGTTTGAACACCTGAAATGTCTGTTGGGGCTTCAACGTCAACGCCAAAATAATACATGTCGCTGTTTTTGAATCCATTGTTCACCGTAAGAGGTACTTCCAGCCAACCGGAAAAATCTTCGTCGGGAATGATAATGTGGTCTCCGCTGAGGGTAAAGTGATCTCCTTCGTGGACTGTCATGGTAAAGTCATCAGGGTAGGCAAAGTGAGGGTCTTCCACGTGGAGGTCATCCATGTAGATGTCGAACGCAACGCCTTGTTGTGTTTCTTTCTCTTCCTGGCCGGTGATCACAGGGGCGGGCACTTCCATGCTGATGACAAGGATGTTGCCATCGGCAGCACCAAGGTCATCGGCAATGCTGAAACTGATGAGTTCTTCTCCTGTCCACTGCGGATCTGCATTGCTGATGGTAACGATTGTTTGTGATGTTACTTCGACATGGAAATTTTCAGATCCTGACCATGTGATCTCAACATCACCTTCGGGTTCCCAGTTGATATAACCGGCAAAGTCGAGAATTTCTTCCTGGTGTTGGTAGAAGGAGATCTCTTCAGGCGGGAAAAAGTTATATGTGATTTCATAATCCAGGGTAAATAGCTTGAATTCATCAAAATAAAAGCCTTCGTAGTTGATGATGTGGTCGCTTACAAGGCGGAATTTAAGCCATACTTCTTCTTCTCCGGCAAGATGTGACAGGTCGGTTTGTTCCTCTACCCAGTTGGTTTGCGAGCCATGATAGAGTGGTTCGCCGGTGTCCTGGTTGCTGCCTCCGGTATCGGTATACTCTCCCGGCAAGGGTACCCAGCTTTGCTGGCCATCAATGGAGTACAGGAACTGTGCGTAATCCCAATTTGCTTCAATGTGAAAGCGGGTTTGAAACTCGACCCAGGCCAGTGTTGTTTCGCTAAGGTCAAAAGGTTCGGCTATGATGATGGTCTCGTGGGCATTATTGTTGTAGTCGCTGCCCGGGCTGTCGGCAAATGAGGAGGGAGCAGAATAATAATGTTGGGTACAGAGGCCCCAGTTGTCTGTGTTCCAGTTGTCCATGTTTTCTGCTGAATCGTGAAAAACGATTTCCGGCTGACCATAATATTTTGTGATGGTGTCGTTCCAGGCGAAAGTGCCGTTGTCGAGCGAAAGCACGAAGGTAATCTCATCGCCTGTGTTGATGGATGGATGTAACTCCATACTGACGCTTCCGTTTTCCTGGTCAAGCACCTCCATATTGTGGAATGCAACAGGTTCTCCTGCTTCTGTAATGTTATTGCTGACAGGGATGAGTGAAACCGTAAAGTCGGCCGGGCTGCTTTGTCCCAGGTTGATTATTTCAAACGGGATATATGTGGTGCGTTCGGCAATGTAGTCGCCGCTAAGGTCGGTAAGCAAGGCATATTCCAGTGCCAGTCGTGCCAGCCCCAGGTTCATATGGGTATGTCCTGCGCAGATCTCTTCGATGCGGTGGATGGCTGGCCAGAATCCGTCGGCGGGGCTGCCGGCTTCCGGGGTAAAGGCGAACACCTTGTCTTTGGTATCCTGTTCCCCGTAAAACCAGTCATCGGAAACGCCGTTTGCGAAGTATCCGAGGGTTTCGTAGCATGTTCCGTACACGTACCCATTTTCGCGTGTCATGTAGTCGGCATATTCGATAAAGATATCCCCGTCGGGCGTTAACTGGTCGTTGTACCCCCAGGGATATATGAGCAGGTCGCTGAATGTATGGTTGTTGAGGGCCAGTTTAAAATCGTATGTTTCAGCCAGCGCCTTTTGCAGCTGGGTTTCTGGTTCGGAAAAAGGAGCTGTGCCGCGGTAGGTTTGCTGGGATGGAAAGGGTGATGAGCCATTGTTGTCGTGGCCCCACTTGTAGCCGAAGTTTCTGTTGAGATCCACGCCGATGCTGCCATCGTTATTTACTCTCATGTTTTTCCGGTGCATGGAACCGCCATTGGGATGGGTGGTTTCGCAATAGACATAGCCGTCGGGGTTTACCACCGGCACAAAATACATCTCCATGTTATCGATGAGGTATTGAATCTCCGGGTCACTGTCGTAGTTTTCCAGCAGATACCACATCTGGAAAAGCATTTGCTGCAGGGATGCGGGTTCGCGTGCATGGGTAAGGGCTGTGTAAAGCACTTTGGGTTTGTCTTGCTCCACGTCGGGATCATTGGAGATGCGCACGTAGTAAACATTGCGGTCTTCGATGGTGGTGGTTTCGCCTATCACCATTCTCTCTGAGATGAGGTTTGGAAACAGGTCGCGCATGTCATCGAGGTCATCCATGGCTTCGCTGTTGGTGTGAAAACCGCCCATAGAGCCCAGGCTGAAGTTTTCCGGTGTGGGGTAGGGGGTTCCGTTGTCGCGCGTACCCATGGTCCGGTTAAACTCATCGATGTCGAATCCCCTGTTGCGCTCCTGGTAATAAGCGCTCATGTCTTCGATGAGCACTTCGTAGGTGAACCCGGCATCAGAAAGCGACCGCAGCTCCGCATCGGAGAGTTCTGCCAGGAAGGATACCCCAGGTCGCAGGCTGGCAATATCCATGGAAATACCGGTTTCCGCCACTTCAATCAGGGGCCGGTCATCCAGGTTTACCTCTACCCGGTGGTGCCTTTCTTCGGCAATGCCAGGATTGGGGATAAATAAAAAAGCAAGGATAAGGATTGTGAATGTTTTAAGTAAAGAAAGTTGCATAAAGAAGACTTTGTATTTCAGGGTTTTAGGAATAACAACGCCTCAAATATACAAATTTCACAGGATCTTTCGGACTACCTTCTTCTCTTCTTCGGTTGCGTATTCACTCATATAATCTTTCACCAGCCCAGGAAGTTCGCCGCCCCTGGGTACGAATAGCATGGCTTCACTGTTCAAGCAGTACCGAAGCCCCGTGGGGGGCGGACCGTCGTCAAAAACGTGTCCAAGATGGGACCCACTTCCCGAGTCAATGATCTCTGTGCGGATCATGCCGTGGGAAGTGTCCTTGCGGTAATATATAGCGTTTTCGGTAATCGGCTCGAAGAAACTGGGCCACCCGCAACCGCTGTCAAACTTGGATTCCGAGTAAAACAAGGGCTGGCCGGTGGCAGCTGAGAAATAGATGCCCTCCCTGTTATTATCGTTGTACTTTCCGGTGAAGGGCCTCTCTGTACCCGACTGTCGTAAGATATAATATTGCTCCGGGGTCAGCTGCTCTTTCCATGCCTCATCGTCTCTTGCGATGGGGTATGAGCCAGGATCGTTGGGTTTTGTGTTGATTTGCATGTCTCGAAGGGTTTGGGAAAAGCTGGTGATGGTTATGGCCATCAGCAGCAGGAAGATTATTTTTTGCAGTTGTTGCATTATTAAAGGACTAAATGACTAAATGACAAAATGACAAAATGACAAAAAGACTAAATGACAAAAGGACAAAAGGTCGAAAAGTCGAAAAAAAGAATTGACATAACAACAAAAAACCAAAGGACGAAAGGTTAAAGTTGATAACCGGAGTGGTATGCTTTAGTGGGCTGTCCATTTGTTAAGTGTTATCCGGTTTTAATGGAGGACATTCCTCCGTCTACGTGAAGGATCTGGCCTGTGATCCATGATGCTTCCTTGCTGAGGAGGTACCTGGCCATGGCTGCGATGTCTTCGGGTTCGCCCACCCGTTTCATCGGGTGCCTGCCTGCTGCGGCCTCACGCCTTTCGTCCGTTCCCAGGAGTCGTTCTGCAAGCGAGGTGTCTGTTAAGGAGGGTGCAATGGCATTCACCCGGACTTTGGGTGCGAGTTCTGCTGCGAGGCTGCGAACAAGGCCTTCCACGGCACCTTTGGCCATTGCCACGGAGGCGTGATAGGGCATACCCTGCGACACCGCTACGGTGCTGAACATTACTACGGAGGCTGTCCCTGATGCCATCAGGGGCTTATAGAGTGCCTGCACTGTTTTAAACGCCGCAAGCGCGTTTAACTCAAAATCCTTTTGGATTTGATCGGGTTTAAGTCCCCTGACGGGTTTCAGCGTAATGCTTCCCGGGCAGTATACCAGGCCGTGCAGTTGGTCCGGCAGGTTGGCGAAACTGAGCTCACCGGTTGCATCCAGCTCCTGCCAGATGATGTTTTCCGAATCCGGTAATTCCCCGCGATTGCGGGAAAAGGCATAAATGATATGGTCTTTTTCAAGCATTTTTGCAAGTGCAAGGCCAATTCCTGAGCTTGCACCGATTATGGCAATGTTTTGCATCTGTTTGT
>PWRF01000191.1 GCA_003556325.1 Bacteroidales bacterium | reverse complement strand
TGCTGGACGACAGGGGTAGGGTAGATTTGCCTCATGATCTATCGCTGCCAGTCGTTTCATTTGCGTTTGGTTGTAAAAGCTAAGCGTGCTTTTTTTGATGATTTCATCCTGCTTAAGCTGATGCAGGACGTTAAATGACGATGGTTTTATCCCTGGGAAACATATGTATTTTTTGAATCTTTCAAATATAAATAAAATGTGTTATATGTTAAAATATCTTTACAGTTTTATCACGTACGTTGACAGGAATCAGCTATTGATTGTTTTTACTTGCCACAACGTTACTCTCCATGCCGGGTATTTAGCTGTCCAACCGACCAGGTAAATGTCCCGATACCTCGACTTAACTTCCATTGACAAAAAATCTCTTACATTTGTATGGATAGCCGGATGGTAAATCATGTCCCTCACTGAATAATCATCTAAAACCTGCATCATGTACAACAAAGTTGTTCAGAACATCAAGCCCCTGGAATTTATGTGGCCCACGCTCAACCCCTTTATTTTCTGTGTGCATCATCTTGATGAATACCCCGAAGGCAACGAGGAGATGGGGCCGGCAGCTTCCCTGGCCGGGCGCTACCTGGGTCAGGATTTTACGATCAAGGATGGATGGCGGATGTACCACGGTGAGCGGGTGCCCGGTTTTCCGGCGCATCCGCATCGCGGATTTGAAACAGTGACCATCGTGCTGGATGGCTTTGTGGATCACTCCGACAGCCATGGTGCTGCCGGGCGATACGGGATGGGCGACGTGCAATGGATGACCGCCGGCGCTGGCTTGCAGCATTGCGAAATGTTTCCGCTGCGCAATAAGGACAAAGGGAATCGCCTGGAGCTCTTCCAGATCTGGCTGAACCTGCCGAAAAAGGACAAATTTACCGATCCGCATTTCAAGATGCTGTGGAACCACCAGATTCCCAAGCTTAATGTGGCGGATGCCAATGGAATGGAGACCACCGTAAAGGTATTTGCCGGCCATTATGATGGATCCGATGCACCGGCCCCGGCGCCGGCTTCCTGGGCAGCCAGTCCGGAGAACGGCGTGCAGATATGGACTGTCCACATTCCCGAAGGTGGCCTTTGGGAGTTGCCACCGGACCTGCCAGAAATGCAGCGCATGCTGTATTTCTACCGGGGAGGCAAGATTCGTATTGCAGGAATGGAGGTGTCGCCGGGCAAGGCCATCGAACTGCTGGCAGATCAGCCCGTGATCATCGAGGCGGCCGAAGGGGGTGCCTGGCTGCTGTTTATGCAGGGCCTGCCCATCAACGAGCCGCTGGTGCAGCACGGACCTTTCGCGATGAACACCACGGAGGAGATCCATCAGGCCATTTCCGACTATCGGAGCACCCAGTTCGGTGGCTGGCCGTGGGACCGCTACGATCACGTACACCCCAGGGACCAGGAACGGTTTGCACGCTACGCCGATGGAAGGGTGGAAACCCCGTGAGCCTTTTCATGGGAATGAACCTATTCGTGTGAAACCCTGTCGGCGTTCCTTTTTTGTGAATAATGCAGGTTAAGAGGGCATCACCTGAACTGAGAAACCCTTGTGATGTCATCCTTGCATACAGTGTCCTTCCAGGCTGTTGCTTGCCTCTGCTTGTGAGAAGGATAAAAACCCATGGTTAGCGCGAATAGCAGGGGTGATTTGAATATTGCGGTATGTTCAACCTGTGTGCTGAAATATCAATAAAGCTGGTAGCCGGGAGCTATACTTTATGCCATCCAAGCCGTTTCAACGTCCGCACGTGAGACCGGAATGCATCGGCAAAGCGATCGTGCACATAATAGGGCATATCAAATTCCCTGGTGGTTGCTTCTACAATTTTTGAAATAGCAGGGTAGTGCACATGGCATATCCTGGGGAAAAGGTGGTGCTCTACCTGGAAGTTTAATCCGCCCACAAACCAGGAAAGCAATTTGTTATTGCGCGAAAAGTCACTTGTAGATTTAAGTTGAAGGGCCAGGAGGCTGTCCGGCAATTTGCCATTTTCATCAGGGATCAATTGCTCAGGACCTTCAACCACGTGTGCCATTTGGAAAATCAGGCTAAGGATGACCCCGGCGCACAAGTGCATGATCGTAAAACCCAGCAACACCTGCCACCATAAAAGGGATGTCAAAACCAGGGGCAGACCAATGATCATGGCAAAATAAAGTATCTTGGAAACAACAAGCCATACCATGGATCGCCGGTATGCACGAACCGATATGTTTGTAATGCCCCTCTTTCTGTAATTCATGCGTTTGGTGATATCACCAAATACCATGGAAAGGGACATTAACGCATAAAAGAACCAGGCATACAGATACTGGTATTTGTGATACTTCTTCAAAGGGGAGGCATAGGCAAAACGCAGCACCACGCGCGTGTTTATATCTTCGTCCTTGCCGTACACATTGGTGAAAACATGGTGCAGTTTGTTGTGTTTGATTTTCCAGTTGTAAGCATCCGCCCCGATAAGATTCATGGTAAGACCCACCCACCGGTTGACTTTCTGATTCCTGGAGTATCCTGCATGATTGGCATCATGCATCACCGACATGCCAATGCCTGCAATTCCCACACCCATGATCAGAAACAGCACCATGGCCATCCAAACGGGCATATTGATGCTCAAAATGGCAATAAAAGGAATGAAATATATTAGAAGCATGACCACCGTCTTGGTCAGCATACCGGGCGTGTGGTGCTTTGAAATGCCTTTGTCGGAAAAATATTGATTGACGCGGCTGCGCAAAGCCTTTTTGAAATCAGGGTTTCGCTCTTTAGCGAAGGTTACAGGGGGAAGCATAAATTATATATTATAATCGTACCTTATGTCAGTTAAAAGCGGGTTTGGTGTTGTCCTTTTGCTTTTATGTAATAAAGGTACTGATTATTTATGACAAGTGCTGAGTAATGTGACGAACCCACTTATCGTTGGTCAGTGGCGATTTCCTGCGGGCTGTCATTTTCGTTCCCTCGGTTTCAGCTGGCACATGCAGGCACCGGAAAGTCTTTCGTTTATATCCTCGTATACGGGCAAACCATCGCGTTCCCATTCCACAAAGCCACCCGCCATAATGGCCACGTGTTTGAAGCCCTTCTTGAGCAGCTTTTCAGCATGCTGTCGGGTTTTTAATCCGGAGGCATCGGCGAGGATATAATAGGCATCGGGGTCCAGCTGTTCAATCGTGTCGTCAAAGTTACTGATGGGTACGTTCACCACCTCCTTCACACCAAAAGCCTTAAAATCAGTATATCCTGTCTCGCGCAGATCCAGGATGAACGCGCCTTTTTCCACAAGTTCATAAGTTTCGCGCGGCGTAACGGATAGCAATCCACGTGTTGTGATGCCGTATTTTCTGAAAATATTTTGCATAATAATCTCTTTTTGATCATTTAACCAATCCCGGTATTTTTCTTAACCTGGCTTGCAGATCACTTTTTCTTACAATCCGGATTTTTGGTGGAATGTATGATACCTGCTTTTTATAGATCATACAAAGTCCCATCATCAGCTTGATTGGCTTATGTACCAGATCATAAACCTCCATAGAGCAATCCTGCCAGGGTGGACAACACAACCACAATGCCGATATATACCACCGTTTTTTGTGTTCCCATCACGTTACGGATCACCAGCATATTGGGCAATGAGAGTGAGGGGCCTGCGAGCAGCAGTGCCAGCGCCGGCCCTTTGCCCATGCCTGAAGCTAGCAGACCCTGGAGGATCGGCACCTCGGTGAGGGTCGCAAAATACATGAAGGCACCGAGGATGGATGCAAAAAAGTTGGCAGCCAGGGAGTTTCCCCCAACCAGCCAGGCGATCCATTCATTCGGAACAACACCGGGTATGGCGGTGTCGCCGTGTGTGGAACCCAGCAAAAATCCGGCAATTACCACCCCAATGGCCAGCAATGGCAGGATCTGTTTGGCAAAACCCCAGCTCGAAATAATCCACTCCTTGTTTTCACCGTGCTCCTGCTTGTCCATCAGGGCAATGGAGCTGACAGCGGCAATGCCGATCACCATGGTGATCAGCGGACTTTCGATGACGAAAGCACTGATCATCGTAATGAACACGCCCAGGAGGACCTGCCAGCTTTTCAGCTTCAGGATGAATATCATGCTGTAAGCCAGTACCAGTCCAAAAACACCTGTGATATACCATTTATTCGCCCAGATGAAATACCATATGCTGCTTGTATCCCCTTCGGCGGGCCTGCCCCAGTTGGCAAACAACAGGATGAACACCAAACTGAAAAAATGCACGGCTGTTTGCCATAGTGGCCTGTTTTCAGGTGCATCCGGAAAGTTCATCTGCTCTTCTGCCTTGGCTTTTTCCTCCTTGCGGTAGATTGCTGACATGAGCAGACCGGTAATTATGGCAAAGATAACGGCGCCGATCACCCGCGCAAGCCCTAACTCAAAGCCGAGGATGCGTGCGGTAAGGATGATGGCCAGGATGTTGATGGCCGGACCGGAATACAAAAACGCCACGGCGGGTCCCAACCCAGCCCCCCTTTTGTGGATGCTCGAAAACAGGGGCAAAATGGTGCAGGAACATACCGCCAGAATGGTTCCAGATACGGATGCCACCGAATAGGCCACCCACTTTTTGGCCTTTGCGCCAAAATATTTGATCACAGCAGCCTGGCTGACAAACACAGAGATCACACCTGCAATCAGGAAGGCGGGCAACAGGCATAGGATCACGTGTTCGCGGGCATACCAACGCGACAAGTCAAGAGAGGCATCAATGGCCCTGTTGAACACCTTGCTTTCCAGCGG
>PWRF01000170.1 GCA_003556325.1 Bacteroidales bacterium | reverse complement strand
TAGTAGTCTGATTCCAGTTCGAAGGGCACGTCATTCGGGTCCTGGTCTTTTCTCAGGGATGGCTTTACGGGCATGATGGGAAACCTGACACCAAAATCAGAGAGCCGGTATTGCTGGCTGGTGTAGCTTACTACTTCTACCTCGACCTCTGCACCGAATGGCACCTCGATCAGTTTCTTGCGTGCCGGTAGCTTGGGGGTGCCGAACTCCCCAACATTATGCCCTTTGGGCATGACCAGCTCGGTAAACGTACCGGCTTCGGTCTTTACGTTGAAATAGTTGAGGCCTTCAAAAGTAAATGTGAACTCGGTGCGCTCAAAGCTGTTGTAGCGTACTTCGGTCTCGCCTCGCTCGTGCTCAAAATTGATCTTCATTTCCTGTGCGGGCAGGCTTCCAATGCCTATCAGCAGAAAAAGCGCCAACAGGCTGTATCGTAAATGATGCTTCATAATTAAAGTTTGGTATTAGAGATTTTGACTTCGATGAATGTGATTTGAAATATGTAAAAATAGAAAAAACCCATCACGTGACAAAACGGGATGGATTTTACAGGTAATCAATACGTTGCAAAAGGTTTTCTTAACGAAAAAAACCGTTTTCCAAACTTATATGAAAAGATGTTGATAGGTTTATTTTTTTATTTCCGAAAATCTGAGTACCGGATATCTTTGCTGCAAAAGGTAAAAACTTCCAAAAAACAGCGCATTATAAAAAAGATCTCCGAGAAGGCCGGAATGCAGAAAAGGAATCGCCATGGTGTAGGAGGTCATCAATCCCTGCCAGGTAGGCGGATAGTAAGGTGTTAATGCCCAAACAGCGAAGTTGGTGACCAGGAAGAATACCAGGGAACCGGCGAGAGACCCCCCAATTACGTGGGGCACTCTTACCCGGTTATGCATCAAAGTTCCAAACAGCACGATAAGAGCAAAACCGATGTATACAGGAATCATGAGGTTGTGAAACCCCAGGAACAAATCACTGATGAACAGGGCAGCAAGGGGGAGCACAAAGGCGATCCATCTTTTTCCTAAATGCGCACCCCCAAAAAGTGCAATAGCTGCAATGGGTGTAAAATTGGGATAATGCGGTATCAGACGCATCATAGCAGCAAAAAGAATAATGACACTGACTACCAAAACTTTGGGTGTAATTGCTTTCCAATTCATATCTGCAAGATTAAAGCGTTTGGGCAATGATTTGAGCCACAAAAGTAATGATCATATCCATATAAAACAACACCCCGGTTAATTTGTTTGGAATGTTTTTCTTTATCCAATTAAACCTTTTGACAGGAAATCCATCAAAACAAATGAAAACACAGAAAACCTTAAAATTGAAGTATTATGAAAGCGAAAATGATTTTATTGTCCATGGGTCTTTTAGCAGTTTTTTTTGTCACCGATGCGATGGCTCAGCGTGGAAGGCGCGCCCCTGATGTGAGGCATCGTCAGATGACTGACCAGCGTGCAGATCGCCAGGCCGAGAGGCCAGTGCGCGGAATGATGGAATATTGCATGTTGATCCCGGATCTGACTGAAGACCAGGAAGAGTCGATCCGCGAACTTCGGCTTGAACAGATGGAAAGAAACACACATCATCGTAATAAAATGGATGAGTTACGTGTTGGCAAGCGCAACATTATGGCCGGCACCACAGAAGGTGATGTGGATGAGGTGATTGACAAGATGACAGACCTGCGCAATACCCAGATGAAAGAAAATGTGCGTCATCGCGAGGCGGTGCGTGATCTCCTTACGGACGATCAGCGTGTGATCTTTGACAGCAAAGTGATGAGGCGCCATGACCACAGAGGCGGTATGGGGCGCGATCGCGGCTATCATTCTCCCCGCCAGGGCCGTGGACGCTGGTAATACAGGTTAATCACAATATTGATAGCCAGGCCGCCGGAGAAATCCTCCGGCGGCCTTTTTTGTATTCGCATGGTTGATGTAACCGGTATTGCTGTTATCCCATGAGACTCCTCAGTTCTATCGGAATAGCGCAAAGCCAAAACCATTGCGGAGCAAGCCCTGTCCCTGCTGGCGAAAATTAATATCTTTGCCGGCGAAACAGAGAAAACTATGGAAGCACGCATAGGGGAACTTGCGGCATTATTCACCGCTGTATGCTGGACGGTGACCGCCATAACTTTTGAGGCTGCCAGCCGCAAGGTGGGAAGTGTGCCGGTCAACATCATCCGCCTGGTGATGGCCCTGGCTTTGCTCAGCCTTTTTTCCTGGATACGCCGGGATATGCCTGTTCCTGCAGATGCAAGCTCCTTTAACTGGATGTGGCTTGCATTATCAGGACTGGTAGGCTTTGTGATAGGCGACCTGTTCTTGTTTAAAGCATTTACTGTGATTGGCTCACGGCTATCCCTGCTGATCATGACCCTCGTTCCCCCCATCACGGCATTCGTTGGCTGGCTGATCATGGGGGAGACCCTCGAATGGATCCATTTTGGCGGGATGGCTCTTACCATCTCCGGTATTGCCATGGTGATTCTCCATAAACAGATGCAACGTTCCAAACCGGGAAAACTACCCGAAAACATTCCATTGCCGGGCATCATCTTTGCGTTGCTGGGAGCAGCCGGGCAGGCTGTTGGCCTGGTGCTGAGCAAGTATGGCATGCAGGACTACGATGCCTTTTCTGCGACCCAGATCCGGGTAATGGCTGGTATCATTGGCTTTGCCATTGTCATCTCATTTTTCAGGAAATGGGGTGCGGTAAACCTGGCGCTGAAGAACGATACTGCACTTTGGCTGATGTTGCTGGGAGCGACTTTCGGACCTTTTCTCGGGGTTTCCTCATCCCTGATCGCCGTTCAATACACCGCCACAGGTATCGCCTCCACCATCATGTCAGTGTCGCCCATCCTGATCCTGCCGGCCACATACCTGCTCTACAAACAACAAATTACCTGGAAGGAACTGCTGGGTGCCATTGTGAGTGTTGCCGGCGTCGCCCTCTTCTTTATCTGAAGCTTTATAATCCTCCAGCCAGACAATCCTTTGCTATCCAACACACCCTGGTTTATTTCCTGCAGCTGATAGCCGGTTTTGGCTCCCGGATCCGTTCCGTGAAATTATTCTACACCTTGTTGAATGCCGTTCTCACATGTTGGTTCTCGGCTACGTTGCATCTGCCGCCAGAAAGGCATTGTCAGTCAGGATATTGGAGACGCCTGCACTTCTTTTGTGTTTATGGCATGGATTTTTTACCTGTGCCCTGTAAAACTACGGTGCATTGTATTGTTGCAGAAAAACGATCCCTTTTCAGGGATTCATAAAACAGAGCACCATGGCAAAAGATGCAAGCTTTGTTGGTTATGCGCGCACTTCGGGCTTTCTACTTCATTTCGAAAGCCCGGAAACAGGTTACCATCCATGTGATGTCCGGCGTTTTGCATCTGGCCGGCCGTGAAGCATGGATAATTAAAGACAGAATGTTTTACTTTAAAAGAACATCTTCATATGGGAGAAATCAGAGTAATTGAGAACACATGGATATCCATGCGCGATGGAACCCGTTTGGCGGCAAAGATCTGGTTACCCGCTGATGCAGAGGAAAACCCAGTGCCCGGGATCCTGGAATACATTCCATACCGTAAGCGCGATACAAAGGCTGTTGTAGACCACCAGACACATAGCTATTTTGCTCGCAGTGGCTATGCAGGTATCCGGGTGGATTTACGGGGAAGTGGTGACTCAGAAGGTATTTTGCGCGATGAATACCTCCAGCAGGAGTTACTCGATGGGGTAGAAGTCATCAAATGGATTGCAACCCAGCCCTGGTGTGATGGAAACGTTGGAATGATCGGTATATCGTGGGGAGGTTTCAATGGCCTGCAAATCGCTTCCATGCAGCCGCCTGAGCTGAAGGCAGTGATCACTGTGGCATCCTCTGATGACCGTTACTCCGACGATGTTCACTACATGGGAGGTTGTCTGCTGTCGGATAATCTGAGCTGGGCATCGGTAATGTTTGCCAATAACAGCTGTCCGCCGGACCCGGAAATCGTCGGTCAGCGATGGAAGTCGATGTGGCTGGAGCGCCTTGAAGGCAGTGGGCTGTGGTTAAAAAACTGGCTCGAACACCAGCGACGGGATGATTTTTGGAAACACGGTTCTGTTTGTGAGGATTATGATGCAATCAAATGCCCGGTGATGGCTGTAAGCGGTTGGGCTGACGGGTATTCCAACACGGTGTTCCGGCTGCTTGAGAACCTTAAGGTACCGCGCCAGGGTATAGTGGGTGCCTTTGGCCACAAATATCCGCATATGGGAGGCCCTGGTCCGCCTTTCGACTTTTTCGAAAAAGCGGTTCGCTGGTGGGATCAATGGCTGAAAGATATTGATAACGGTGTGAAGGATGAACCCATGCTCAGGGTGTGGGTACAGGATTCTGTTTCACCCCTGTCATCCAAGAGGCCCGGCCGGTGGGTGGACGAAAAAACATGGCCTTCACCCCGTGTTGAGAATGATCATACCCACATGGATAAATTTTGTATCGGCCACCAGGAACAGGAACCAAAGGAAGAAAAGTCTGTAAGTATTCAAAGCCCTCTCAGCGTTGGACTATTTGCAGGTAAGTGGTGCTCATATTCTGAGACGACAGATCTTCCCAAGGACCAGCGCGAAGAGGACGGGGGTGCGCTGGTATTCCACAGCCATGTGCTTGAAGAAGATTACGAGATCATGGGAAGGCCCTTTGTTAAGCTCAGGGTGTCATCAAACAAAAGGGTCGCTATGATAGCTGTCAGGATGTCAGATGTAGCTCCGGACGGCCGGGCTACCCGAGTTACATATGGTTTGCTGAACCTGACACATCGGGAGAGCGACGAAAACCCAAAGGAGCTGGTCCCGGGCGAACCTTATGATGTTACGGTTCCCATGAACTATATTGCCCAGCGCTTTCCCGCCGGCCACATGATCAGGATATCCATCTCTACATCTTACTGGCCCCTGGCATGGCCGGCGCCCGAACCTCCCGAGCTGAAAATATATCCGTCAGACAGTGAGCTGATCTTTCCAAAAAGGAAGATCCAGGGCAGAGACACCTCTGAAAAAGCGCTGCAAAAACCGGGGCCGCTTGATGAGCTTGATACCACCCTTTTGGTTCCTGCCTACAGGGAATGGACGGTTACACACAACCTGGCAAACAATGAAGTGACACTCAATGTGATAAATAACGACCAGCAATACCGGCTTAATCATATCGACATGGAACTGCGCCGCGATGCCAAAGAAAAATATACATACAGCAATAACCTCTATGATACCGTCCGCGGCGAGGTGAAAACCATCCGGGAGTTCAGGCGCGACGACTGGAAAGCGAAAACCATTACACGGACCGTGCTTACGTCTACCCGCACGGATTTTATCATCAGGGCAACCCTCGATGCCTACGAAGGCGATGTCCGTGTCTACAGCCGGTCTTTCGACGAAAGGATTCCGCGAGACATGATATAGGCCCGCTTAACTGAAAGGAGACTGGTATGCCTGCGAAAAAACAGATTTTTGTTATCGGATTGGATGAATTTAATGTTTCCTTGCTGAAACAATTGCCGGAAGCAGAAGAGTGTGATTTTCTCCCGGCAGTTAAGTTCACAGAGATGCGCGGTACGAAGCGCATCTCTGTGAATGCACTGATCAGTAAAGCCTCTGAAAGGATAGATAAATCCGGCAGGATTGATGGGATAATTACCTATTTTGACTTTCCGGCTTCGCTTATGGTGCCCGTTCTTGCCGAAAAATATGGGTTGCCCGGCACATCTGTGGAAAGCGTGCTGAAATGTGAACACAAATACTGGAGCCGGATCGAGCAGCGTAAGGCCATACCGGATGCAATACCCTTGTTTAAGGCATTTGATCCCTTCAACGAAAATGCATGGAATCATATAGGATTTGAACCTCCCTTCTGGATCAAACCAATAAAATCCTATCATTCGTATCTTGCTTATAAAATTGATGATGAACGATCGTTCCGCCAAGCCATGGAGGAGGTACGGGCGGAGATCAGGTATATAACGGACCCTTTTTGTGAGCTGCTCAGAGACTGCGGTGCTCCCGACAGCATTTTTTCCATGGAAGAAACGATGTTTGCTGAGACCCAACTACGCGGACATCAGGCAACTGTTGAAGGGTATGTATACGATAACCAGGTCGTTATATATGGTATTGTAGATACGATAAAAGCGAAGAACTATCCTTCGCTGGCACGGTATGTATATCCCTCTTCTCATCCAAATGAAGTGCAATACAGAATGGCCGATCTGTCGCGCCGTGTGGTGGAACAAATCGGCCTGAACAACACGGCTTTCAATATTGAGTATTTTTATGATGAGGAGAAAAACAACATCTATCTGCTGGAAATAAACCCCAGAATGTCGCAGGCACATGCATATATGTTTGAGAAAGTGCACGGATTGTCACATCACCATGTGATCATCAACCTGGCATTGGGAAGGAGACCCAGGCCTCTGAAGTTTGCCGGCAGCTACAGGATTGCCGCCCATTTTATGCTGCGCACCTTTGAAGAGGGCACTGTTCTGCAGGTGCCTTCAGAACGCGAGATTGAGGCATGCAAAGAAGAACACCCGGACCTGGCTGTTATCCTGAATGTGAAAGAAGGTATGCAACTCAGCGATTTGCCGGAGCATCACATCGATAGCTACAGTTTCGTGCTGGCTGATATTTACCTGGCAGCTGAAAGCGAAAAAGAGCTTATGGAAAAATACGAAGATGTGATCGCAAAACTTACGTTTCACGTTCGTCCTGACCCCCCTTCACGAAGAGCCCGATGAACTTACTTGCATAATATTCCGTAAAACCTTAGGTTTGTATATGTGATTCAAAAGTTTGTGGCTTTGGAGTTGCATAGTATCCGGTTTAAACCCTTAGTGTTGCATATGGAAGAGATACAAACCTTAGCCATGGAAGTAGATCAGGTAGCCTTGTGGTCTTTCATAGGGTACCTGGCTTTCATTATTATCATAGGGATTTATGCTGCCCGGTTTTCCTCAAAAGGAATTACGCATTTCTTTATCGGAGGCCGCAAAATGAGTATGCTGGTGGTGGCCCTTTCAGCGGTGGTGAGTGGACGAAGCGCATGGCTCCTGCTTGGGGTTACCGGAATGGCTTTCTCGATGGGCTTTTCTGCGGTCTGGGCAGTGGTGGGCTATACTGTGGTGGAGTTTTTCCTGTTTTTTTTCTATGCCCCCCGGATCCGACGCTTCAGCGAACACAAAGATTGTATAACGGTACCTGACTTTTTTGCCGAACGGTTTAATGATAAAAACGGAACATTACGGTCGGTGGTTGTCATCATTATCATCATTTTCATGATCGCATACGTGTCTGCGCAATTTGTGGCAGGCGGCAAAGCGTTTGAATCCAGTTTTTATATCACCGAAACAGAGGGGATCCTTATAACTTCTGTGATTGTACTCTTCTACACCATGGTAGGAGGGTTTCTCGCCGTAAGCCTTACGGATACCATCCAGGGCTTTTTTATGATCATTGCCCTGCTGGTACTTCCCGTGATCGCCATATACCAAATGGGAGGGGCGGGTGAATTTATTGCCCTGGCGGCCACTTTTGGAGACGGACACTTCTTCAATCCCTTCGCTTTAAGTATCGGTGCTTTTATAGGTTTTATCGGAATAGGACTGGGTTCGCCCGGTAACCCCCACATCATTGCGAGATATATGTCTATTAAAGATCCTTCGCGCCTCAAGCGCGTAGCCATGGTCGGTACCGGGGCAAACGTGCTGATGGGCTTCGGAGCCATTATTACCGGTATGGCAGGCAGGCTGTACTTCCCGGAAGCTGACATGCTGCCAGGTGCCGATCAGGAAAACATCTATCCCGTAATGGCCAGCCTGCACCTGCACCCTGTACTTTTTGGGGTGGTGATCGCCTCAATTTTTGCTGCCATCATGAGCACCGCGGACTCGCAGCTTCTGGTGGCCGCATCGGCACTGGTGCGCGACGTATATGAAAAACTCATCCATAAAAACAAGAGCATTGCACAGAAAAAACTGGTGCTGCTAAGCCGCCTGGTAGTCATAATCCTGGTGATCATTGCACTGACCCTTGGGCTTATGGCCGAACAGCTGGTCTTCTGGCTGGTCCTGTTTGCCTGGGGAGGACTGGGAGCGGCATTCGGACCCACCTCCATCCTCGCCCTTTTCTGGAAGGGCACCACAAAAGCAGGAATGATAACAGGTATGATCAGCGGAGCTCTCACCGTTATCCTCTGGATCCAGATCCCTGAACTTCAAGATCGTATGTACGAACTTGTCCCTGGTGTCATCGTATCCGCGCTGACTACGGTGATCGTCAGCAAACTGACCAGGAAACCCGACAATGCAGATGAATTGTACCAGGCTATGAAAGCATGAAGCGCCCATGTCGGGGTTTTCTGACACACAGGGGGATGATTATTGGGACGTTTCGACATTTTGACAGTTGCAACACAACCCCTGAACTATTGATAAGGACATAAACATTTCAATAACAACTAGTTGAAAAAATATAAACAGGTGAAAGGTATTTTTTATTTATTTTTGCATGTTCAAACAGGATGTTCCATTTAAATTATTTTCAAGCCAATGAAAAAACTGTTTTTATTGCTGGCCTCAGGAATTATTCTTGCCGCCTGCGGTGGCCCGGCTCAAGAGCAACAACAGGCAGAGGAAACCATCCATGATCATGCGATCAGGGTATTGGTGGAAAACCCCATGGATTATGAGGGTAAGACTGTGCGTTTCGAAGGTATACTTGACCATATGTGCCGCCACAGCGGAGACAAAATGCGCGTGGCACAGATGGACGACAGCGAGTTCAGCATTCAGATCCTCCTCGGTGACTATATGAACCAATTCAACACCGACATGGAAGGGAGCATGCTTTCTGTGGTCGGGACGATGCACACGGAGGTGATGAACATGGAAGAACTGGAAGCCCATGACCATGATCACGGCTGTGAGAGTACCGAAGCGGCTGTTGCCATGATGGAGGAACACGGCATTGATCCCAGCATCAGGCCCTACGTCAAATTGAAAGGGTTTGAAGTAAGATAAACCTTTCTGCCCTGACGAAACTGCCGGTTTGCTTTTATTCCGGCAGTTTTTATATGCTTTCGTTCCGGCAGGTAAACACATAGGGCTAGCGGTGATACCAATATAGGCCAATTTGACAAACAGATCCTAAGTGTCATATTGTCAGGTTTTTATAATAAACTAAGGGATGAAACTACGTAAAATCAACCGGGTCGTCCACAGGGATCTTGGGTATTTTTTCTTTGCAATGTGCATTATTTACGGGATATCCGGTATTGCCCTTAACCATCGTCACCACTGGAACCCCAATTATATCATCACGCAAAAGGCGTTTACCCTGCAGCCTCCTGCCGAAGAGATCACAGACAACAAAGAACTGGCCATTTTTTTTCTTGAACAGATAGACAGGGAGGATGAGTTCCGGACCAGCCTTACCAGTCGCGACGATATCAGGATCTTTATCCGCCACGGCAGTGTGACCGTGAACCGGTATACAGGGGAAAGTGAGCTGGAAACCGTACGACCGAGGCCTGTATTCAATCAGCTGAACTTCCTGCACTACAACACCCCACGGCATCTGTGGACGTGGTTCTCTGATCTTTTTGCCGGCGGACTGATCGTACTGGCCTTTACCGGCTTGTTCATTCTCAAGGGAAAAAAAGGGATTACCGGGAGGGGAGCATGGATTACAGGAGCAGGGATCCTGATCCCGCTGACTTTGCTGTTTGTATACCTGAACGGCTGATCAAGCCTGTTCTTTCAGGACACTAATGAGGCACACCGGCTATGTCAGCCATGTGATTCATAAGCGAAAAGATCTCTTTTGCCAAAGGCTTGGAAACTTTAGACAAGCCCAGATATTGCTGCCGTACCTCGTTCAGTATTTTCATATTTGGCTGCTCAGAACGCATATTTGCCATTATCAGCGCAGCCAGTGCAGAACGAAGCTGGTTGGCCTTAAGCCTTTCGGTATGCAAACTGTGCCGTGCAGGGTGGATGTGGATATAAAATTCATCAGAGTCACCTTGACGCATAACCCATTCAGAGCCATCCGATATGCTAAGCTGCCAGAAACACTGCGTGGAACTGTTGATCCATCGCTCATATGCGTGTCTTTCAAAGACATTGAAATCATCCAATTTTTTGTGAAGCTCCGAGGCGATCTGATCGCTTTCCAGATTCCCGGAATATATATCAAACAGGGAGTCGCCCAGTACTTTCAGCTTGGCAGCAAACAAAGGAAAGGTTTGTTCAGGTTTTTTCGACCATTTTCTGATCTGCTCCTTAAGAAAACCCATATGATGCTTCCAGCCGTTTAGCATAAAGGGTGCTTCGGTACAGCTGACTACTCTGATGGCTGATGGGGTATTCATAGTAACTCGTTCCTCATACGTTTATGTTCGGCAATACAAATATAAGGGATTGAATTGAAAAGCGTAATTAAATGTCCTTCACAAGCTTATTTTTCGCAAATTTGCAATATTGCAAAACAAGGTGCCATGAGCGACGATAAGAAGGTTATTTTTTCAATGGTGGGTGTGAGTAAAACATTTCCACCCAATAACAAGCAGGTGTTGAAAGATATCTATCTTTCCTTTTTTTATGGGGCAAAGATAGGGATCATAGGTTTGAATGGTTCGGGTAAGTCGACACTGATGCGCATCATCGCCGGGGAGGAAAAGTCGTACCAGGGAGAGGTTGTTTTTTCGCCGGGCTATTCCGTTGGGTATTTGCCTCAGGAGCCGCTGCTTGATCCGTCTCTGACGGTAAAGGAGATAGTGCAGGAGGGCGTTCAGGAGGTGGTGGATATCCTGAAAGAATACGAAGAGGTGAACCTGAAGTTTGCGGAGCCTATGGACGATGACGAGATGAACAGGCTTATTAACCGTCAGGGCGAGCTGTCAGACCTTATTGAACAATACGGAGGCTGGGATCTTGACAGCAAGCTTGAGAGGGCCATGGATGCCTTGCGCTGTCCCCCGCCGGAAACATCCGTGTCTACCTTGAGCGGTGGAGAACACCGGAGGGTGGCGCTTTGCCGCCTTCTATTGCAGGAACCGGAGATCCTCTTGCTGGACGAGCCTACCAACCACCTGGATGCAGAAAGCGTACAGTGGTTGGAACAGCACTTGCAGCAGTACAAAGGAACCGTCATAGCGATCACTCACGACAGGTATTTCCTTGACAATGTAGCGGGCTGGATTCTGGAACTCGACAGGGGAGAGGGTATCCCCTGGAAAGGAAACTATTCTTCATGGCTTGAACAAAAAGCCAAACGCCTGGAAATGGAAGAGCGCAGCGAGAGCAAGCGGCGCAAGACGCTGGAAAGGGAGCTGGAGTGGGTGCGCATGACGCCCAAAGGAAGGCAGGCAAAAGGAAAGGCAAGGCTGAACGCATACGAGAAAATGCTGGACGAAGATATCAAACAAAAAGAAGAACGCCTGGAGATCTTTATTCCGAATGGCCCCAGGCTTGGCTCAAAGGTTATCGAAGCCGACCAGGTCAGCAAAGCATTTGGCGACAAACTTCTTTTCAGCGACCTGAATTTTTCGCTTCCCCCTGCCGGCATCGTTGGAATTATCGGGCCCAACGGAGCGGGAAAAACAACCCTTTTCCGCATGATCATGGAAAAGGAACAAGCCGACCAGGGAAAATTTCAATTTGGAGATACCGTGAGCATTGGGTATGTGGATCAGGCTCATGCCGATATAGACCCGGAGAAAAGTGTATGGGAGGTCATCTCCGGAGGGCACGAAACCATAAGGCTGTCCGGGCGGGAGATGAACAGCAGGGCCTACGTGGCACGCTTTAACTTTACCGGCCCCGACCAGGGGAAAAAATGCGGGGTATTGTCGGGCGGCGAAAGGAACCGCCTGCACCTGGCCATGACCCTCAGAAGCGAAGCCAACGTGCTGCTGCTGGATGAACCTACCAACGATATAGATGTCAACACCCTGAGGGCCCTGGAGGAAGGACTGGAAAATTTTGCCGGCTGTGCGGTTATTATCACCCACGACAGATGGTTTCTCGACCGGGTGGCCACACATATACTGGCTTTTGAGGGGAACTCACAGGTATCTTTCTTTGAAGGCGGATACTCCGATTATGAGGCAAACCGAAAGAAACGCCTGGGCGATATCAGCCCCAAAAGAATTAAATACAGAAAGCTTAAAGCCGATTAATACCGGCCTGTTTTCCAGGAAAATGTCCCTGTTTTACTGAAAAGTTTGGATTTATTCAGAATTAAACCCTAAAACAATGAAAGATATTAACGAGCTGAAAGACATTGCAACACAGGTGCGCCGCGATGTGCTTCGCATGGTGTATGGAGCACAATCCGGACATCCGGGTGGCCCGCTTGGGTGCGCAGACCTGCTTACTGCACTATATTTTCGCGTGATGAAGCATAACCCCGGCGATTTTTCGATGGACGGTGCAGGAGAGGATCTGTTTTTTCTTTCAAACGGACACCTTTCGGCCGGATGGTACAGCGTACTCGCTCACAGTGGCTATTTCGACAAAAAAGAACTGGCAACGTTTCGCCTTATCGACAGCCGGTTACAGGGCCATCCTGCGACCGAGGAGGGATTGCCGGGTGTCAGGGTTGCCAGTGGCTCGCTGGGCCAGGGATTAAGTGTTGCCTGCGGGGCCGCCCTTGCAAAAAGGCTGAATAAGGATCCGCAGATCGTGTATTGCCTTATGGGCGACGGCGAACAGCAGGAAGGGCAGATATGGGAAGCTGCCATGTTTGCCGCCGGCAGAGAGATCGATAACATCATCGGTATCGTTGACTATAATGGACAGCAAATAGACGGAGCCGTGAACGACGTGATGCCCCTTGGTGACCTCCATGCCAAATATAAGGCCTTCGGTTGGGAAGTACTCGAAATGGACGGTAACAAAATGGAAGAGGTGATCAATACCCTGGAAAAGGCCCGGAGCCTCTGCGGAAACAAAAAACCCGTGGTGATCCTCATGCGCACCGAAATGGGTTATGGGGTGGACTTTATGATGGGAACGCACGAATGGCACGGGAAGCCGCCTAACGACGAACAGTTTGAGAAAGCGATAGCAAATTTCAAAGAAACCCTGGGTGACTATTAAAACCTCGCGATGAAGGGCTGGGCCGAAGGGGTATGGATTGCAGGTTTGGAAAGTGATTACCAAGGATGATTATTGGGACATTTCGACATTTCGACATTTTGACAGTTGCAACACAACCCCTGAACTTTTGACAAGAACATAAACTCCTCATCAACAATTAGTTGAAAAAAACATACACACATGAAAGAGTATTCCTACACAGAGAAAAAAGACACCCGGTCAGGCTTTGGGCTTGGCTTGCTGGATGTAGCAAGGAAGAACCCGGATGTTGTGGGCCTTTGCGCTGACCTCACGGGTTCGCTTAAGATGAACGATTTTCAGAAAGAGTTTCCGGAGCGCTTTTTCCAGGTGGGCATTGCCGAAGCCAATATGATGGGAGTTGCGGCCGGACTTTCCATAGGTGGGAAAATACCTTACACGGGAACTTTTGCTAACTTTAGTACAGGGCGCGCATATGATCAAATCCGTCAGTCCATCGCCTACTCCGAAAAGAATGTGAAAATTTGTGCTTCCCACGCGGGACTTACCCTTGGCGAGGATGGTGCCACCCACCAGATGCTCGAGGATATAGGAATGATGCGCATGCTTCCCAACATGAAGGTTGTGGTACCGTGCGATCATAATCAGACACGCCTGGCAACGGCTGCCATCGCCAGGCATCATGGCCCGTTCTATCTGCGTTTCGGCCGACCTAAAGTGCCCAATTTCACCAGCCTTGATGAAGAATTTGAAATTGGCAAGGCAATACGGCTGACGGAGGGGGGCGACGTGAGTATCTTCGCTACCGGCCACCTCGTCTGGGAAGCCCTCGAGGCAGGCAGGGAGTTGTATAAACAGGGCATACGCGCAGACATTTTTAATGTGCATACGATTAAACCTTTGGATGCGGAAAGCATCATACAATCAGTAGCCCGGACCAAATGTGCGGTAACAGCCGAAGAACATCAGGTGCACGGAGGCCTTGGAGATGCCATCGCACACCTGCTGGCCGAGCATCATCCCGTTCCCATGCAAATGATAGCTGTCAGCGACAGTTTTGGTGAGAGCGGCAAACCGCATGAACTGATGAAGAAATACGGCCTCAGTGCCGGAAATATTTCAGATGCCGTCAGCAAGGTTTTAAAAAGGAAGAGGTAATGCCGGGTAGAAAGCCTGCCAGATGAAGCAGTATACGGACGATGAGTTGCTGGAAAAATTCAGGGCCGGTCAGACCGACATGGCCTTCGGGCTTATTGTGAAAAAATACCAGGAGTCCATTTACTGGCATATCAGACGACTGGTGATAAGTCATGAGGATGCCAATGATCTCGTGCAGGATGTTTTTATCAAAGTCTGGGAGGCACTTCCAAAGTTTCGCGGCGACTCTGCCCTGTACACCTGGATATACCGCATTGCCACCAACGAAGCACTCTCCTTCCTTAAAAAGAAAAAACGACGGTATTTGCTGCCTGTGGGTGATCTCAGCAAGCAACTGGAAGAAACCCTTGAGGCCGATGTCTATTACCAGGGTAACGAGATGGAGAAAAAGCTTCAAAAAGCGATTCTGGCACTTCCGGAAAAGCAACGTGTGATATTCAATATGCGCTATTTCCATGAAATGAAGTACGAGACCATGTCTGAAATCCTGGATACCTCCGTGGGTGCCTTAAAGGCCTCTTACCATCATGCCGTGAAAAAAGTTGAAAAATCAGTCGTTTCATAAATTAAACCTTTGTTGCATTTTGCCATCTAAACATAAAAGTCCATAAAGGATGAAAACAGAAAACAAAAAGGCTATACAAAAGGAACTGCAGGAACTTGGCAGTGCTCTTAATGCTCCGGGAAAAGAAGCAGGTTTCAAAGTCCCCGAAGGATATTTTGATGAACTGCCCGGAAAAATCCAGGGTCGCCTGGAAGGAAGCACAAACATCGTTCAGTTCCGTAAACCTGTTGCTTCATCCCGGCAGGTATTCGCATGGGCCGCAAGCCTGCTGATCCTGGTCGCATTGGGTATTTCCCTGTTCCTCATGCGCAGCGACAACGATATTGACTATGTGGCGCTCGATGAGCAGTATATCGACTTTGAGTACCTCCAGGCTCAGGCCTACTTTGACCAGGATATGATATATCAACTGATTATGGATTCGGATATCAGTGCAGAGGAGATCCTGTATAACATGGATGCGGATATATTGGCCGATGATGAATTTGATTATGATGAAATCATGGAGATGATCCTCGAAGAAGCAAGGTATTTCGGCATTGAATCGGAATATTTGCTCTCATCGTTGTATTAGAAACGCAAAAGAATGCCTTCGTAAAACTCAAAAAGAAAAACCTATGATATCTTCCCAAAAAACAGTCCGGCTGACAATCGTGTTCTTATTGTTCGCCTTTGCAGGAGCCTTTCATACAAATGCCCAGCCAGATCTGAGGCAGGGAGAAAGGCAGCGTCAGCAAAGAAAAGAAGCTATTGAAGCAAGAAGGATATCCTACATCACAACCAAACTGTCTTTAACCTCCGACGAAGCCAAAGTGTTTTGGCCTGTTTACAATGAATATACCAGGAAGGTGGAAGAAGTTGCCGACAGTTTCAGGCAGACCAGGGAAGCGATGCCTGATCCGGGGGATATGACAGAGGAAGAAGCTGCAATCTATGTGGAAGCGGAAATAGCACGATTCGAGGAGTCTGCAGCACTGCGTCGCCAATATACCGAAAAGCTTATGGAAGTGATCAGCGTGCGCCAGATAGCCCTTCTTTTTGAGGCAGAACGGGGGTTTAACCGCATGCTGTTCAGAGAAGCTCAGCGACGGCACCGGCATGAAGATTCCGGCCGTCCGGAATAAAAGGAAAGTCCGGATGAACTAGATCTTTTCGACAGCTTCCGAGGCTATCCAGCCCACATTCCCATCTGCAAAACGCAGCTCCAGCCAGGAGTCTATTTTGTTGATTACCTGAGCCCTGGTTCCCTCGTAAACCACAAAGAGGTCCTTTCCACGCCCCCCCGGTGCGCTGTTCACATGCTTCATCTGCTCCATCACTATAACATGTTCTGCCCTGTGTCGCAGATAATGCTGCCTGCCGGCAGAATAAAAGGCAGTGAGTGAAACAAAAAACAACAGCGCAGCCCCTGTAGCAATCAGCTTTCTGTAAAAGATCGTTCTGCTTACCACGAACAAGGCAATTAAGAACATAGTAAAAAACAAAAACACTATGCCTGCAACAGCCCATCCGTCAGCAGACATCATATTGATAAGGGCTTTATGCCATCGCTGATAGAACAGCAGCGGCATCTCTTCTACAGGATTTACAATTCTGCTCCTTGCAATCCGCAGGTTGTGCCTTGAGGGTTCGTAAGAGGGGTTCAACAGCAGCGCCCTTTCATAGTTCAGTATGGCCTTCCCGGTATTCCCTTTCTGGTACCATGCATTCCCCAGGTTGTGGTATAAGGGCGCCGACTGAACGTCCATACGAAGTATTCTGTTGTACAGCTCAATGGCATCCTCCCAGGACTCTTCCATATAAGCCAGGTTGGCTTGCTCCATAACCGCATCGGGCGACTGTGCCTTCGCATGGAAAGAAAGTATCCCCAAAAGACCTATCGAAAAAAGAAGGGTTCTTCTGATCATATTACCTGTTGTTTTTTCGCAACTCCTTTTCTATTGTGATTATAGTATCCAGTGCTTTTTTGTATGTAGCCTCCATGGGATTCTCCGTTTCTGCAGGGGCAAACCTGGCGTATTCGCACTCGTGGAGCCCTTCAAGGAAGCGGTCGGCCAGCTCGTAAGGGATGTTCTTTGATTTAAAGGCAGCGGAAACGTTTTCTTTGCTTAGCTTTGACACAGGAATGTTCAGCCGCTCTGACACATACCCCCATAAGGCTCTGAATATCTCTTCAAAAAAGGCTTCTTTTTGCCCGTTTTTAAGAAGCTTTTCCGCGTTTTTCAATCTTTTGACGGCTACTTTTCGGGCTTTTCTGGTGCGAAGCCCCTGTATATCATCCAGTTGTTTCCTGTGATGTCTCCAGAACACTAAAAACACTACAAGCAATACAACCGGCAAGATCAGGAGCAGCATAAAGCGCAGGCTCCCGTAGAAAAGCTCTCCTTTTGGCTGCCAGTTTACCGATCCGGTATGTATGAACCTTATGTCCTCTGTCAGCCAGCGGTCTTGTATTGAAGCAGCCGGTTCACCGGGTATGGGATCGCCTTCCACTTCCAGGGCGAAGGGACCGGCCGTTTGTGTAATGTATTGCTCCCGGTCAGGGTCAAAATAGGTGAGTTCGATTGCCGGAATGGTGAATGTACCTGTGTTTCGGGGTATGATGACATGTTCGAAGCTTCTGCTGCCTTCAATGCCTGTTCGGGGCATTTGTATGTCGTCGCGGACCTGGGGAGCAAAAACATCCAGGTGCCGGGGAAACGATGGTACCGGTATTTCTGCCATCCTCAGGTTGCCTTCGCCCGAAAGGGTAACGGTAAGGCTTGTGGCATCATTGACATCTATCAGGCCGGGTTCAAG